>DASQEB010000001.1:0-16937 GCA_035633875.1 Thermoanaerobaculia bacterium
GACAGGAGATGACGACATGACGAACCATACCCGCACCGCCCTCCCGCTCCGGTGGAGTCTCCTCCTCCTCGGCGCCCTGCTCCTCGGGCCGGGCCTGATTGCTGCGCAGACTGCGCCATCCACGGCCGACGTCCCGTACAGCGTCGACCTCCAGGCCTTCACCATCCCCGGCTACCCGGGCCTCCACTCCTTTGCCATGGCCGGGGCCCCAAGCCAGGTGGTGCTCCTCGGCGGGCGCACCAACGGGCTCCACGGCTTCGCTCCCAGCGCGGATGCGGCGCAGGCCCCGTCGTTTCCCAAGCAGTTCGCCAACGACACGGTTTACGTCCTCGACCTCGTCAACCGCAAGCTCCTGGGCCAGGCCAAGGTGACCAGTCTGCCCAAGCCATACGTCAACCAGTTCCAGGCGACCAACCTCCAATACCTGCTCGAGGACGGCTTCCTCTACATCGTCGGAGGCTACGGCCCCGATCCCACGACCGGGACCATGGTGACCCTGCCGTACCTGACCGCCGTCGACTTCAACGCCCTGGTGAAGACCGTAACCACCGGCGGGGCGTTGGACGCGGCCTTCGCCCAGGCCAACATGGCGAGCTTCCAGCACCCAGCCCTGGCGATCACGGGCGGCGATCTGGAGATCCAGGGCGATTCCGTCCTCCTCCTCTACGGCCACATGTTCAACGGCGAGTACAGCAGCGACGGCGGCGGGCAGGTCCAGCAGGAGTACAGCAACAGCATCCGGGTCTTCTCCATCCAGGCCTCCCGCGGGGCAAGCGGCGTGCAGCTCCAGGCGAGCTACAAGGGCTCCTACCCCACCGTCACCAGTGGCATGGACCCGGACAACCCCTTCCACCGCCGGGACCTCACCGTCAAGCAGGCCCTGGACCCCACGGGCACCCCGCGCATCGGCGTCTACGGCGGAGTGTTCAAGGGCGGCAAAATGCAGGGCTACGTCACCCCCCTCTACGTCACGCCAGGGAGCAACGTGGGCTTGAACGTCACCGAGGACAAATCGGCCGCCCAACTCCTGAGCCAGTACGACTGCGCCACCCTCCAGATCTATTCGAAATCGAAAGGCGCCATGTACAGCACCTTCCTCGGGGGGATCAGCCAGTTCTACTGGGACGCGGCCTGCAATTGCCTCAAGGGGGACGCGGTCAACCTCTCCACCCGCCCCATCGACGGCCTCCCGTTCATCTCCAGCGTCTCCACCTTCCGCGTCACCACGGCGGGAAGCGCCCAGTTCCTCCATCAGGGAGCCGCCTTTCCGCCCGCAGTCTCCGCGCCCACCTGTCCCGGCACGAGCGGCGGGACCGTGACCGCCCAGTACCTCGGAGCCGAGACCAAATTCGTGCCCGCCGCGGGCCTGCCCTCCAACAACGACGTCATCCTGCTGGACAACCTGAGCGGCAAGACCGTCCTGGGCTACCTGATCGGCGGCATCGCCGCCTGGTGCCCGCCGGTGAACGGCAAGACTGTCCCCAACTGCTACGCCTCCGGCCAGGGGACCACCTGCGCCTCGAGCCAGATCTACCAGGTGACCCTCGACCCGGGAACGGCGACACCGACCGTGCGCCTGAGCCCGCCGGCGACGCCGGCCGCGCCGGGGGGTTGATTCTGCTTTGACAGAGCGTCCTTCGCCCGGGCATGAATGCCCGAACACGAGGGCAGCGCTGATGAATCCGGCTTCAAGCCCTATTCATGAACCGTGCTGCGCGCGCCCGGGGCGACACGCGGCGGCCTCTCAGGCCACCGTTCGCTAGCCGCCCCAGCGCCTCCTCCTCCGGCTGCTCCTCCAGTGTCAGGGAGGTCTATCGCCGCTGCCGCACGAAATTACATTTTTCGTCTTCCTAAACTGAAGGTCGCCAAGCTTGTTATACCTCTTCCGGACGGACTTCTCCCGAGGGAAAACCTCCGCCGTAAAAGGACCACCTGCCGGGCAACCTCTCGCAGCACCATGCAGAAGGTAGCCCACGACCTCCAGAACGGGGTGCCCTCAGCCGGTCCCAGCGTTGCCGTTCAGAGGTCGCGATGGCAACCCAGCAGTCTGTACCATCTCGGAGGGGGTGAGGCTACTTGCTCCCTGGGGCCTCAACGGGTGTCAGGGTGTTATACAAGTGTACGATCATCGTGCGCTTCACGGGGTTGTAGGTCGTCGTAATGTTCCTGGCCGACCTCAGGACCGCCCCGGAAGGCTGCACGCCCGTGTACGTTGTCGTGGACCCTTTTGCTTGCTCGTCATCGTCACAGGCGGGATCCGCAGCGGGATCACAGGGCTCTTCCCCCTCGACCAATTTTTCCAAGCCTCCTACACGGTATTTACGAAATTGTGCTCTGCTGAAGTCACCCCTGAACCCAACCCCGGTTGTCACAGCCTGCGCCGCCTTGGCACCTCGCTGACTGCGCGCGGGACCATCCCAGTACATGATTTCCGTGAAGTCTTTGAAAGCCACCCGTTGATGGCCCTCGATGATTGGAACCGTCCCGTTCATGGTGGCGCTGACATTCATCGTATTGCCGCCCGAATAGCTGACCGTGTGGATCAGCTCTAGCTTGTCTCCCGTTCTCGGCCAATAGACAGTCGCCCTGTTGACAAAGTTCCCGCCCGAAAGCTTGAAGAGGTTTTGGCCACCTCGCGGTGTGGCGCCGCCGGTGGGGCCACCGATTGTCACCATTGCAGGGACCTGTCTCAGAATAGCGCCCATCTCCGGGTCCATGTTGCCAACCCTTGCGGTCTCCTCACCTGTCTTCATGTTCAATTTTATATTCAGGTCGAAGTCAACGGCCGTCCCATTGACGGTACCTGAAATGTTCCCAACCATGTACATCACTTGGGCTGCGGTGGTCGACGTTTGAAGGACAAAGCATAGGACAGCGATTGAAACCCCTTTGGCAACAACTGCGTTTGGTCTCATCGATAACTCCTTTCACCGATTAGATCATCCGCTATAAGTTTAGCGTAGGCTTAGAATTTGTCAAGCTGGAAGCTGGACCCGATCGCCTCGGCAAGGCGCTTCGACTACAATACTGGACGCATGGGACAGAGATCGGCCTTGTGGCTTTTTCTCGCGCTCCTCGGGTGTCGCACGGCACCCCTCGTGGAGCCCGATCCCGGTGCGTTCTGGACGGCGCTCCAGCAGCTCTGCGGTCATGCCTTCGAAGGCCGCCTCATGGAGGGGACGGAGCCTTCCGACTCCGCCATCGGGAAGCAACGGCTCGTCATGCATGTCCGGTCCTGCTCGGCCGACGAGGTGAGGATCCCCTTCCACGTCGGCGAGGACCGCTCCCGGACCTGGGTGATCACCCGCACCGCCGGGGGTTTCCGCCTGAAGCACGACCACCGTCACGAGGACGGCAGCGAGGACGCGATCACGCAGTACGGAGGAGACACCCGGGAGATCACCGATCCGCTGTCACTCGACTTCCACGCCGACGCCTTCACCGCGCAGTTGATTCCAGCAGCGGCCTCGAACATTTGGACGATCGCGGTCCAGCCCCGGGAAAGCTTCACCTATGCCCTGCGCCGCGAGACCACCGGACGGCGTTTCCGCGTCCGGTTCGATCTGACGAAGCCGGTTTCCGCTCCGCCCGCCCCTTGGTAGGGGACGCTGGAGGGGATTTCTCGCCGTGTGGCGACAGCGTCTGAGGCCTCGAACCGGGTGGAGTGGCCCGATCCGATCTCGAGGAACATCCGCGGCCGGCGGCCCGGCGAAGCAGTTCCTGGCCGGCGCTGGAAGCTCTCGCCGCATTGCCAAAGGAGGCAAGCAAGATCCATGATTTCTTTGCATGAGGCCTCGGGGATACAGTATGGCGTCTTCGAGTTGTCAGACCAGGACGAAATGGCATCCCTTCTGGCAGAGGCGTTTAGCTGTGACGATCCTCCGGCGGTCGCCATGGGGATTTCCGCCGAAGAGTTCGAGGCCTGTGTTCGGCTCTTCTGCCCCGGAGCGGCGGCCGAGGGGTTGACGATCATCGCCCGGAGCGCTGGAACGGGCGAGATGATGGGGGCTTTTCTCGCGGCGGATTTCACCGCACCATCGCCGCCAGGCATCGAACACGTGAGCGAGAAGTTCCTGCCCACATTTACCCTACTCGACCAACTGGATGCGGACTATCGGCGGAACAAGACCATCGCACCGGGGACATACCTGCACCTGCTTCTGCTTGGGGTGGCTCGCCCGTTCACGGGGCGACAGGTCGCGCAGCACCTCGTCGCAGCGTGCGAAGAGAACGGCAGACGCAAGGGGTATCGCGTGGCGGTCACCGAAGCGAGCGGGAGCGTGTCCCAGCGCATCTTCAGGAAGCAGGGGTATGCCGACTGCTTCCAGGTGTCTTATCAGGAGTACAGGTACCAGGGAATCCCTGTTTTCGCCTCCATTGAGGGGCACAGCGGCGTGATCCTGATGGACAAGATCCTGGCGTAAAGGCCGTCCGCGGTGAAGACGAGGATCGAGTCCTCCAAGAGTTTCGCCCTGCGGACCACCGGCAGGAGCTCGCTCCCTGGGGACACCAGGATACCCGCGATTCAGTAGATAGACCTTGACGCAAGTACCCACTTGCCTTAGCATCGAGCGCGATCTTTTGTTCTGACGTCCTATTGAATCGGGCAGGTCTGCAGGATGGTGGCAGGAGACGAGCTCGATCCTTTCGGGGCAGGAGTTGTCCTGTCCCGGTTGAGGAGATAAGGAGGAATCAGAATGAAGCACGTTGCGCTTGGCGCCACGGTCGTCCTTCTCATGGCCACCGGCTGGTCCGGGGCTGCGGCGGACTCGGGGGCTGACGCGGCCTTCCTGGAGTGGCTGGCCCAGCAGCCGACGGAGCCGCTCCCGGGGCTCGGCACCCCGGAGCCGGTCCCCATGGCCTGCAGCGTTTCGCGGGACTGCGGAGACGGCAACACAGTTGGCTGTACCGGAAACTTCTCCTGCGTATACACCTATCGGGGGGTCTCCTGTGACCACGGGTCGGAGATCAGGTGCCCCAACTTCTGCGAAATCACGTTTCCCTGCTGCGATGGCGGGATCACGTGCTCGAGTACGAGTGGCAACTGCCAGTACATCGCGGACGGCGTCTCCTGCAACGGCCATGACGCGCACTGCCCGCCAGTGCCCCCCTGGGGCTGCGGGCCGCCGCCGATCTAGCCAGGCCGCCGACGCTCTGGCTCCCTCCTTCCGCTCGGGGGCTTGGCAGGGCAGGAACAGGAGCTGTCCGTGGACGGTGCGGCAGGTGATCTCGAAAGTCTCTTCTGTGGAAAGAGCACTCTGTCACGCCGGTTCTGGCGTACAATCGGCGCTTCAGGGGGATTCGCATGAGGGGACTTCCGGAACCCAATGAAGCCGCACCCTATTATTTCAAATACATCGACCGGGTCCAGAGCGATGACATCGTCGGCGTGCTCGAAACCCAGTTGGAAGAAACCCTTGCGTTCCTGCTCGGCATCACCGAGGAGAGGTCTCTTCACCGTTACGCGCCGGAAAAGTGGAGCATCCGCCAGGTGCTCAATCACGTCAGCGACACCGAGCGGGTGTTCCTGTTCCGCGCTTTCTGGTTTGCCCGTGGTTTCGACAGTCCACTCCCGAGCTTCGACGAGAAGGTCAGCGCCGGTGCGGCTCGGGCCGACGAGTTTTCATGGGCCCGTCACGTCGAAGAGTTCCGGGGAGCTCGCCTGGCGACCCTGACCTTCTTCCGCAATCTGCCGGCCGAGGCCTGGATGCGGAGCGGGATCGCCAGTGACAATCCCTTTACCGTGAGAGCCATCGCCTATCTTGTGGCCGGACACACCGCGCACCACGTGGCGATTCTCCAAGAGAGATATCTATAGCGACTGCGTATGACCACCGTGGCCGCATCGCGATTGGAGCCATGGCCGAGCCTGCCCCTCGAGGCCTGGATCGAGACCTACGAGACCTTGCACCTGTGGACCCAAATCGTTGGAAAGATTCGGCTCGCCCAAAGTCCGTGGGTGAATCATTCCTGGCATGTCACTCTGTATGTGACACCCTGCGGGCTCACGACGTCGCCGATCCCCTACGGCACCCGGACGTTCCAAATCGATTTTGATTTCATCACACATCGGTTGACGCTCCAGTCGAGCGACGGCGGCACAGGGCGTTTTGCTCTCGAGCCGCAGTCGGTGGCAGCGTTCTATACCCGTCTCATGGAGGAGATGGGAACGCTCGGCTTGCATGTGGACATCTTCGGACAACCCAACGAGGTTGCTGACCCTATCCGCTTCGATCAGGATGAAACGCACCGAGCCTACGATCGGGAGTACGCCAATCGCTTTTGGCGAGTCCTTGTGCAGGTGGACCGGGTGCTCAAAGAGTTTCGCGCTCGGTTCATCGGCAAGTGCAGTCCCGTGCACTTCTTCTGGGGCGCCCCCGACCTGGCCGTGACCCGGTTTTCCGGACGACGGGCTCCGGAACATCCGGGCGGTATCCCCAACCTGCCGGACTGGGTGACCCGGGATGCCTACTCCCACGAAGTGAGCAGTTGCGGATTCTGGCCTGGTGGGGGCGCGGTCTCCTATGCTGCGTTCTATTCGTATGCCTACCCAGAACCGGCCGGGTTCCCGGACGCGCCCGTCAAGCCGGACGCCGCCTTCTACAGTGCAGATTTTCGTGAGTTCATTCTGCCGTACGACGCTGTCCGTCAAGCGGATTCTCCGGACAGCACGCTTCTCGACTTTCTGCAGTCGACATATGAAGCTGCGGCGGATCTGGCCAGATGGGATCGCAGCTCACTGGAACGTGATCACGATCCGAGGAGCGCGGTCCAACACCGCTCTCGCAGCGGGTGGCCACGCCGTCCCTGAACAGCGTCCCTTGCCGCACAGGCACCGGAAGACTCCCCCGCCCGAGCCATCGCTCCCCTCCCCCTCTCCCCCAGCACCCGCCCGGCGCCGGGAGAGAGGGGAGGCAGACGCGACGTTTCAGTACGGGTCCGCGTTGATCACACCGTTGTTGACGCTGCGCAGGTAGTACCCGATGGTGGGCCGGTTCCGGAGGTCGAAGGTGCCGCCTGAGCCAACCTTCCAGATCTTGTAGTTGGAGTAGGTCAGCGGGACTCCGGCCTGGCAGACCTCTGGGGCGTGGTCGGCGAGGATGAAGTAGGCGGGGCCGTCGCCCATCACGGTGGCGAGGCCGTTGCGGTCCACCACCACCGAGGTCCGCTCCTCGATGGCGATGCTGAGGGCGCTGGTGGCCTTGCCGTCCTGGATCTGGCGGGCGAGGAAGGCCAGGGTCCGCCCCATCCGGTCGCGGGCGACGAAGTGGGAGTCGGTGATCGTGTCCTGGAGATTGGCCCAATGGAAGAAGTCGTAGGTAAAGGTGACGGTGCGGTGGTAGGGATTGGCCAGGGCGTCGCTCGACAGAGCGCTCCCCCGGCAGCCGTCGTAGGTGAACTCGCCCTGGATGGCGGCGCCCGCGCTGGTGCCGCCAACACCGCCGCCCTTGGCGTAGACGAACTCGACGGCCGTCTCGACCAGCGTCCCCTTGAAGAAGCTGACGTAGTTGCACTGGTCGCCGCCGGCGAAGAAGACCACCTCCGCGTTCCTGATGGTCGTTTCGACCGCCGTGGTGTTGGCGTCCCGGGCGCTGGTGATGACCAGGGTCTCCACGGAGTCGACCCCGTTCATGGCGAAGATGTAGTCGTTGTAGCCGTTCGAGCCGGAAGAGCGCAGGATCACCACGTCGATCTTGGTCGAGCAGGTCGTGCAGCCCCGGACCTGGTCGATGATCCACTGGAGGGCTGCATCCACATCGGTGCCGCCGCCGCCGAAATTGTGGGCGGGCCCGGCGAGGGAGACGACCACGTCGGCGGCGTTGCCGGTGAGGTACCGCGTGACCTTGGCCTGGGCCGGGAGGGCCAGGAGGGTCGCCAGGAACAGCAGGGACAGCATCGTACGCATCGTTCCTCCTCTCGTCGTCGAAGCGCGGGAGCGCGCAGGGACTCCAGAGCAAAGAGACCTCTGAAAAGTAGAGTGCGCGCAGGCGGGGGCAGGTGAGCCGCAGAAAGGGCGGGGGGATGGTTGTTCCGCCCGCCACATTCCTCTATATAGAGGAAGGCATGAAGCGGCTCCTCATCCTCTGGCTCACCCTCCTGGGCTCCTTCTGGCTGACCCGGGCGGTGGTCTCGGCGCTGCTCTTCCAGCATGTCGACCGCGGAGCCGAGGCGGTCGTCCCGCTGGTCGTCATCCCTCTCCTCCAGACGCTGGTCGTTGGATGGCTGACCCGGCCGCCGGGAGGGTCTCCACCCCAAGCTCCTCCGGTTGACACGCTGCAGTGAAATCCATTGCGGGCACGGTCGATGGCACTGCAAGGGGGATCGCGCTGATCCTTGCTAAACTCCCGCTGTGCGTCCGTCGTCTCTCGAACGATGCCTTTTCCTCGATCTGGAAACTGTCGAGGACCGCATCCTCAAGATCGGTGCCGTCCAGGGGGACCGCGTTTTGGAGCGCAAGGGGAGGTTCCCCCTCCGCGAGGCTCTGGCGGAGCTGGACCGGATGGCTGACGGGGCGGAATTCATCCTCGGGCACAACCTGCTGGACCACGACCTGCCCGCTCTAGAGCGGATCACGCCCCGGCTCGGGTTGCTGGGCAAGCCGGTGGTGGATACGCTCTGCCTCTCCCCTCTCGCCTTCGCCGAGAACCCATACCACCGGCTGGTGAAGGACTACAAGCTGGTCCGGGACGCGGTGAACGACCCCGTGGCGGACGCGCGGCTCGCCGGGCGGCTGTTCGAGGACCAGAAGGAGAGCTTTTCCAGGATGGTCGCCACACAGCCGGAGCGGGTCGCCTTCTACGCCTTCTGCCTCGGAGGTGCGGGCGACAACCGGCGGCGGGGGCTCGCCGCGGTGCTGACCGCGATCGCAGGACGGCCGGCGATGAGCACGGAGGAGGCGGAGGCCTGGCTCACGACGGCTTTCCCCGACACGCTCTGCCGAACCGCCCTGGGCGGGCTCCTGCCGGAGAGCCTCCTCCGGGTAGAGGGGCGGACCGCCTGGGCCTACGCCGCGGCGTGGTTGCGGGTGGCCGGAGGGAGCTCGGTGCTGCCGCCATGGGTGCGGCTCCGGCATCCCGAGACGGTGCGCCTCCTCGAGGCCCTGCGGGAGCGACCGTGCAGCGACCCCGGCTGCTCCTGGTGCCGGCAGACGCACGATTCGGAAGGCCCTCTGCGACGCTTCTTCGGGCTGGAGTCGTTCCGGCCCGCGCCGGCCGCTCCGGACGGCGGGAGCCTCCAGCGGGCGATCGTCGAGCACGGTCTCGCGGGAGAGCCGCTCCTCGCGGTCCTGGCCACCGGGGGCGGCAAGTCGCTCTGCTACCAGCTCCCGGCCCTGGTGCGGTACCTCCGGCGGGGGCTCCTCACGGTGGTGATCTCCCCCCTCCAGGCGCTGATGCAGGACCAGGTGGACAACCTGAACCGCCGGGTGGGGATGGACTGCGCCGCGGCGATCAATGGGCTGCTCACACCGCCGGAGCGGGGCGCGGTGCTGGAGCGGGTGCGGCTGGGGGACGTGGCGATCCTCTACGTCGCCCCCGAGCAGCTCCGCAACCGGTCGTTCCGGGACACGGTGCAGCAGCGGGAGGTCGGATGCTGGGTGTTCGACGAGGCCCACTGCCTCTCGAAGTGGGGGCACGACTTCCGGCCCGACTACCTGTACGCGGCCCGCTTCATCCGCGAGCTGGCCCAGGGCCAGGGGGTCTCGGTGCCGCCGGTGGCCTGCTTCACGGCCACGGCAAAGCAGGACGTGAAGGCCGAGATCCTGGAGCACTTCCGGCGGGAGCTGGGCCGGGAGCTGGCGCTGTTCGAGGCCCGGGAGGGCGTCGAGCGTGAGGAGCTGGATTTCCAGGTGGAGAGCGTGCACCCGGCCGCCAAGCAGGAGCGGATCTTCGACCTCCTGTCCGCGACGCTGGCCGCATCCCCTGGGGGCTGTGCGGTGGTCTACTTCGCGAGCCGGCGGGGCACGGCTGACGCGGCCCGCTTCCTCAACGAGCGGGGGCTCCCGGCCGCAGCGTTCCACGCCGGGCTCGACCCTCCCGAGAAGCGCCGGGTGCTGGAGGCCTTCGTGAGCGGCGCGGTGCCCGTGATCTGCGCCACGAACGCCTTCGGGATGGGGATCGACAAGGAGAACGTTCGTCTCGTGATCCACGCGGAGATGCCCGGATCGCTCGAGAGCTATCTCCAGGAGGCGGGGCGGGCCGGCCGGGACCGGCTGCCGTCCCGCTGCGTGCTGCTGCTCGACGCGGAGGACGTGGAGCGGCAGTTCAAGCTCACGGCCGCGGGGCGCCTCTCGCGGCGCGACATCGCCCAGATCCTGCGCGGTCTGCGCCATCTCGCCCGGAGCGCGGACGAGGGGGAGGTCGTGGTCACGAGCGGCGAGCTGCTGCGGGACGAGGAGGTGGAGACGGACTTCGATGCCAGGGAACACGGCGCGGACACCAAGGTCAAGACCGCCGTGGCCTGGCTGGAGCGGGCGGGGTTCGTGGAGCGGACGGAGAACCGGACGCGGATTTTCCAGGGGCGGCTGCGGGTGGAATCGCTGGACGAGGCGCGCACGAAGCTCGAAAGGATCCCGGTCTCAGAGCGCACCCGGGAGCGCTGGCTCGCCCTTCTGGGTGCCCTGATGAACGCCGATCCCAGCCGCGGGCTGACGGCGGACGAGTTGGCGGAGCTCCCCGGCCTGAAGCTCGGGCCGACCCGGCCCGAGGACCCGCAGGGTGAGCGGGTGCTGCGGTTGTTGGGATCCATGGCCGAGGCGGGCCTGATCGATGGCGGCCTGCAGCTCACCGCCTGGGTGGAACGGAGGGGCCGGCACGGCGCCCCGGATGCCTACGAGGCCCTCTGCCGCCTGGAGCGGGCCCTCCTGGAGACCCTCCGGGAGGCCGAGCCGGATGCGGAAGACGGCGAGTGGAGGGAGCTGTCACTGCGCATCTTGAACCAGCGGCTGGTGGACCAGGGTCTCGCAAGCCACCCCGAAACCCTGCGGCAGCTCCTGCGGGGCCTGGAACGGGAGGGCAAGAGCGTGCCGGGCCGGGCGGGCAGCCTGGAGCTCGCCTACCGCTCGCGCCACCACTACCGGCTCCGGCTCCTGCAGCGCTGGGAGGAACTGGCGGAGGTGGCCGAGCTGCGCCGCGCCGCCGGCCGGGTGGTCCTCGACGCCCTCCTTTCGCTCGCGCCCGCGGAATCCTCTGGCAAGGTGAGGGTGGCCTTCGGAATCGAGGACCTGACCGCCGCCCTCCGGCGCGACCTCGCCCTCTTCTCGCAGATCCACGACCCTCTGGCCACGGCCGAGCGGACGCTCCTCTTCCTCCACGAACAGGGCATCCTTCAGCTCCAGCACGGCCTCGCCGTGTTCCGGCAGGCGATGACCCTCCACGTCCGGCCGGAGGCGAAGGGCCGGCGCTACAGCCAGGGGGACTTCTCGCCCCTTTCCCAGCACTATGACGAGCGGACGTTCCAGGTCCATGTCATGGCGAGGTACGCGAAGCTCGCGCTGGAGGCCGTCCGCGCCGCGCTCGCCCTGGTGAACGACTACTTCCGCCTGAACCGGACGGCCTTCGTGCACCGCCATTTCGCAGGGGAAGGTGAGGCCCTCCGCCGGGCGACCGGCCAGGAATCGTTCCACCGCATCGTGGAGAGCCTGGCCAACCCTGTCCAGACGTCTCTCGTCGCGGCCCCGGCGGACCGCAACCTCCTGGTGCTCGCCGGTCCGGGGGCGGGCAAGACGCGGGTGGTCGTCCACCGCTGCGCCTATCTCCTGCGGGTGGAGCGGGTGCCGGCCCGGGCGATCCTGGTGCTCTGCTTCAATCGTAACGCCGCCCTGGAGCTGCGCCGCCGGCTGCGCGACCTGGTAGGGGACGACGCCCGGGGCGTCACGATCCAGACCTACCACGGTCTCGCCATGCGGCTGACCGGGGCCTCCTTCGCCACCTCGGCCGGCCGGGGCGGCGAGGAGCCGGACTTCCAGCGGCTGGTGCCGGACGCCGTCCGCCTTCTGCGGGAAGGGCTGCCGGAAGGGCCGGCCGACCCCCTCCATGAGGACCTCCGGGAGCGTCTCCTCGCCGGGGCCAGCCACATCCTCGTGGACGAGTACCAGGACATCAACGCGGACCAGTACGAGCTGGTCTCGGCCCTCGCCGGCCGGACCCTCGCAGATCGGGACCGCAAGCTCGCGATCCTGGCCGTGGGGGACGACGACCAGACGATCTATGAGTTCACCGGCGCCAATGTGGAGTTCATCCGCCGCTTCCGGGCGGACTACGGGGCCGAGGTCAACCACCTCCTGGAGTGCTACCGGTCGAGCGGGCACATCGTTGCGGTCGCCGATCTCCTCATCGGCCACAACCGCGACCGCATGAAGGCCGGCCACCCGATCCGGGTGGACGCAGCCCGCCGGAACGATCCACCGGGTGGACGGTGGGAGGCCCTGGACCGCGAGACCCGGGGCCGGGCCGTGGTGCTGGAGGTGGCGGACGCCGGGCAGCAGGCCGCCGCCATCGTCGGAGAGCTCCGGCGGCTGCGGTCCCTCGATCCCGGGCTGATCTGGCGGCGTTGCGCCGTCCTCGCCCGCACCCGCAGAGAGCTCGAGACGATCCGGAGCGTGATGGAGCAGGAAGGCATCCCGGTCTCCTGGACCGCCGACCGCTCCCAGCTCCCCCCTCTCCACCGCATCCGCGAGATCGCCAGCTTCCTGGAGAGGCTCCAGACCCGGCGCAACCAGCCCTGCCGCGCCTCGAGCCTGGAGGAGCTCCGGCGGCAGATGCAGCGGGAGCAGGGGGCGGTGGACGCGAATCCCTGGTGGGTCCTCCTCGCCGAGCTTCTGGCCGAGTGGCGCGAGGAGACCGCGGACGCGGAGACCGGCACCGCGGCCGCGGTCGAATTTCTCTACGAGGCCCTGGCGGAGCGGCGGCGGGAGCCGACCTTCGGCGACGGGATGCGGCTCCTCCCCGTCCACGCCGCCAAGGGGCTGGAGTTCGATCACGTCCTCGTGGCGGACGGCGGCTGGACCCCGCGCTCCGGCGAGATTGAGCGGGAGCGCCGGCTCTACTACGTGGCCATGACCCGCGCCCGGGAGACCCTTCGCCTGTTGTTGCGGGCCGATGAGCGGAACCCTCACGTGTCTCTTCTCCTGGATGCGCCAGGCGTCCTCCGCCTCCGGCCGGGCGTGACGCTGCCGGCGGAGGCTGTGGGGAACCGCCGCTTCGCCATCCTCGGGCTCTCCGACCTCTTCCTGAGCTTCGCCGGGAACCGCCCGCCATCCGCCCCTCTCCATGCAGCCCTGGCGCGGCTCCAGCCGGGCGATTCGCTGGAGATCCGGCAGAACGGCGATGGATATCTCGAGCTTCACCCGCCCAATGGTCCCTCTGTGGCCGCCCTGTCGGCTTCGGCCCGCCAGCAGTGGTCGGGAGCTCTCGACAGGATCGAGACCGCCCGGGTCGTGGCGCTGGTCGAGTGGCGAAGTGAGGATTGCGACCCGGACTGGCAGGACCGCTTGCGATGCGAGCGCTGGTGGGTGCCGGTGGTGGAGGTGGTCTACCGGAGACCCGGGTAAGGAGGGCGTGGACGGCAGGGCCTGGGCTGGCGTCCGGGCCCGGCCGGGTCCTACTCCAAGGCGATGAACAACGACCGCCGCAGCCTCCCGTCCACGCTCCGCGTGCGGTGGCCGCGGCCGGTGGTGTCCTCGACGAGGAGGATCTCGCCGCCCCGGAAACGGCGCGTCTCGCCGTCTCCGACCTCGATCTCGATTTCGCCGTCGAGGAGCACCACGTACTGGCGCCGGGGGGCCCGGTGCCAGTCGAAGTCGTAGTCTCCCCCGGTCTCCCGGAAGATGACGCCTGCGGCCGGCAGGAGCTCGGAGAGGCGGCCGATGTCGCCCGCATCCCGCAACGGGACCTCCATCTCTCCGAAGTGGGACACCCCCTCCGCGTCCTCCCACACCCGCGTGACCTTCATTGCGAGCCTCCCGGGGCGGCTACGTCCTCCATCAACCGGCGGACGAAGTCCAACTCGTCCTCGTTGACGGTGTGCCCCATGGCCGGGTAGATCCGCTTCGTCACCGCGGCTTCCATCTCCGCGAGGACCTCCGCCGTCTCCGTCACCCGCTCCAGGGGGATGTGCGGGTCGCGGTCGCTGCACCCGAGGAAGACCGGCGTGCCGGCGAAGGAGCCCTGGTAGTTCCGGGGAGTCCCCGGCGGTCCGATCAGTCCTCCGGAGAGGCCGACCACACCGCCATAGCGGCGCGGGTTGCGGGCCGCGTGCTCCAGCGTCAGGCAGGCGCCCTGGGAGAACCCCAGAAGGATCGTGCGCTCCGGGGGGATGCCCGCCGCTTCGATCCGGGCGAGCACCTCGCCGATCCGGGCCAGACCCGACGAGAGACCCGGCTCGTTCTGGTGCATCGGCGCGAGGAAGCTGTACGGATACCAGGTATACCCTGCGGCCTGGGGCGCGAGGTAGGCGAAGTCCGGACGGCGGAATTCCTCCGCCAGCGTCAGGATGCTCTCCGCCGTGGCCCCGCGCCCGTGGACCATCACCATGGTCGCGGCCGCACCTGCCAGGGGATGGCCGGCCGCTACGAGGGCTTCCTTCTGATGGGGACCCTGGATCGTCACCACCGTGCTCATACCAAACCTCCCACCGTCTCCGGCACTGGCCGGACCTCGACCGGAGGCAGGACCGCCTCGATGCGCTGTCGCTCCGGCTCCAGCCAGGGCGGCAGCTTCAGACCGCTGCCCAGGGCCTCCAACGGCTCATCGTACGTGAACCCCGGAAGATCCGTCGCAATCTCGAAAAGGACCCCGCCCGGCTCGCGGAAGTAGATCGAGCGGAAGTACTGCCGGTCGAGGATCGGCGTGACGGAAAGACCGCGCTCGGCGATCGTCTGGCGCCACTCCTCCTGCTCCGCCTCGTCCGCGACCCGCCAGGCCACGTGATGGACCGTTCCCGCGGAGATCCGTCCCCGCTCGGCCGTGGGCGCGGCCAGGACGTCCACCCGCGTCCCCGGACCGCCGGGCCCGACCTCGAAGCGGAAGCGGCTCCCCTTCTGGCCCACGGGCCGGAAGCCCAGGGTCCCGGTCAGGATCTCGGACGTGACCTCCGGGTTCCACTCCGTGAGGGTCGCGCCCTCGAAACCGCGGATCGCGTGCTTGGCCGGCACCGGCCCGGTCTCCCACGGCGAGCGCCCGTCTCCCGCCCGGGCCACCAGCTCGAGTTGGAGCCCGTCCGGATCGAACATCGTCACGACCTCCTCGTCAAAGCGCGCCCGGGGCGACTCGAAGAGCACCCCAAAACGGTCCAGCCGCTCGGTCCAGTACCCGAGAGAGCCCTGGGGTACGGAAAACGACGTCACCGTCGCCTGGCCCGCACCCCGGGTGCCCCGCCGCGCCATCGGCCATGGAAAGAACGTCAGGATGGTCCCCGGCGTCCCCGTCTCATCTCCATAATAGAAATGATAGGTACCGGGATCGTCGAAGTTGACCGTTTTCTTCACCAGCCGCAGCCCCAGGACGCCCGTATAAAAATCCACGTTCGCCTGCGGATCGCTCGCCATGGCGGTGATGTGGTGAATTCCTGCGATCTGCATGTTCATCTGTCTCTCCCCTTCCTTGGAACGACAACGTCTGTTTAAACAAGGATCTGGTCAAAAAAATTCAGCTCCTGCCTCGGGCCTGCTCGAGCAGCCCGATCAGGTTCTTGAGTCGCTCTGCCCCGAGGTGCCCCAGGATGCGACGAAGGGCCTCCTCCACGGGGCCGTCGAGTTGAGCGAGAAGCGCGAGCCCGTGCTCCGTGATCCGCGCCCGCACCACCCGGCGGTCCTCCTCGTCCCGGACCCTGAGCACCAGCCCCCGTGTTTCCAGACGGTCGAGAAGCCGCGTCACATCCGGCCCGGGGCTGACCAGCCGGTCGCCGATCTCGCCGCACGTAAGGGCTTCGGGCTCGGCGCCGCGCAGGATGCGCAAAGTGTTGTACTGCGCAGGCGACAGGTCCTGATCCTTCAGCTCCCGCCCCAGTGCCTGAAGCAGGAGGCTCGCCGTCCGCTGCAGCCCGAGGAATGCTTCCTCCTCCAGGCTTACAAAGGGCCGCTTCTGCTGGATCTCTTTGCTGAGGGTGCTCGCCATGCGTCTGTTGAAACGAACTCTGTCGAGAGGATATTCCAGGGGGGCGGAACCTCAGGAGACACCGAGGATCCAGCCTTCGAGCCGTGCCCTCTCCTGTTCGGAGTCGGACAGGGGAGGCGTGAAGTAAGGCTTGAGGAGGCCCACGCGGTCGCGGTCCTGGAGCCAGGCACAGATGGCGAAGGCGTCCTGCTCCAGGCGGTCGAGGCCGTCCTTGGGGTAGCGGTGGCGGAAGCGGGCCGGCCGCACCTCGGCGATCACGGACTTACCCCGCGGGACATCGAAGCCGTCAAAGGGCCAGAAGTGGGTGCGGTCGCCGGAGCGGCGGAGGTAGTCGAGCCAGGGGAGCCCCGCGTGCGTGGCCTTGGCCAAGCTGTCCTGGATGTCGAAGTGGAAGACGCTCTTGGGGAAGGCGGTCCAGCGGCCGGTGAGGCGGTGCTCGTCCGGATCGCCGGTCCGCGGGTTGCCGGGGATCAGTTCGCGCACGGAGATCTGGTGGGTGGGCCAGTTGTCCTCGAAATCCTTCAGGAACTCGTCCCAACTCCGGAGGTTGTGGCGGTCCATGTACGTCTGGGGAAAGGAGAACGCATGGTCCAGACCGATGATGACCGGCTCCTTCTCCCCCAGCCGCTCCAGGAGCCACTCGGCCAGATCCCGGCGGCTCCAATGGCCGGAGGGATGCCCGGGATTCCGCTCCTGGTACGGCTCATGGTCCTCCGTGGCCGCGAAGACCTTGATCTCCCGAATGCGGTCCCCGGGGTCCTTCCGGCCCGAGTAGCGAACGCCGATGTAGTGCTGGAACGAAGGCATGATCCCTCCCGAGGAGCA
>DASQEB010000002.1:0-12469 GCA_035633875.1 Thermoanaerobaculia bacterium
GATCCGGGATCTGGAGCAGCTTCGAAAGTTTTTCGGGTTTCTGTTCTGATGGAAAAGAGATGAGCCGTTCCCTCCGCTTCCGCCCCCTGATTCTCCTCGCGCTCACGTTCGGAGCGCTCTCGGCCTCCCTCGCCCAGCTCGGCCTGGTCCTCACCATGAAGGCCGTCCGCTCCTTTGGGGATGCCCTGGTGTTCGGGCTCTATCTGACGGCTGGCGCGGTCCTGGGATTCCTGGTCCTGAACCTCCTCGTGGGGATCGCGGCGGCTCTCCTCCGGCGCGGCGCATCCGCCCCCCGCTTCGCCCTGATTCTGGACGCTTTCCTCGTGTTCGCCGCCGTGTCCGTCGTGGTGTTCGTGGTGGCGACCCGGCCCTTCTGGCTGGGCAATCCGGGGGATGCGATCGGAGTGGCGGTGTGCGTGGTCCTGTCCCTGGTCCTGGCGGCCGTCCTGGCCCGACGGCCCACGGCGGAACGGCTGGGCTCGATCCCGGTGGCGCTCCTCCTCACCGTCCTCCTGTTCTTTCTTCCGCCCGTGGCCGCGACAGCCCTGCGAACGGAGACCCCCGACGCCTCGGCCCGGGCGGCCAGGGAGGCCACCTCCGGCTCCAAGGTCTTCCTCATCGGCTTCGACGGGGCAACGTGGGACGTGATGGAGCCGCTGATGCGGCAGGGGAGACTCCCCAACTTCCAGCGCCTCGTCCGCGAGGGCGCCCACGGGCACCTCCTCTCGGAGGTGGCGGTCAACCAGCCGTTCTCGAACAGCGCCAGCACGGGCATGCGGACGCCGGTGGTCTGGGAGACGATCGTCACCGGTCACTCGCCGGCCGAGCACGGCATCTGGGACTTCTTCCTCTCCCATGTGCCGGGGATGAGCGAGGCCCTGCCGTTCCGCCTGCCCCTCCGCCTCCCGGTCGTGCGCTCCCTCCTGGCACCCTGGGTGGAGGAGTACCCGGTCCTCTCCACCAGTGGCCGGGAGAACCGGCTGTGGGAGATCTACGACCGGAGCGGCAAGGCGAGCCGGGTGATCGGCTTCGTGGACAGTTGGCCGGCCTTCGAGCTGGAGGAGGGGCGGCTCGTGAGCGACCGCGCCCACCTGGCCGACGACTCCGCCTCGTCCTTCCCCGAGCCCTGGGGGGACGAGATCGCGCCGCCGCTCTACGTCCACTATCCAGAGCTGGCTTCCCGGCAGCTCGGGATGGAGTTCGACGCCGCCTACCTCACCAAGTACAGACCGGATCAGAGACTGTTCCGCCAATACGAGAAGGTGCGGCACCGTCTCGACCTCCTGGCCTTTCGCGAGGCCACGATGGCCGTGGTGGGCGTGCCGTTCGATCCCGACTACCAGCGCAACCACGAGCAGGGGGACCCCGCGTACCGCATGCATGAGCGGTTGAAGCAGCTCGCGGACGACCTCGTGCGCGACCGCTACTACGCCGAGGTCGCCGAGCGGGCGGTGCGGGAAGCCGCGGCCCGGGGAGAGAGCGAGCCGCCGCTCTCGGCCTTCTACTTCCGGAGCACCGACACGGCCCAGCACCTCTTCTGGAAGTACCACCAGCCGGACGTCTTCACCCGCGTGGATCCCGAGGAGGTCCGGCAGTACCGCGAGGTCATCCCCAAGGTCTACGAGGAGGCCGACCGCATCCTCGGCCGTCTCCTGACCCTGGCCGGCCCGGACACGACCGTGATCGTGGTCTCCGACCACGGCGCCGGCGCCTGGACAGAGCTCGAAGGGATCTTCGGAGGAGCGGAGGCGCGGGGGGGCACCTACGGGAACTACTCAGGCAACCACCGGAGGAACGGCATCCTCCTGGCGAAAGGCCCCGGCATCCGCCGCGCCCACCGCGTGCCGGACGCCTCGATCTACGACATCACCCCCCTGGTCCTCCACCTGGGAGGGCTTCCCCTCTTTGCAGGGATGACGGGGACCCTCCCCGAAGCCCTCTTCGAGCCCGCCTGGCTCGCTGCCCACCCCCGGAGGATCGTCCCCGGCTACGGGGAGCGCCGCATCCCCGAGAGCGCTCCGGCGCGGATGTCCCGCTCCAGCGACGAGGAGTACAGGGCGCGGTTGCAGGCGTTGGGGTATATGTAAGAGGGGGCGTCCTTCAACCCGGGTCGCGCTCTTCGAGCAAGGCGCGCAGGCGGGCCACTTCGGCTTCCGCCGCCTCGGCGCGTTCCTCCCCCGTTGGGACCAGGCTCCCGTCAGGGCGGTACAGCCGGACCCAATCCCGCTCCTGGTCTTCTCGGATCCCATGCCAGATTCCGAGAAAAGCCCCGAGCCGCTCGCTCCAGAGTCTCCCCTGGGCGTCGGACCTCATGGACCGGTAGAAGCGGCCCGACAGGCGCAATCCCTCCAGCGTCCGGGTCTCGGGCTCGTACATGTAGTACTCCGAGGTCCGGAAGATCCGGCCGTAGAGATCCACTTTCTGGTTGCGGTCGATTTCGGCGGTGGACGGGGACAACAACTCGACGATGACGTCCGGCAGGCGGCCTCCCTCCTCCCAGGACACCCAGGCCTTCCGATCCCGATCGAGCTCGACTCCCTCCACCCAGAAGACGTCCGGCCCGCGAACCTCCGACCTCTTCGTCCTGGCCACCTCCCGCGCCTGCTCCACCGAGTAGTAGACGAACATGTTGCCGCCGACGTAGAAGTCCCTCCGCCCGAGCTCCTTCATGCGCTGGCGCGTGACCTCTCGTAGGAGAGGGATCTGGATGGTGTGCCACTCGTTCTCCAAAGGCTCCCCGTCGTCGTAGACGAGCTCGAAATCCAAGGGCAGAGGCGCGAGCGCCGCGACGGCTGGCTTGCTCATGGCGTGCTCCTTTTCGGAGTCGTTCCTTTGGAGGATTCTATTTCGCATGACCGGCAAAAAGAAAGGGGAAGGAGATCCCCAGATCCTTCTCCTCGACAAGAGGATAGCACGGCGGCGGCGCCCGGGAGGGGCGGCTCTAGAAGCTCGACCGCCCGAAGTTGGCCGCCAGGATCGCCAGGTCCATGCCGTTGATGATGCCGTCGTTGTTGAAGTCCGCCCGGAAGTCGTAGCGCCGGTTCCCGGCGATGGCTCCGAAGCGGACGCCGAGGAGCACGAGGTCGGTGCCGTCCACGCGCCCGTCCTCGTTCAGATCGCCGTCCAGGAGCGTGCTGCCGGCGATGCGGAAGCGGGTGATATCCCGGTCGACGCTGTTGGGCGGACTGGCGAGATCCCGGGAGCGCAGGGCGACCGTCACCGCGCCCCGCCACGGCTGCGGCGACTGGTAATTGATCTGGAGGTGGCGCGCGTCTCCCGTGATCGTGGCAGGGACGACCTCGCCGTTGACCACGAGGCTCGTGGCGCCGAGGTCGATGCCGGTGCCGAAGTCCCAGACCTCGACCTCGAGGGGAGCGGTGTTGCGGATTCCCCGCGAGCCGTTGGCCGGCCGGACGACGCCCGTGACGGGCGGCACGCGATCCACGCCGGTGATGACGTTGAAGAAGGTCTGGGCCAGCAGATCGTAGCCGTCGGAATTGGGGTGCCCCACGGGATCGCCCAGGATGTCGGCGTACAGGCGGTCGAAGAGGTCGGTCTGCTGGGTGAAGATCTCGAAGGGGTCGACCAGGGGGCGCCCCTGGATGCCTGCGAGGTTGCGGATCAACCCGTTCGTCTGCTGGTTGATCAGGTTGTTCTCGTCCACCCGGGCATTGGGGAGGCGGGGGATCAGGGTCGCGTGCATCACGTCGACCCCCTGGCGCCGGCACTTGATCGCCATCTGGTTGAGGTTGAAGGCCGTGGTCTCGGGAGAGATGCCCCGGGTGATGTCGTTCGTCCCCTCCATGATCATCATTACGTCGCCGTTGCTCACCAGGGGGAAGAGGGTTTCGATCCGGGTGACTCCCTCGGACGTGTCCTCGGCGCCGAGGCCGTGGTTCTCCACTCGGTCGGTACTGCCGGCGTTCGCCAGCAGCATCTGCAGGCGCCCCGGATACCCGGCCTGCTCCGGCGGGCGCGCGGGATCGTCCCCCAGGCCCGCGGTGATGCTGTCGCCGAAGGCGAAGTAGGTCTTCTGGGCGACGGCGGGCCAGGGAAGGGCCGCCGCCAGGAGGAGCGGCAGGAGGAGCGCTTTCCGGAAGGTCATGGCGTCTTCTCGAAGGAAACGGCCACTTCCCGCGCCGCCGCCGGCCAGCGCAGCCGTGCTTCGCCAGCGGCATCGGTCACGAGGACGGGGCGGCCGAGGGAGGAGGGGACGGTGGCGCGAGCCAGGGTGCGGCCGGCCGGGTCGAGTTGGAGCACGGACCACGCCTGCGGCACGACAGAACGGAAGAGCAGGAGCGGCCGTGCCGGGGAGCCCGCGAACGAGGGGTGGACCGAGCCTGTCGGAGCCGCGGCACGCTCGCCGCGCCAGCCGCCCCCTATGAACCGGGCCACGTGGACGCTGTAGCCCTCGCCGTCGAAGCGGCTCCAGGCGACGAGCGCGCCGTTGGTCGAAGCCGTCACGGCCGGCGTGACGTCGGGCACGGCGTTGTCCGCGGAGAGCCGGCGGGCCCTGGACCAGGTGCCGTCCGGAGCGCGGAGGCTCCAGAGGATCTCGTCGTCAGCCCCGTCGAAGGCGCTCCAGGCGAGGAGCCACGAGCCGTCGGCGAGCGCGGCACCCGCGAGAGCGAGCTGGCTCCCCGGGCCGGGAGGGGCGATGCGGACGGGGGCCTCCCACCGCTCGCCGTCCCACGCCGCGGCGCGGACCCCGAGCGTGCGGAGGCCGTCCCCTTCGAGCCAGGCCATCCCGGCCAGGCGGCCGTGGCCGTCCGCGAGGAGGACGGGGCCGAGCCGGAGGAGCCCTTCCTGTCTCGGGGGAGCCGGCAGGGCCCGCGAGCCCGCCGCGTCCCCCTTCAGCAGGAACAGGGAGCGGCTCTCGCCGATCTGGAAGCTGCCGGCCGCGACCCAGCCGCCGTCGAGGGCGGCGAGAGAGGTGACGGTGGCCTTCTCCGGCAGCGGGAGGCGCAGAGAGCGGCCCTCGGGAGACTCGAGGACGGCGGTTCCCCCGGCGGAGGTGAGCACCCAGCGGTCACCGTCCCGGGAGGCCTGGAGCGGCTCCTCCTGGCAACGAAGGGCCGGGGCGAGAGAGAACAAACAGGTGAAAACCGCGATCGCGCGGACGTACCTTCTCATCGGGAGCGTATCCTACTCGATTCAAGGAAAAGGTGTGTGGTGTCACAATGGTATGC
The DNA here is from genome assembly GCA_035633875.1 of Thermoanaerobaculia bacterium. Taxonomy (GTDB): domain Bacteria; phylum Acidobacteriota; class Thermoanaerobaculia; order Multivoradales; family UBA5704; genus DATARR01. Next base: position 5,190 of record DASQEB010000002.1, read on the forward strand.
TACGCGGCCGATCCTGAGGAACCCCCCTTGAGCCGTCGCCGATTCCCTCGTCTTCAGATCCAGGCCGTCTCCTTGGGGGTGGCCCTCCTCCTGGCGGTGGCCGCCGGCGCCGTGATCGCGGGATGCACGGACGATGCCCAGGCGCGGCCGGTCCACCGCGGGCCGATCGTGCTCATCACCATCGACGCCCTGCGGGCGGACATCGTTGGCGCCTTCGGCGGGCCGCCCCGGCTCACCCCGGCCTTCGACGCCCTGGCCAGGGAGGCGGACTGGGCCGGCCGGGCGGTCTCGGCCTCCAGTTGGACGGTCCCGGCCATGGCCGCCCTCTTCACCGGCTACCAGCCCTGGCGCACCGCGAACTGGAGCGGCGAGCGGGTCGTTCTCCAGGAGGGTCTCCTGACGCTCGCGGAAGCCCTCAAGGAGCAGGGCTACCACACCGCGGCCTTCCGCTCGAACCATTGGCTCCAGCAGAAGTACGGCTACGCCCAGGGGTTCGACGTCTTCCGGTACCTCAAGGAGGGGGGGAAGGCCCAGGAGTACCTCTCGACGCTTCCCGCCGGCCAGGAATTCGTCTGGATCCACATCCTGCCGCCGCACGCGCCGTACGTCCGCCGGGACCACCTCCTGAAGCGCCTCCCCGAGGTGCCGCCGGGCCTTCCCGACAAGACGCGCATCCCCGACCTCCAGCCCTACTTCGATCCGTCCATCCCCCTGCCCGAGGAGAAGAGGGAGGAGTTCTGGGCGATGTACTCCCTGAACACCGCCTGGGCGGACGAACTCCTCGGCCGCATGGTCCGCGCGCTCAAGGCGAGCGGCCATTGGGACGAGACCTTGCTGATCGTCACCGCCGATCACGGCGAGGAGTTCAAGGAGCACGGCCAGATCACCCACGGCGGCAACCTCGGCCGGGTGCTCGTCGAGGTCCCCCTCGCCGTCAAGCTCCCCGAGGGTTTCGACCGCCGCCTCGCCCTGGAGGCGGGGACAGCCGTGGCCACGCCGCGGATCTGGGCCACCCTGGTCGAGGCCGCGGGAGGCGATCCCGGGCAGGGGAGGGCGCCCAGCCTCTTCCAGAAGGACGAGCACGGCGCTCTGTCAGAGCTTTACCAGGGCAACGGCGTCAACCAGATCTCCCTCGTGGACGGCGACCACCAGCTCCTTTGGGAGAGCCGCTTCTCCCCGCCCGAGCCGGAGTACTTCCCGGCGCAGCTCGAAAGCCTCGGCGGCCGGCCCGAGCCTCCGCTGACCGAGCCCGCCCAGGCCATCTTCACCCGTCTCGCCGAGAAATTCGACCGGGTCCTCCCCCTCTCCGGCATGGGAGGCACCACGCCGAAGCTCACCCTCTACCGCTGGACGGCCCAGGGAAGTGAGCCCGTGGACGACCCCTCCCGCCTCCGCCGCATGGCCCGCCACCTCCGGGCCTCCTGGATCGCCGCCAACGGCAGCGAGGTGCTGCCCTCGCAGGTCAAGAGCGGCGGAATGCCGGAGATGACGGCGGAGGACATCGAGGAGCTGAAGGCGTTGGGGTACGTGGCGGCGGGGGGGCGGAAGCAGTAGTTCGTCTCCTGGACGAACCAAAGACGTCTCGTCAATTTGGGTAGGAGAGAAGCATTAGTTCTGGGATGAATCGAAAGTGTTTCTGGTTTTTCGACAGAAGGGGGAGGGCGCGGAAGATCGCTGAGGCCGCGATCAGTGCATCAGGCAGCGCGAGGCCGTGGCTCAAACGGTACCGCGTAAGGAGTCCAATGGCATGGTTTGACATCCTTTCATCGATGTGGATCACGCGAAACCAGCTACAGAGCTCATCGATAGCACTGAGCTCCCACTTGCTTCGACACCCTACAATCAGCTCCATCTGACTGACGGCGCTGATCGCGAGCTCTTCGACTTCATGAAGATCACGCAAGGTCTCCATGGCAGCCCAGACCCCACGGCTGGCATCGATGAGAACATCCGTGTCGATGAGGATCAACGGCGAGTCCACTCACGTTCGCGGATCCGGCGGACCCACTCTGTGCTATCTGCAAGATCCTCGCGATCCCGCCACATGCCGAAGAAAGGCTCTTCCAGAAGGGACGCCCGCTTCGGGGCGGACCGTTCGGCGGTGGGGGCGACCGGCAGAATTCGCACGGAATCCCCTTCCACCTCCAACCGGACCTCTGTTTCGGGCTCCCAGCCGAGACGCTCCCGCAGAGCCCTCGGGATCTCGATGTACCCCTCTGACGTGACGCGCATACGATCCTCCATCTCCCAATGACATTATACCTCGCCTCCGGAGAGAAAATCGACGCCCTTTCCGCCGAATAGGGTAAATTCCTCCCCCATGGACATCCTCGGCCTCATCCCCGCCGCCGGCCGGGCCGAGCGGCTGGGGCCGCTGCCGTGCAGCAAGGAGCTGCTTCCCCTCGGCTTCCGCGAGACCCCGGGCGGGCCGGCTCCCAAGGTGGCATGCCACTATCTGCTGGAGCGGTTCCGGACGGCCGGAATCCGGCGGGCCTTCATGGTGCTCCATGAATCGAAGATGGACATTCCCCGCTACCTGGGTACCGGGGAGATCGCGGACGTGGCCCTCGCGTACATCTCCATCCCGGGATCGGGGAGCGTTCCCGAGACCCTCGACCGGGCCTTCCCGTTCGTCCGGGATGGGCTCGTCGCCCTGGGCTTCCCGGACGTCCTCTTCGAGCCGGCGGATGCCTACGTCCGGCTGATCGAGAGGCAGGCGGCGACGGGGGCTGACCTCATCCTCGGGCTGTTCCCTGCGGAGCGCTTCCGGACGACCGACATGGTCGAAACAGACCCGGACGGCCGGGTGGTCCGCATCGAGGTGCGTCCCGAGTCCACGGCGCTCCGTTTCAACTGGCTGATCGCCGTCTGGGGCCCGGCCTTCACCCGCTTGCTCCACGAGACCGTGCGCGACGCTCCGGCGGGGGAGGGGGAGCTCCAGATCGGCGCCGTGATGAGGGCGGGGGTGGCGGCGGGCCTGCGCGTCGACGGCGTGGCGATCCCCGAAGGCACCTGGCGCGACGTGGGGACTCCCGCCGAGCTGGCGGCGGCTCAGCGGGAGCTCGCCAGGATTCCCGCTGCTTCCTCCGATCTCCCGAACCATTCCTGAGCCTTGCTCGGGCCGAGCCCAAGCGGCTTTTGCCCGGTCGAGAGCCGCTCCAGCGTCTCGGAAGCTGCTTCACGGAGTTTTTAGCCGCTTTCGGCCGTCCAGAAGCGGCTTTTGCGCTGCCAGAAGCTGCTTCCGGGATGCCAGAAGCCACTTCACGGAGTTTTTAGCGGCTTCCGGCTGGCCAGAAGCGGCTTTTGCCTTGCCAGAGGCCGCTTCTGGAAGGTTTTTAGCCGCTTTTGGCGTGTCAGAAGTGGCCTCAGCGCCGCCGAAAGCCGCTTAAAATTTTTTGGAGGCTGCTTCGCGGAGTTTTTCGCGTCCTCGTGCTCGTCGAAAGCGGCGACGGGGATTCGTAGGGAGGGCCGGACGCCTCTGGTAACATACGCCGCCGCCGATCCGGACCCGCCGCCGGCCAGCAATGCCCATGAACGAGCCGAAGAGCCCCAAGGTCCGCCTGGGGGTGATCGGGTGCGGCGCCGTCGCCTCGATCCACCACCTGCCCGCCATCGCCCTTTCTGAACGGGCCGAGGCCGCGGTGCTGGTGGACGCGGACCCCGGACGGGCCAGGGCGCTGGCCGGACGCTTCGGCGTGCCGGAGACCGCCACCGACTACCACCAGGTCCTCGACCGCATCGAGGCGGCCGTGGTCGCCCTGCCGAACCACCTGCACGCTCCCGTGGCCGTGGACCTCCTCCGGCATGGCGTCCACGTGCTCGTGGAAAAGCCCATGGCCCTGAACGGCCAGGAGGCGGACGCGATGATCGCCGCGGCCGAGGCCTCCGGGGCCGTCCTCGCCGTGGGGCTCGACTTCCGGTTCTTCGACTCGTCCAGGTTCGTCCGCGACCTCCTTCGCGACGGCCTGCTCGGTCGGGTCCGCCGCTTCGAGCTGCGCCAGGGGGTGATCCCCCGCTGGCCGCTCGCCACGGACTTCCTTCTCCGCAAGGAGACGGCCGGCGGCGGCGTGCTCGCCGACTTCGGGGTCCATGTCCTGGATCTCCTGCTCTGGTGGATGGGGGATTGGAAGGAGGTCGAGTATTGGGACGACGCCCAGGGCGGACTGGAATCGGACTCCCTGATGCGCCTCACGCTGCGCTCCGGCGTCACCGGGACGGTCGAGATCAGCCGCACGCGCAACCTCCGGAACACCTGCGTGTTCGAAGGCGAGCGGGCCACTCTGGACGTCGGCATCTGGGACCCCGATCCGGAGATCCGCCTCTCGATCGCCGGCCGGGAGATCTCCCTCGCCGGCCGAGCCCGGCGGGAGGGGAGCGCGGGCCTCGCGTTCACCGACGCGTTCGTCCGCCAGCTCGACGACTTCGCCGGCGCGATCCGGGAAGGGCGCGAGCCGTTCGTCCCCGGCCGCGAGGGGCGGCGGTCCCTGGACCTGATCGAAGCCTGCTACGCGCGGCGGCAGTTCCTGGAGCTGCCGTGGTCGGTCGTGCCGGTGAGCAAGGAACTGGTGTCGTGAGCCTCGCCTCGATCGAGGGCGCCCTCGCCGGCAAGCGGGTTCTGGTGACCGGCGCCACCGGTTTCATCGGCGGCCGGCTCGCCGAGCGCCTCGTGCTGGAGCACGGTGCGGAGGTGCGCGCCCTGGTGCGCAACCTCGCCGGCGCCTTCCGCCTCGCCCGGGTCCCGGTGACCCTCGCCCGCGGGGACGTGACCGACCCCCAAGCGCTCGAGGCCGCCACCCGCGGGTGCGATCTGGTCTTTCACTGCGCCTATGGCACCACGGGCAGCCAGAGGCGCCGGGCGTGGGTGAACAGGGAGGGGACCCGCCGGGTGCTGGAGGCGGCCCGGGCGGCCCGGGTGGGCCGGATCGTCAACCTGAGCACCCTCATGGTGTACGGCCAGACGGCGGACGGCGACCTCGACGAGACCGCGCCCCGGCGCCGCTTTGGCAACCACTACTCGGACAGCAAGCTCGCCGCTGAGGAGATCGCCCTCGGGTTCTCGCGCTCCGGCGGCGTCCCCGTGACCGTCCTCCAGCCCACGGCGGTCTACGGCCCCTGGGGCGGCGTGTGGACCGAAGCTGTCCTTGCGGCCTTGAAGACCGGCCGGCAGATCCTCGTCAACGGGGGAGACGGCCTCGCCAACGCGGTATATGTGGACGACCTCGTAAGCGCCATGCTCCTCGCCGCCGTGAAGGACGGCGCGGTGGGGGAGGCGTTCCTCGTCTCCGGGGAGGAGCCGGTCACCTGGCGGGATCTCTACGGCCGCTTCGAGCGAATGCTTGGACGTGAGCGCCAGAGGACCGTGGACATGACGGTGGACGAGGCCCTCGCCTATTACAAGCATTGGAAGCGGGAGAGGAGCCGGCTCGTGGGGGAGGGCTTGGCTGTGTTCAAGGCGGACCGGCAGTTCCGCGAGCGGATGATGGCCACCCGGGAGATGGTCTGGCTGCGGGACCTCGCGAGCACGGTCCTGCCGGAGCGCTGGCAGAGCGGGATCAAGGCGCGGATCTCCGGCAGCGGCGGGCCTCCCCCGGCCCCGGCCTCCCGCGAGCTCCCCATCCATCCCCTCACGCCACAGATGATCGACTTTTTCCGCCCCAAGACCCGGGTCCGTATCGATAAGGCCAAGCGAATCCTTGGCTACAAGCCAGCGTTCGATTTCGAGGCGGGGATGGCGATTACGGAGGAGTGGGCCCGGTGGGCGAACCTGCTCTAGCGCCTTCCACCGAGCAGCGCATCCTGCGCTCCACGGTGGCGGGCTACTCCATCCAACTCGCCCGTCTGCTGGTGGGCTTCGCGGCCAAGGTGGCCATCGCCCGGCTGGTTCTGCCGGAGGGGCACGGCCTCTATGAGCTGGCCCTGCGCATCGTGACCGTGGCGTCGGCCGTGCGGGACCTCGGGCTGCCGTATCACCTGGTGCGCGACACCCGGCGGCCGTACGGCACCGTCCTCGCCTCGACCACGTTCCTCGGCGCGGCCATCACCCTCCTCCTGGTCGTGGCGGCGCCCGTCTTCGGCGGGCTCGATCCGGACCTTCCGTTCGTCCTGCGCGTCTTCGCCGTCTGGGTCGTCCTGGACGGCCTCTCGGTGGTTCCCAAGGCGTTCTTCGAGCGGGAGCTGACGATCGGCCGGCTGGTGGGACCGGAGGTCGCGCGGGGTTTCGTGATCGCGGCGCTTTCGGTCGGCCTCGCCTGGCTGGGATGGGGCGTCTGGAGCTTCGTGGCGGCGGATCTCGCGGGCGCGCTGCTCTACGGCGTCTGGGCCTGGTCCCGGGCCTGGGGCAAGGTCCCGCTCCGGCTGGAGCTCCCCCTGCTGCCGGACCTGGTCCGCAAGAGCGCCTGGCTCTTCTGGATCTGGATGGTCCTGCAACTCGTCACCTACATCGACATCTTCATCATCGGGATCTTCGAGGAGACCGACGTCGTTGGCTTCTACGCCCGGGCGTGGGGGATCGCCTTCCTCGTGCCCACGATCGTCTACCCCCGGGCACTCTTTCCCACTCTCGTGGAGTACCTCGAGGACCGCGACCGCTTCTTCGAGGTCTTCCGGCTCGCCACGGTCCAGCTCCTGGGCTTTCAGGTGCTCGCCAGCTATTTCCTCCTGTTCAACGCGGAGAAATCGGTGTTGATCCTCCTCGGCAAAGATTGGGCGCCGGCCGTGCCGCTGCTCCTGGTCCTCTCGTTCATCCCGTTCTTCGATCAGTTCACCATCCTCGGCGGGGAGATGCTCAAGGCGCGGCACGAGGACCGCGCCTGGCTGATCATCATGGTGGTGAACCTGATCTGTCTCGTCGGTTTCGGAGTGATCTTCACCAGCCGCTGGGGAGCCGCCGGCATGGCCGCCGCGAACTACTGCCTGCTGGGAAACCTCCTGATGGCCTGGCGAGTCTGGGACATCTTCCGCCCGCGGTTCCGCACCCTCGCCGCGGACCTCGCCCTGCTGTACCTCCTCCCCCTGCCGTTCTTCGCCCTGGCCGCGTGGGCGTTTCCGGCGGATTCCTGGACGCGCTTCGCCGCCTCGATCGTGGCGGCGGCCCTGGCGCTGGCGGTGCTGGCGCTCAGATACCTGAAGCCGTTCCGGGCATTTTTCGGCAGGAGGGCCTGAGGGAGCTCAGTCTTGATGGATGAGCTCAACCGCCGAGGCGACCGGCGGATCGCCGGGCGCGATCTCACTCCACCAACGCCAGCACCCGCAGCGGGCTGCCGCTGCCGTTGACGATCTTG
>DASQEB010000003.1:0-4141 GCA_035633875.1 Thermoanaerobaculia bacterium
CGACCAGGTGCAGAAGTTCAGCGGCATCGAGGGGGTGGCCCCCCGCCTGGACCAGCTCGGCGGCACGTCGTGGAATCGCACCAAGGCCCGGGTCAAGAAGGGCATGCGCGACATGGCGGACGAGCTCCTGAAGCTCTACGCCGAGCGCCAGATCGCCCGCGCCCCGGCCCTGCCGCCGGACAGCGACCTGCTCCACCAGTTCGAGGCGGCCTTCCCCTATGAGGAGACGGCGGACCAGCTCGAGGCCATCGCCACGATCCGGGAGGACCTGCAGAAGGAGCGGCCCATGGACCGGCTGCTCTGCGGCGACGTGGGGTACGGCAAGACCGAGGTCGCCATGCGCGCTGCGTTCAAGGCGGTGGACGGCGGCTACCAGGTGGCGGTGCTGGCGCCCACGACGATCCTCGCGGACCAGCACCTGGAGACGTTCCGCCGGCGGTTCGCGGGGTTCCCCATCAACGTCGAAATGGTCTCCCGGTTCCGGTCACCCCAGGAGATGAAGGAGCTGAAGAAACGGCTGGCCGAGGGCAAGGTGGACATCCTCATCGGCACCCACCGCCTGCTGTCAAAAGACATCCAGCTCCCCAAGCTCGGGTTGATGATCGTGGACGAGGAGCAGCGGTTCGGCGTGGCGCAGAAGGAGCGCCTCAAGCAGCTCAAGAAGAACGTCCATGTGCTGGCCATGTCGGCGACGCCGGTGCCGCGGACGCTCCAGCTTTCGCTCGCGGGGGTGCGGGACCTCTCGGTGATCGAAACCCCGCCCCGGGACCGGATGGCGGTGGAGACGGCGATCCTCCCCTACAACGACCAGCTCGTGCGCGAGGCGATCGAGGTGGAGCTGGAGCGCGGCGGGCAGATCTATTACGTCTACAACCGGGTGGAGTCGATCGAGGAGCGGCTGATCAAGCTGAAGGAGATCGTTCCCGGCGTGCGGATCACGGTGGGGCACGGCCAGCTCAACGAGGAGGAGCTTTCACGGCGGATGCACGCCTTCACCCGGGGGGACTACGACGTCCTCCTGGCGACGACGATCATCGAGAATGGGATCGACATCCCGAACGTGAACACGATGATCGTCCACCGGGCGGACCGCTTCGGCCTCGCCCAGCTCTACCAGCTCCGGGGCCGGGTGGGGCGGAGCAACCAGCTCGCGTACTGCTACTTCCTGGTGCCGGAGGACCGGATCCTCTCGGAGCAGGCGAGGAAGCGCCTCGCCGCCCTGCGGGAGTTCTCGGACCTGGGGGCCGGCTTCCGCATCGCGGCCCGGGATCTGGAGATCCGCGGCGCGGGCAACCTCCTGGGCGGGGAGCAGAGCGGGCACATCGGAGCGGTGGGGATCGAGACCTATCTCAAGCTGCTGGAGGAGACGGTGCGGGAGCTGCGGGGCGAGGTGGTGGAGGAGGCGCCGTCGGTGACGATCGACCTGCCGGTGCCCATGTCCATCCCGCCGGACTACATTGAGGACGCGAACCTCCGCATGGAGATCTACCGCAAGGTGGCCGAGGAGCCGGAGAGGGAGGTGCTGGCGGAGCTCTCCGACCGGTTCGGTCCGCCGCCTCCGGCGGTGGAGACGCTGGTCCAGGTGGCGGCGCTCAAGCGGCTGGCGGAGTCGCTGCGGGTGCAGTCCATCTCCTTCAAATCCAGCGAGCTGATCGTCCGGCTGCGGCGGGATGCGCGGATCGACGTGGAGCGGCTGATCGAGATGGTGTCGAACCGTCCAGGCGCGAGCTTCAGCCCCACGGGCGTGCTGACCGTGGCCGCGGGCCGGGGGAGCGAGATGCTCGCCACGGCGCGGGAGACCCTGGAGTCGCTGGCGCAATGAAGAGGCGGCGTGCGGCGTGGCTCGTCCCCCTGGCGGCCCTCTCCGTGTGGCAGGGCTGCGACCGGAACGCTCCGCCGGCGCCGGACGTGGTGGCGCGGATCGGGGAGGTGGACGAGGTCCGGTACTCGGAGTTCGAAAGCTACCTCGAGGCCACGGTGGGCGACGGCGAGAGCGTGCTGGCGAGCGACGTCCTCTCCCAGCTCTTCGATCAGTTCCTGGACGAGACTCTGCTGGTGCGCTTGGCCGTGGACCGGGGGCTCGTGCAGGCGGAGAACGGCCGGGGCGCGCGGCGCCGGGCCATCGACGCGCTGCTCCGGGAGGGTCTCCGAGGGGAGCCTTCTCCCGCGGAGGTGGAGGCCTGGTACCGGCAGCACCGGCAGGAGCTCGCGCGGCCGGAGCGTGTGCGGCTGCGCCAGATCCTCACCGAGGATCGGGCCACGGCGGAGCGGGCGTTGCGGGAGATCGCGGGCGGCGCCGACTTCGCGCAGGTGGCGCGCCGGCTCTCCCGGGAGCCCGGGGCCGCCTCCGGCGGCTATCAGGGGGAGCTCTCGCGGGAGGACCTCCCCCCGGCCTTCGCGGACGTGATCTTCAGCCTGGAGCCGGGGGAGGTGAGCCCGGTCGTGCCGGCCGACTACGGCTTTCACATCTTCCAGGTGATGGACCGTGCGCCGGCCGAGGTGGTGCCTCTGGAGGACGTGCGGGAGGAGATCCTGGGCCGCCTGCGCCGGGAGCGGGCCGATCGTCTCCTCGCGTCATTGGTGAGCGAGGCGCGCGGCCGGTATGATGTCGAGGTCCACGCCCGGAATCTTCCGTTCAACTACGTGGGTTCTTACAGGTGATATGAGACCCAAGGGAATTTTCGTCCTTTTGCTGCTCCTCCTTCCATCGGCCCTTCCCGCCGAAGTGCTGAACCGGATCGTGCTGCGCGTCAACGACCAGATCGCGACGCTCCACGACTACCAGCAGCGGCGCCAGGAGCTCATCCGCGACATCATGCGCCGCGAGCAGGACCCGGAGGAGCGCAAGCGCCTCCTGGATCAGGCCGGCGAGATCGTGTACGCGGGCCTGTACCAGGAGCTGCTGCTCGCCTCCCGCGCCGAGCAACTCGGCATCGATGTGACCGAGGCCCAGGTGGATGCGGCGGTCGCGCAGCTCCGGGAGAACTTCCAGATCAAGACGGACGAGGAGTTCGCGGCGGCCCTGGCCCAGTCGGGCATGACCCGGGAGCAGCTCCGCGAGCAGCTCCGGGGGCAGATCCGGCTGCAGGAGGTCCGGGGCCGCGAGATCAACACCCGCGTGCAGCTCGACGAGGACGACCTGCGGCGCGCCTACCGCAAGAACATCGAGCAGTTCCGCCAGCCTGAGCAGCTCCAGCTCCGGGAGGTGGTGGTGCTCGACGAGGGCGGCCTTCCCACGGCCGAGGAGCGGGCCCGGGTCGCCGCCGAGATCCGGCAGGCGGTCGCCGCCGGCACGTCCCTGGCCGACGCGGTCAAGGAGCACGCGGGCAAGGGCGTGACCAGCAACGTCATCGAGCTGGGCTGGGTGGCGCCCGGAGACCTCGACCCGAGCCTGGAGGCCGCCGTGTGGAAGCTGTCGGCGGGCTCCGTGAGCGAGCCGGTGACGGCCCGGGGCGGGCTCCACCTGGTGCAGGTGATCGAGCGCCGCGAGTCGCGCATCCCTCCTTTCTCCGAAGTGGCCGAGCTGGTGCGCCGGCAGGAGCAGGACCGCGTCTTCCAGCAGGAGATCGTCAAGTACATGGACGAGCTGGAGAAGCGCTCGCTCATCGTGGCCGCGCCGCCGCCCGAGGCCGCCGGCTACCGCCGTCGGGTGATGGCCGAGCGCGGGGGCGCGGCGGAGGGCGAGGCGGAGGGGCTGGCCGGCGCCGTTGAAGAAGTCACGACCCCGACGCCGCCCGCGGTGGCTCCGGGCGAGTCGGCTCTGCCGGGCACGCTTCCGGAGCCCAAACCGGTGAACCCCACGCCTCCGCCGGTGGCGGAGCCTCCGGCGGGCGATCCGCCGGTGAGCGATCCTCCTCCGAGGCGCTGAAGCCCCCCTCCCGAAACCTCACCCCCTGTCCCCCTCTCCCATCGCCCTCCCTGCCCCCGGGAGAGGGGGGACCCATGCAGGCGGATTTGCCGAGCCCAGACCGGTGACCGCCTCCTGGAGGGGTGGTGGCTTCCTTCTTGAGAAGACCAGCTCGGAATCGTCCCCCCTCTCCCGGTCGGGGGGAGGGCGATGGGAGAGGGGGACAGGGGGTGAGGTCCCGGGCGGGGGAGAGCCGGAGCGGCCTGTCCGCCCCGGGGAGACCATCGCGGGCCG
>DASQEB010000004.1:0-8515 GCA_035633875.1 Thermoanaerobaculia bacterium
GACGACCCGGCCTACATCATCTTCACCTCGGGCTCGACCGGTAGCCCCAAGGGCGTGCTGGTGCGCCACCGGCCAGCGGTCAACCTCATCGACTGGGTCAACGGCCGTTTCGCCATGGGGGAAAGCGACCGGGTGCTGTTCCTGACCTCTCTCTCCTTCGACCTGTCGGTCTACGACGTGTTCGGCCTGCTGGCGGCCGGAGGCAGCGTGCGGGTGGCCCTGGAGGAGGAGGTGGGCAACCCGGAGGCCCTGGTGCGCATCCTGGAGACCGAGCCCATCACCTTCTGGGATTCGGCCCCGGCGGCGCTCCAGCAACTGGTCCCCTTCTTCCCCGCTTCGAGTCGCGGCCACCACCTGCGCCTGGTCTTCCAGTCGGGCGACTGGATTCCGGTGGGTCTGCCGGACCAGGTGCGCGCGGCCTTCCCCGGCACGCAGGTGATCAGCCTGGGTGGGGCCACCGAGGCCACGGTGTGGTCCAACTTCTTCCCCATCGAAACTGTGGACCGGCGCTGGGTGAGCATTCCCTACGGCCGGCCGCTCCGCAACGCGCGCTACCACGTGCTGGACCGGGAGCTGAACCCGTGCGCGGCGGGGGTGGCGGGGGACCTCTACATCGGAGGCGGGTGCCTGTCCTGGGGCTACTTCGGCGAGCCGGAGCTGACCGCCCGCAAGTTCATCCCCGACCCATTCGCTCAGGTGCCGGGCGACGTGCTCTACGCCACCGGGGACCGGGCGCGGTACTGGAAGGATGGCAACCTGGAGTTCCTGGGCCGGCTGGACCACCAGGTCAAGATCCGCGGCTTCCGCATCGAGTTGGGGGAGATCGAGTCCACCCTGGCCGCCCACCCGGCGGTCCGCGACGCCGTCGTCCTCGCCCGCGAGGACAACCCCGGGGACAAGCGCCTCGTCGCCTACGTCGTCCCCGACCCGCGCGGCCTGGCGGAGGGAGAGACTGGAGGCGCGGACGACGCGCAGCTTTCCCAGTGGCAGCGCGTCTACGACGAGGTCTACGCCCAGCCGGCGGCCAGCGCCGATCCGACCTTCAACATCGTGGGCTGGAACAGCAGCTACACCGGCCAGCCCCTCCCCGAAGCGGAGATGCGCGAGTGGGTGGAGCAGACCGTGGGGCGGATCCTCTCCCTGCGCCCGCGGCGCGTCCTCGAGATCGGCTGCGGTACCGGACTCCTCCTGTTCCGGGTGGCACCCCACTGCGTCGAGTACCGGGGGACCGACCTCTCCGAGGCCGGCCTGCGCTTCCTGGAGACCCAGATCGAGATCCACGCTCCGGAGCTGCGCCACGTGAGCCTCTGGCATCGGGCCGCGGACGACTGGACGGGGATCGAGCCCGGCTCCTTCGACACGATCGTGCTCAACTCGGTCTCCCAGCACTTCCCCGACGCGGCCTACCTGCGGCGCGTGGTGGAAGGGGCCGTGGCTGCCCTCGCTCCCGGCGGCACCCTCTTCATCGGGGACGTCCGCAGCCTGCCCCACCTGGCGGCGTTCCATGCCTCGGTGCAGCTTCACCAGGCACCCGACGGCCTCGCCCGCAAGCAGCTCTTCCAACGGGTCCAGCAGCGGATGTCGCACGAAGAGGAGCTGGTCGTCGCCCCCTCCTTCTTCCACGCGCTGCGCCGGGAAATCCCGGCGATCTCCTCGGTCCAGATTCAGTTGAAGCGGGGCCGGCACCACAACGAGATGAACCGTTTCCGCTACGACGCCTTCCTGCGGGTGGGCGGCGAGGTAGGGGAGCGGCCTGAGCCACGCTGGCTGGACTGGCAGGGAGCGGGGCTCGGGTTGCCTCGCCTGCGGGAGCTGCTCCTGGCGGAGCGGCCCGAGTCGCTCGGGCTGCGCGACGTGCCCAACGCCCGCCTCCAGCGCGAGGGCGCCATCCTCGACTGGCTGGGGGGCGACAGGGGGCCCGAGACCGCCGGCGCCATGCGGGAGCTCCTGCCGGCGGCCGCCGACCGGGGAGGTGTGGACCCGGAGGACCTCTGGGCTCTCGCGGCCGAGCTCTGCTACGGGCTCGACGTGGTCTGGGCGGAGGACGGGTTCGACCGGTTCCACGCCCTGTTCGTGCGGCGGTCCGAGGCCCAGGGAGCGCCGGTCCCGGCCGAAGCCTTCCTCTTCCCCGAACCGCCGCTGTCCCTCCGTCCGTCCGTCGAGCACGCGAACGATCCCCTCACCGGGACGATGATGCGCCGGCTCGTGCCTGCCCTCCGCGAGCACCTGACCGGGCGGCTCCCCGAGTACATGATTCCTTCGGCCTTCGTGCTGCTCGAAAGCCTCCCGGTCACCGCGAGCGGCAAGCTGGACCGCCGCGCCCTGCCGCCGCCGGACAGCCTTCGGCCGGAGCTCGGCCGCGAGTACACCGCGCCCCGCAACGAGTGGGAAAGCCGCCTGGCCGAGATCTGGTCACAGGTCCTCGGGGTCGAGCACGTCGGCGTGCACGACAATTTCTTCGAGCTCGGCGGAGACTCGATCCTCAGCATCCAGGTCATCGCCCGTGCCGCGAGCTTCGGCCTGCGGCTCACGCCCCGGCAGCTCTTCAACCACCAGACGATCGCCGAGCTGGCCGCCGTGGCCGTCAGCGCTGAGGGGCCCGGGACCGAGCAGGGCGAGGTCACGGGACCGGTGCCGCTCACCCCGATCCAGCGCTGGTTCTTCGCCCAGGAGCAGCCCGATCCCCAGCACTGGAACCTCGCGGTCCTCCTCGCGCCGCGACGACGGCTCGCTGGTCCCCTGCTCGACCGCGTCGTGGCACGCTTGCTGGCGCATCACGATGCGCTGCGGCTGCGCTTCACCGAGACCCCCGCCGGCTGGGCGCAGGAGAACGCTCCCGCAGGCGGCCCCGCCCCCTTCCACCAGATCGACCTCTCGCTGCTGCCCCCGGAGCGGCAACGACCCGCGATGGAGGAGGCGGCGGCCTCCCTCCAGGCGAGCCTCCACCTCGGCTGCGGGCCTCTGATGCGGGTGGCTCTCTTCGATCTCGACGGCGAGGCAGACGGCTCCAGGCAGCGCCTCCTCCTCATCCTCCACCACTTGGTGGTCGACGGGGTCTCCTGGCGCATTCTGCTTGAGGACCTCCAGGAGGGATACCTGCAACTCGTGGCGGGAGCGCCCCTCGAGCTTCCGGCGAAGACCTCCTCGTACCGGGCCTGGGCCGAGGGCTTGGCCGCCGAGGTTTGCTCGCCGGTCTCGATGGCGGAGCGCGAGCGCTGGCTGAAGGTCCTGGACGGGGCCGCGGCGCGCCTTCCTGTCGATTTTCCGGGCGGCGCGAACCTGGAGGCGTCCTCAAGGGTCGTCTCCGTCTCCTTCTCCGCCGAGGAGACCCAGGCGCTCCTGCGCGAGCTTCCGGAGCAGCACCGGCTCCGGGTCCCGGATCTCCTGGTGACGGCCCTGGCCGAGACCCTCGCCGGCTGGACGGGCGGCCGGAGCCTCCTGATGGACATGGAGAGCCATGGCCGGGAGGAGATCGGCGGCGGGCTCGACCTCTCCCGGACGGTGGGGTGGTGCACGTCGATCTTCCCGGTGCGCCTCGATCTGCCGCACCGGCGCGGTCCCGGCGAGACGCTCGCCATCGTCAAAGAGGAGCTCCGCTCCGTGCCCCGCCAGGGGATCGGCTATGGGCTGATGCGCTACCTGGCGGACGACGAGGAGATCCTCCGGAGGCTCGAGGCCCTGCCCCATGCGGAGGTCGTCTTCAACTATCTCGGCCGGTTCGACGCCGTGGTCGCGGAGCGCTCCCTGTTCTCCGCGGCTGCGGAGCCCTACGGCCCGATCCGCAGCGGCCGCGCCCGGCGGCACCACGTCCTCGAAGTCTATGGACGGATCGTCGACGGGCTGCTGCACATCGACTTCGAATACAGCGAGAACCTCCACCGGCGGGCGACGATCGAGGGGCTCACCCGGCGGTTCGCCGAATCGCTCCGGGCGCTCTTCGCGCACTTCCGGACGACCGACGTCGGCGGCCTGACGCCGTCCGATTTCCCCGAAGCGGATCTTTCCCAGGACGAGTTGGAACGTCTGCTGGCGGAGCTCTAACGAGGCGAGGGACTATGCGAACGAAGAACCTGGAAGACGTCTACAAGCTCTCCCCCATGCAGCAGGGGATGCTGTTCCACACCCTGTACGAGCCCCAGGCGGGAGAGTACGTGGTCCAGTTCACTTTCACGCTGGAGGGGAAGCTCTCCATCCCCCACCTCGAGCAGGCCTGGCAGGAGGTCGTGAACCGGCATCCCGCCCTGCGGACCTCCTTCCAGTGGAAGGGGCTGGAGAAGCCGCTGCAGGTCGTGCACCGCCAGCTCACGGTGGTGATCGAGCGGCATGACTGGCGCGACACCGCGGTGGACCAGCGCCGCGAGCGCCTCGAGCGATTCCTCTCCGAAGACCGCTGCCGGGGCTTCGACGTGACGAAGGCGCCACTCATGCGCCTCGTGCTCATGGAGCTCGGCGGAGGCGTCTTCTACTTCCTCTGGAGCCACCACCACCTGCTCCTCGACGGCTGGTCCTTGCCGCTGGTGTTCCGGGAGGTGCTCGCCTGCTACGAGGCCTTCAGCCGCGGCCGGAGCCTCGCGCTGCCGCAGCCGCGGCCCTACCGCGAGTTCATCTCGTGGCTGCAGCAGCAGGACGGGACCGGGGCCGAGCACTTCTGGCGCCGGGCGCTCGCGGGGATCTCCGGCCCGACCCCCCTCGGGATCGACCGCCCGGCCTCCGGGGACCCTGACGAGGAGAAGACCTACGGCGAGCACCGCTGGTGGCTCGACGAGGCCACGACCGCCGCTCTCCTGGCCCAGGCACGCCGCTGCTCCCTGACGCCCAACACCCTCCTCCAGGGAGCCTGGGCCCTGCTCCTCTCCCGCTACAGCCGGGCCGGCGAGGTGCTGTTCGGCATCGCCGTGGCCGGGCGGCCGGCGGCGCTCCCGGGAGTGGAGTCGATGGTGGGCATGTTCATCAACACCCTTCCGGCGCGGGTCCGGGTGGCGGAGATCGCTCCCTGCCTGGCCTGGCTGCGGGAGATGCAGGACCGCCAGCTCGACGCCCGGCAGCACGAGCACGTGCCGCTAATGGACATTCATGCCTGGAGCGAGGTGCCCCGCGGGACCCCGCTGCTCGAGAGCCTGCTCGTCTACGAGAACTTTCCCGTCCCGACCAGCCTCCACCAAGGCGACGGGGAGCTCGAAGTGCGGGACGTCCAGTTCATGGACATGTCGAACTTCCCCCTGACGATCAAGGCGACCCCGGGCGCCCGCCTGCGGCTGCGCTGCGTCTTCGATCGCACCCGCATCGACCCCGAGCCGGCCCTGCGTCTCCTCGGCCACTTGGGCACGCTCCTCGGCGAGATGGCCACGGACCTGGAGCGTCCCTTGGCGGAGCTCTCTCACCTGACGCCTCCCGAGTGGCACCAGGTGCTCGTCGAGTGGAACGACTCGAGAGTCGGGTGGAACGCGGACCGTTGCCTCCACGACCTCATCCGGGAGCAGGTGGAGCGGACCCCGGAGACCGTGGCCGTCTGCTTTGAAGGGGAGCAGCTCACCTATCGGGAGCTGAACGACCGGGCCAACCAGTTGGCGCACCGGCTGCGCGCCCTGGGCGTCGGGCGGGACGGGCTCGTGGGGGTCTGCCTCGAGCGCTCCCTCGAGCTGGTCGTGGCCCTGCTCGGCATCCTCAAGGCGGGTGGTGCCTATGTTCCCCTGGACCCGGAGTATCCCCGGGAGCGGCTGGCCTACATCATCGAGGACTGCGGGGCCTCCGCTGTGCTCGTGGGGCCCGGTTGGGAGGGCGCCCTCCCGGCCCCGGTCCTCGCCTTGGAGCGCGGCGGCGGCGACCTCGCCGCGGAGAGCACGAGCGAGCCGGCGGGCGGCGCCACCCCGTCCAGCCTGGCCTACGTCATCTACACCTCCGGCTCGACGGGCCGCCCCAAGGGGGTGATGAACAGCCACCGGGGGATCGTCAACCGTCTCTTCTGGATGCAGCAGGCCTACGGGCTGGACGCGTCGGACCGGGTCATCCAGAAGACCCCCTTCACCTTCGACGTCTCGGTTTGGGAGTTTTTCTGGCCTCTCCTCACCGGCGCCCGCCTGGTCGTGGCCCGCCCCGGGGGCCACAAGGAGCTCGCCTATCTCGTGGACCGGATGGTGGACGAGGGGGTGACTACGCTCCACTTCGTCCCCTCGATGCTGCGGATCTTCCTCGAAGAGCCAGATCTCGAGCGCTGTGCCAGCCTCCGCCGGGTTATCTGCAGCGGTGAGGCCCTGCCGCCTGACCTGGTGCGGGCGTTCCACGAGCGACTGCACGCCGAGCTCCATAATCTCTACGGTCCGACCGAGGCGGCTGTGGACGTGACCGCCTGGCCCTGCCCGCCGGACGTCGCGGCCATGATTCCGATCGGCCGCCCCATCGCCAACACCGCGATCTACCTGCTGGCCGGTGGTCATCCGGTGCCGATCGGCGTCCCCGGGGAGCTCTTCATCGGGGGCCTGCCTCCGGCTCGGGGCTACGTCGCCAACCCCGCCCTGACCTCCGCCAGCTTCGTGCCGGACGCCTGGAGCGGCGAGGCCGGTGCGCGCGCTTACCGGACCGGCGACCTCGCCCGCTACCTGCCGGACGGGAGCATCGAGTACCTGGGGCGGCTCGACCACCAAGTCAAGATCCGCGGCTTCCGCATCGAGCTCGGCGAGATCGAGCGGGTCCTCGGCGAGCACGCGGCCGTGCGGGACGCGGCGGTCGTGGTCCGCGGCGAGGGGGGAGGAGAGAAGCGTCTGGCGGCCTTTTTCGTGGCCGCCCAGGGGGCGCGGCCCGCCGCCGGCGAGCTGCGGGCGTTCCTCGCGGAGCGGCTGCCCGACTACATGCTGCCGTCGCTCTTCGTCCAACTCGACGCCTTGCCGCTCACCACGAGCGGCAAGGTGGACCGCCGGGCCCTTGTGGCCCTGGAGGAGCCCGCTCCGGAGGCCGAGCGTCCCTACATCCCTCCGCGGACCCCGATCGAGGAGGTCGTGGCGGGGCTCTGGGCCTCCGCGCTCGGGCTCGAGCGGGTGGGGGTCGAGGACAACTTTCTCGATCTAGGGGGCAACTCGCTCCTGGCGATGCGGCTCATCGCCTCGATCCGGCAGGTGTTCGAGGTCCAGCTCCCCTTCCGGGTGCTCTTCCGCACGCCGACCGTGGCCGGGGTATCCGCCCATATTGAGAAGATGCGGCAGGAGGGCCGGGGGCTCCAGCCCCTGCCCATGACCCGCATCGCGCGGGACGGCGATCTGCCCCTCTCCTTCGCCCAGCAGCGGCTCTGGTTCCTGGACCAGTGGGAGCCGGGCAGCCCGTTCTACAACATGGCCCTGCCGCTGCGGGTGCGGAGCCGGCTGTCGCCCGCCGTCCTCGAGCGGAGCCTGGGCGAGATCGTCCGCCGTCACGAGATCCTGCGCACCACCTTCGCCGCCGGACCGCAGGGACCCGTGCAGGTGATCGCGCCGTTCTCCGGCTTCGCCCTGCCACTGGTCGATCTCTCCTCCCTCCCCGCGCCCGCCCGGCGGCGGACGGCCCGGCACTTGGCGCAGGCCGAAATGGGCCGGCCCTTCCAACTCGACCGGGGCCCCCTCTTCCGGGCCCTGCTGATCCGCATGGAAAGCGAGCTGCACTTCCTGGTGGTGGCCACGCACCACATCGTGTTCGACGGCTCGGTGCCCGTGTTTCTGCGCGAGCTTCTGGCCCTGTACGGCGCTTTCGCCGCCGGCCGGCCCTCGCCCTTGGCCGAGCCGGCCTTCCAGTACGCCGACTTTGCCGCCTGGCAGCGCAACTGGCTTCAGGGCGAGGTGCTGGAGGCGCAGCTCCGCTACTGGCGCGAGCAGCTCGCGGGGTGCGATGAGCCGCTGGAGCTCCCCGCCGACCGACCGCGGCCGGCCGTCCAGACCTTCGGCGGGGCGGTCCGGAGCTTCGCCCTCCCCCGGTCGCTGAGCGAGGCGATCCAGCTCCTGGTGCGGCGGGAGGGGGTCACGACCCACATGGCGCTGCTGGCCGCCTTCAAGACCCTTCTCTTCCGCTACACGGAGCGGCAGGACCTCTCGGTCGGCTCGCCCGCCCAGGACCGTCCCTGCCCCGAGGTCGAAGGGCTGATCGGCTCGTTCACCAACACGCTGGTGCTGCGCACGAAGCTCTCCGGCGACCTCGGCTTCCGGGAGCTGCTGGCACGGGTGCGGGAGGTCTCGCTCGGCGCCTATACGTACCAGGACCTGCCGTTCGAGATGGTGGTCGAGAGTTTGCAGCCGCACCGGAGCCTCAGCCACACGCCGCTGTTCCAGGTGATGTTCGTCTTCCTCAACGCACCGGTGGAGGCGGCGTCCCGAAGGGAGAGCTCCGGCCTGGACCTCTCGATCGTGAGCTTCGACCGGGAGACGGCTCGTTTCGACCTCCTCCTGACGGTCTCGGAGAGCCACGAGGGCCTCTTCGGCGTGCTGGAGTACCGGACGGACCTGTTCGACGGGGTGACGATCGCGCGGCTGGGGGAGCACTGGGTGCGGCTGCTGGA
>DASQEB010000005.1:0-31184 GCA_035633875.1 Thermoanaerobaculia bacterium
ATACCGACGAGGCGGAGAGGCTGTTGATGGGAGGGAGGAGGTAGCGGCGGCGGCCGAGGGGATTAGTAAGCGCTCGATGGAACCCGCCTGACCCCCAGGCAGGTCACCAGATCACCCTCAACCTGGTAGATCACGAGGTACGACGCTTGGCCAGTATGAAACGGGCGGGAGAGCACTCTCGGCATCCGAGGCACCGCGAAGCCGTCCAGCGGTGCACGCTGGACGAATCGGAGAAAACCATCGATGGCCTCGATACCTCTGGGCTCTTCGTTGCGGATCTTTCGAAAGGCTTTTTCAACGTCAGGCTCGAGCTTTACCCGCCAGGGCTCTCTTCTCACGGAATCCTTCGACGATGGTCATGGCCCAGTCCTCTTCCTCGGCGGAAAGGGGGCGCACATCATCCACGAACACCATGTTGTAGGGGATCTCTTCTTTCGGAGCGGCAGCCTGCCAGCCTGCGAAACGATGTGACTTGTCGCTGATCTCCTTCGCATCCAACTCCCAGAGCTCTTCCACAACGCGGCGCACCAGATCGATCTCTTCAGGCCGGAAGACCGCGAGACGGGGCTCTCGCAAGGCAAGGAGCTTCTTCATGGGCTTGCCGTGCCAGGTGCCCTCCACCCACACGCAAGCCCTCTCCTTCTCCAGTTGTCGGACCACGGGCATCAAAGCCCGAGGCGTCGGGCCAAAATCGCGCTTGTGATAGGTCTGCCCCGAGATGGACTCTCCCAGCACATCGTAGGCTCGAAAATCGGAGTAGAACAAGAGCTTGTTGAGCTTGGTCCTGCCGCACCTGCGGTCGGCTTCCGACAGTTTAGCGATGTACAGGATGAGCTCTCGGAACTTATGCTCGTTCGAGACCATGTTCCCTCCCCTCTCGGGGTGTTGCTTGTCTCCACTCTACGCGATATGCTCCAGAAAGTCCAGAACCCTGGGAGTGCCACGACGACAGGTGGCCGGCCGGCATGCCTGCACGAGGCCCCGCCCTCCGCGCCCCAACCCTGGTATTTATAGATCGGCGACAGAAAGGGGGCTGCGGATGCGCGTCATCGACCAGCAGATCATGAACCGCCTCTTCGAGGTGACGGACGAGATCCAGGTGGACCGGGAGGCCCTACAGGTGCCACTCGTCATGGAGGGGGAGGGGAAGGTGGTCCGGACGAAGACCGGGAAGATCGAGATCACCCTCCCGGACACCGACGACCTCGCCCCCTTCCTGGCCACGCTTCCGGAGCGGCTGCGGATCTTGGGAGTCTAGCGGGACCGCTGCCTGATCGTCCTGGAAGAGTCACCCCGCGCTCGGAGCGTCCGGCGAGCGAAGCTGTGCGTCGTCCCGCGAGATCGCAGTCATCGCCGCCCGGGAGCGGGCGGTTCCCCCCGGGGACCTGGAGGCTCCGACGGCGGCGGGGACGATCCACCTCGCGAAGCGGGACGGTTTTCCTGGGATCGGGACGGCTGGCAGGCGCGGACGGACGATTCCCCTCGAGAGCCGGACGGTTGGGACCCGGAGGCGGACGGTTCGCCTCGCGGAGTGGGACGTTCCCCTCGGGAGACGAACCGTTCACCTTTCGAGAGAGACGTCCTACCTCCCGGGACGAACCGTCCATCGTCCGAGAGGAACCGTCCCCCTCTCGGGGGTAACCGTCCACTCCCGGAGGAGAATCGTTCACCTCGCGCGGGAGACGCCTCACCTCCCCAGGGGAATCGTCCGCCTCCCGATGCGAACCGCCCGCTTCGCGAGCGGAGCCGTCCGGCTTCCGGGAGGAACCGTCCATACCGCGGGGAAAGCGTCTCTCTTCCCGAGACGAACCGTCCCACCTTCAGGGCGAACCGTCCGCATTTCGGCGGTGGAGACCCGCGATAGGGGTGCAACCGTCTCAAATTCGGAGAAAGCGGCCGAGAGGGCGCTGCCGACCGTCCCGATCGGGACGCAAACCGTCCCGCAAGCGTCCAGACGCCTCCTGAGATAGAATTCAGGGCCGGCCGTTTCGTCCGCCGCCACTCATCTCCTGACAGCGAGGAAAGATTCCATGTCCGAGCAGTACATCTACGTCATGAAAGATCTCCGCAAGATCTACCCACCGAACCGGGAGGTCTTGAAAGGAATATGGCTGTCGTTCTTCCCCGGAGCCAAGATCGGCGTCGTGGGGCTGAACGGCGCGGGCAAGAGCACCCTGCTGAAGATCATGGCCGGGGTGGTCACCGAGTTCGGCGGCGAGGCCTGGGCCGCCAAGGGGGCCCGGGTGGGCTATCTCGCCCAGGA
Organism: Thermoanaerobaculia bacterium; assembly: GCA_035633875.1. GTDB lineage: Bacteria > Acidobacteriota > Thermoanaerobaculia > Multivoradales > UBA5704 > DATARR01. The sequence goes on from DASQEB010000005.1 coordinate 2,264, forward strand.
GCCGCAGCTCGATCCGTCGAAGGACGTCCTCGGCAACGTCGAAGAAGGGGTGGCCGAGACCCGGGCCCTGCTCCACAAGTTCGACGAGATCAATGCCAGGTTCGCCGAACCGATGTCGGATGACGAGATGGAGAAGCTGCTCGCCGAGCAGGCCCGCGTCCAGGACCAGATCGACGCGGCCAACGCCTGGGACCTGGACCGGACTCTCGAGATCGCCATGGACGCGCTGCGCCTGCCGCCGCCGGACGCGGACGTGGCGCGGCTCTCGGGAGGCGAGAAGCGCCGGGTGGCCCTCTGCCGGCTCCTCCTCCAGCGGCCGGACCTCCTGCTTCTCGACGAGCCCACGAACCACCTGGACGCCGAGTCCGTGGCGTGGCTCGAGCGCCACCTCCAGGAGTATCCGGGGACGGTGGTGGCCATCACCCACGACCGGTACTTCCTGGACAACGTGGCCGGCTGGATCCTGGAGCTCGACCGCGGCGAGGGGATCCCCTGGAAGGGCAACTACTCCTCCTGGCTCGAGCAGAAGCAGGAGCGGCTCGCCCAGGAGGAGAAGTCGGTCTCCTCCCGACGGCGCACCCTCCAGAACGAGCTCGAGTGGATCCGCATGAGCCCGCGCGCCCGCCAAGCCAAGGGCAAGGCCCGCCTGAATGCCTACGAGAGGCTCCTCGCCGAGGACCGCGAGCACGAGAAGCGGGCCGACCCGAACGAGATCCACATCCCCGCCGGCCCCCGTCTGGGCGACGTGGTCGTGGAGGCGAAGAACATCCGCAAGGCGTTCGGGGACAACCTCCTGATCGAGGACCTCTCCTTCGCCCTGCCCCCGGGCGGCATCGTGGGCGTCATCGGCCCGAACGGCGCCGGCAAAACGACGCTCTTCCGGATGATCGTGGGACAGGAAAAGCCGGACGCCGGCACGGTCCGGGTCGGCGATACGGTCAAGGTCGCCTACGTGGACCAGAGCCGCGAGGCCCTGGACGGCGAAAAGCTGGTGTGGGAGGTCATTTCGGATGGCAAGGACGTGGTCAACCTGGGGAGCCGGGAGGTCCCGGCCCGCTCCTACGCCGCGGCCTTCAACTTCAAGGGATCGGACCAGCAGAAGCGGGTCAAGGACCTCTCGGGCGGCGAGCGCAACCGGGTCCACCTCGCCCGCACCCTCAAGGCCGGCGGCAACCTCCTGCTGCTCGACGAGCCCACGAACGACCTGGACGTGGACACCCTGCGGGCCCTGGAAGAGGCTCTCCTCAAGTTCGCGGGCTGCGCGGTCATCATCAGCCACGACCGCTGGTTCCTCGACCGCATCGCCACCCACATCCTCGCCTTCGAGGGAGAGTCCCAGGTGGTCTGGTTCGAGGGCAACTACGAGGCCTACGAGGAGGACAAGAAGCGCCGCCTGGGGGCCGAGGCCGACCAGCCCCACCGCATCCGCTACAAGCGGCTCACCGCCGCCTGAGGACCCCGGCCCTCCGCCTGTGAAAATCGACTCCGCAGGCAAACGCCAGGTGAAGACAGCCTCCCCGCGGGCAATGTGGCACCGGCGTTGCATTTGATAGAGACCGTGCAGAAGCGGTGGGCGGGGCGGAAAAGCTTCGAGACGGCGCGCCGATTGAAACACTTCGAAGACCGCAGGCCCCGGACAAACCGGAGTTGCGGAGATCGAGGCTCCCTTCGTCCCTGAACCGCCGCAAGAGAGTTAAGACTTGACAGTGGAGGTGCCGCCAAGTTGGTCCTCCAATGAAGCGGAAACCATGTAGTAGACCTGAGTCACTCAACGAGAGAGAGGAGCTCATCATGAAAAGACTCATTCTGTCGATCCTGACAGTGCTGGCCCTGACGGCGACCGTCGCCATGGCCCAGGCCCCCCAGAACACGACGGCCCCCGGCCCCACGACGCAGCAGCAGCCGGGCGAGACCAACAACAACCTGCCCAACCCGGGCAATCCGCAGACCCAGGTCGGCAACCAGGGCAATGCGCCTCTCCAGGAGGAGGGCAGCACGGCCGCTGACACGACCACCACGAGCATGAACGAGACCGATGCCGAGGACCAGGGCTCGACCACCGGCAGCACGACCGGGACCATGGGCACCCAGACCGGCACCACCGGCACCAACCTCCAGAACGAGACCGAGGAGACCGAGGGGATGGACGTTGACGTCGACACCGGCGCCAACGCCGAGGGCGCTGTGGACGTCGACGTGAACCAGGATGCGGACGCCGACACCGATGCCACGGGCGTTGACGAGACCGCGACCGGGACCTACACCGGCGACACCGAGACCCTGCCCGACACCGCGGGCGAGCTGCCGACGGTGGCTCTGATCGGCCTGCTCGCTCTGGCCGCCGCGTTCGCGCTCCGGGTCGTCCGGCGGAATGCCTAAGCTTCAGGCTTTTCCTTCGGCGATTCCCTAAGGACCACCTGGCGCTGCGCGGCGCCAGGTGGTTTTGTTTTGGAAGGGCTCAGACGAGGTTTTTTGCGTGGACAGCAACCGTTCTCATCCGAAGCTCCTGGACTGGATCGAGCGCGGGCTGCTGCTGGTGGCCATCCTGGCCCTGGGCAGCTACGCCTACGCGTTCTTCGACACGCGCCTCCACGAATACCGGCAGAACCAGCGCCTGGAGGCGGCCCTGAACGCCCAGACTGCCCCGGCTCCCGCCACGCCCCCCCTCCCCGCCCGGGAGACGGACGACCTGGAAACGTTCCAGGAGCCCGAGCCGGAGAAAGAGCCGGAGCCGCCCCGGGACGAAGGCGAGCTCATCGGCCGCATCGAGATCCCCCGGATCGGGGTCTCCGCCATGGTTCTCGAAGGGGTGGGGAAGAAGACCCTCCGCCGGGGGGCCGGCCACATCCCGGGCACGCCGCTGCCCTGGGGCGCCGGCAACGTGGGCCTGGCGGCGCACCGGGACAGTTTTTTCCGTGGGCTCAAGGACATACGTAAAAATGACACCATCACGCTCAAGACTCTGGAGGGGACGTTCGAGTACCGGGTCGACTGGACGGAGGTCGTCCGCCCCGAGGACACGCACGTGCTCGACGACACCGGGGACCCCACTCTGACCCTGGTGACCTGCTATCCGTTCTATTACGTCGGGTCGGCTCCGAAGCGGTTCATCGTCCGGGCGGAGAGGATCGGGGAGGAAGGAACGGCGGCAGAACCCATTGCAACAGGCAGGGGGGGAGAGCGTAAAGTAATCCCATGACGCCGCGCCGGCCCCTGGCAATCCTCCTGGCGGCGCTCGCCCTGTCCGCGGCGGGCGCCCGGCCGGCCCTCGCCTACGCCCGTCTGGTGGCCCCGGCCGCCGGCGCGGAGCTCCAAGCGGGCTCTCTCGCCGTCGTCGAATGGGAGGAGACGGCGCTCCCGGAGCACACGGAGGAGTGGGAGGCCTTCCTCTCGGTCGACGGGGGGAGGACCTATCCCCTTCGCGTCACTCCGCACCTCGACATCGGGATCCGCCGCTTCAGCTTCCGGGTGCCGGACGTGCCGACGCAGGAGGCGCGCCTGATGCTCCGCTTCGGCGACGAGCGCCGGGAGGTCGGCGTCGAGGCGCCGCAGCGGTTCTCGATCGTGCCCGGCGGCCTGCGCTTCTGGACCCCTCCTCCCCGCCGGGTCCTCTCGTCGGGCGAGGCGGCGCGGGCGGGGGACCGGGGCGTGGCGGTCTGGGTCGAGGGCTCCCGGGACGGGACCGGGCTGCGAGAGGTGGTGTCCACCGGGGATTCCCACTCCGTGACCGGAGTGGAGCCGGTGAGGACCCTGGTCTGCGCCCTCCTCTGGCCCGCCGCGGACCGCGCGAGCCTGTCTCCCCCTGCCCAGACCGAGGCGGACCCTCCGCTCCGTCCGCAAGCCCGCGCTCACGACGAGGGCCCGGGATCTGCCTCCCCGGTGGCGGTCCGTCTGCTGATCCATCGGTTCAACGAATAGACCAAGACCCTGCTCCGCGTTCACCGCCCACCGGTCCCGCCCTCTCGAGGGCCGGGAAGGGTGTCTTTTTCGAACGTTCATGGATCGAGGTCCGTTCATGCGCAAACTTTCCCTGGGCCCCCCGGGGCCGTTCCTTTTGTCCCTTCTGTTTCTTCTCTCCCCCTCGCTCGCGCTGGCGTTCGAGGGAGTCCTGCTGACCCCGGAGGGCATGCCTGCCGCGGGGTACGAGGTCTCGGTCGTGGGGACCTCCGTCTCGGTGACGACGAATCAGGAGGGCCGCTTCCGGATCAATCCCAATCCACCCACCCCCTTCCTGCTCATCGCCACAGGACCGCGGGGGGACATCTCCGCTCCCATGGAGATCCTGGAGGTCCCTGCCTCGGGCCGGATCGAGGTGATGATCCCCCCGGCGTTCAAGGATACGGTCACGGTGGCGGCGGGCGTGGCCCCGAACATCGAGGCTCCCCCCGCCGCCGGGACGGTCGTCCTCGGCCAGGAGAACCTGGAGCAGCGCCAGCCGCCCCGCCTCGCCGACGCCCTGATCGGGGTGGCGGGGATCTCCCGGACGGACGAGACCTCCACCGCCGTGCCGGTGATCCGCGGGCTCGGCCGCGGCCGGACGCTGATCCTGCTGGACGGCGCCCGGGTCACCACCGAGCGCCGCGCCGGCGCCTCGGCCAGCTTCCTCGACCCGTTCACCCTGGGCTCGATCGAGATCGCCCGGGGCCCCGGCTCGGTCACCTACGGCTCGGACGCCTTTGGCGGCGTGGTCCACGCCCGCTCCCGCTACCCCGAGCCGGGTTCGCCCTCGCTCAGTTTCCAGCTCAACAAGGACCTCGCGGCAGGCGACGAGGAGGCGGTGGGCGTGGAGGCCTCCCATGACATCCCGGGAGGCGCCCTCCTCGGCCAGTTCACCTGGCGCCAGTCGGGGGATCAGGAGGCTGCGGGCGGCGAGCTCATTCCCGACTCGTCCTACCGGGATCGCGGCGGGGCTCTGCGCTACACCACCTACACGCCCGCCGGGCGGCTGCGGGCCGCCTTTTCCCTGGCCGACGCCTACGACGTGGGGAAACCCGCGTCGGACTTCGACGTCGTCCGCACGATCTACCCGCGGGAGAGCTCCCGCCGGTTCAACCTGAACCTCGATGCCGGGGCGTTCGCCGGTTTCGACTCCATGGAGCTGGGCCTCTTTGTTGGCAGGTACCGTCTGGTGACCGACCGCGACCGTGCGCCGACGAACACCGCCGAGCGCCTCATCGAGAGCTCGGACGTGGATGCCAACGACGGCTCCTTCCGGGCGGTGGGGACCCGGACCCTCTTCGGCGGGCGCTTCCTGGCCGGCCTGGAGGTGGTCTCGCGATTCAACCTGGAGGCGATCACCAACCGGGAGACCCTGGACGCCTCGGGAGACCGGACCTCCTTCGAGAGCTCGCTCTCCATCGAGGACGCCCGCCAGCTCACCCGCGGTCTGTTCGTCAGCTACGACCGGACCCTGGCGTCCTGGGCTCTCCTCTCGGCCGGCCTGCGGGGGGACTGGGTGGAGACGGAGAACCAGGGCGGCTTCTTCGGGGACCGCTCCACGGACCACAGCGCGCTCTCGGGCCATGCGGCCCTCACCGTAGGCCCGTTCCGGGACGTGACGACCACCCTCCAGGTGGCCCGGGGCTTCCGGGACCCGCTGCTGTCGGACCGCTATTTCCGCGGTCCCACGGGCCGGGGCTTCATCACCGGCAACCCGGACCTGGAGCCCGAGCAGAGCCTCCAGTACGACGCCTCGGTGCGCTGGGCGGCCGGCGGACGGTCGGTGGCTCTCTACGGCTACTTCTACCAGATCGACAACCTGATCGAGCGCTTCCGCGAAGACCGGGACTTTTTCTTCCGCAACCGGGGCGAGGCGGAGATCCGGGGTCTGGAGCTGGAAGCCACGGCGGCCCTGCCCGCGGGCTTCAGCGTGGAGCTGGCCGCGGCGGTGGCCCGGGGCGAGGCCGAGGACAGCTCCGACCTCGCGGACATCGCCGCCCCGAACGGCTCGGCCACCCTGCGCTGGGCCGGCGAGCGCGGCTTCGGTTACCTGCGGAGCATCGTCGTCCTCGAGGACGACCGCCCCGGACCGACCGAAGTGGAGCGCCCGGGCCATACGCTCTTCGAGATGGGCGCCGGCTGGCGGATCACCGAGCCGCTGGAGCTCCGGGTCATCGGCCGCAACCTGACGGACCGGCGCTACCGCGACTCCCCCGACGAGGTGGCCGCGCTGGCGCGGGGGCGGAGCTACTCGGTTGGGCTGGTGGGGCGATATTAGACGGCCAGGGGAAGGTGGACGGTGAACTCCGCCCCCTTCCCCAACCCATCGCTCCGGGCCTCCACCGTTCCCCCGTGCATCTCCACCAGGCTCCGCACCAGGGTGAGGCCGATGCCGAGGCCCGCGCCGGAGCGGTCCAGGCTCTGCTCCCCCTGAGCGAAGAGCTCGAAGACCCGGGGCAGCAGGTCCGGGGCGATGCCGATGCCGTTGTCCCGGACCGAGACGAGGGCCGCGGTCCCGTCCCGGTGGACCGCGAGATCGATCCGGCCGCCCGGGTCGGTGTACTTGGCGGCGTTGCGGAGGAGGTTCGCCAGGACCTGTTCCAGGCGCGTTGCGTCAGCCTCCAGGATCAGGGGCTCACCCGGAAGCTCGACGCGCAGCTCGTGGCCCCTCTGGTCGAAGAGAGGCCGGGTCATCTCCACCGCGTGCCGCGCCACCTCGCGGAGGTCGATCCTCTCCCGCCGCAGCTCCACCTTTCCCCGGGTGATCCGGGAGACGTCCAGCAGGTCGTCGACCAGGCGGACCAGGTGCTGGACCTGGCGCCGGACGATGGAGACGGCCCGAACCATCTGGGGGTCCGTGGGACCGAGCTGCTCCATGAGATAGGAGGCGTTGGAAATGGCCCCGAGCGGGTTGCGCAGCTCGTGGGCCAGCATGGCGAGGAACTCGTCCTTGCGCCGGTCGCTCTCGGCCAGGGCGTCGGCCCGGGCCCTGAGCTCCTCCGACAACCGTTCCCGCTCCCGGGTGCGGGCGGCCAGACGGTCGCGCATCTCCCGGAAAGCCGAGGAGAGACGGGCGACCTCGGTGATGCCGCTGCTGCCGAGGGGGGCGCCGGGGTTGCCGGCCGCCATCTGGTCCACGGCGTCGGCGAGAGTCCCCAGAGGCCGGGTGATCCGCCGCGCGGTGGCGATGCCACCCGCCACGGCCAGGGGCACGACCAGGAGGAGGAGCAGGAAGGCCGTGTCCCGCCCGCGCCGCACCCCGGACAGGGCGTCGGCCCGCGACCGCTCCACGGCCACGATCCAATTCAGATCCGGCACCCTGGCGGTGGAGACGATCCCGTCTTCGGTCTGCAGGGTGGCTCCGGCCCGCACACGCCGGTCCCATCCCTGCGGCAGCTCGGGAAGGCCGCCGGCCGCGGTGTCCTGGTGGGCGATGAGGTGTCCGCGGCCATCCCCGAGGTGGACGTTCGATCCCGGCCGCACGATACGCCGGGCGAGCCACTTCGAATCGAACACGGCCACGATCAGTCCCCCCAGCTCGCGCCGCTGGCGCTGGACCGGCGCGGTCATGAGGAGCAGAGAGCTTCCCTTGATGCGGACGAGCTGGAGCTGGACCTGGGCCTTCCGCCGCATCTCCTCGGCCATCTCGCGCAGGAGCCGGGGAGGGAGCTGAACCCGTCCGACCCCCGCCACCACGGCCCCACGTGCATCCAGGGTCCGGAAGGCGGCCACGTCGGGATAGGCCTGACGCGAGCCGAGGAGGAGCTCGCGTTGCGCGGGCTCCGTCATCGCGATCCGGCCGGCCAGGGCGGCCACCGCGTAGGTCCGGGCGCCGCTCAGCTCCACGTAGTCGTCCACGTTGCGCGCGATCGCTTCCGCCTCGATCCGGAGGGCCTCCCGCACCTGCTCTTCGACGAGCCGCTCCTCCTGGTGCGTGACGATGGCGGTCGCCAGGATCAACGAAAGGGAGGTGGCCACCCCCAGGGCCAGGCCCAGGCGCGTTCGCAGGGTCGAAGTGTCCAGCGCGTCGAGGTGGCGGCGGAGCCGGGGCAGAAGAGCCACGGCCGTACCGCACCCCCAGTACAGGGGAATCCCGGTCCAGGCGCGGAGCGGGATCGAGCTGAAGACCCCGTAGGAGATGAAGACGAGCCCGCTGAACAGGTGGAGGGCCGCCAATCGGCTTCGGGAGAGCGGCGGACGGAGCTGGGCCAGAGAGAGCAGAGGCCCGATCAGCAGCAATCCGAGGCCCAGCGGAAGGAGGAAAGGCCGAATCGGGTCGTAGTAGGGATTCTGGAAGACGCCGGGGGTCAGGACTTGAACGGCCCCGGCCACCGTTGCAAGCATTCCCATGAGAAGGGCGAAGAGGTCTCCACCCTCTCCCAGCGGAACGCGGGTGCGGGGACGAAGGCCGGCGAAGATCGTCCCCAAGCCGAGGATGGTGTAGGAGATCAAACCGGTCCATCCCTGGACCCAGGCGAAGCTCGCTGCCAGGCCGAGAAGCGCTGCTCCGAGCAGTCCGTGAACCAGGAGAACGATCCACCTTCGGGGGCGGAGGATCTCGACCGCCATCAAGGCGACCCCGGCGGTGAGCGAAAGAGTCCCCCACCAGGACGAGTAAGGCCGGAGGGCGGCGTACACCGGAGCGCCGAAATGGTGGGGCGCCACCAGGATGAACGCCCCCACGAGACCACAGAAGAAGCCCATGGTCCACCGCAGGCTATCGGTGCTCAGGTCCCCCAGCCGGAACTGGCGGGCGATCGATCGGTTCGGAAACCTCACCTCGACTCTCGCGTACTGTCCTCGTGACATCAAAGTGGAGCGCTAGAATGCCCCAGTCTATCCGCGGAACCAAGCCGGTCCACTGTTACAGGAGTCCTTCGATGCCCGGACGATCCCGAAACGCCGCCTCCGTCCTCGCCCTCGTCTGTACCCTGGCCGCCACCGCGGCCCCGGCCGCTCCACCTGCCAGTCAGGAACCCATGCTCGGGTTCAGCAATGAGCGCGCCACCGCGCAGAGAGCGCTCGAGGCGCGTTTCGACTCCCACCTCAAGGTGGACAACCTCCGGGAGTGGATGAAGCGCCTCGCCGCCCGTCCCCATCACGTGGGCTCCCCCTACGGCCGGGAGAACGCCGAGTTCATGGTGGAGCTCTTCCGTTCCTGGGGATACGACGCGCGGCTCGAAGAGTTCCACGTGCTCCTGCCCACCCCCCGTGTGCGCCTCGTCGAGATGCTCGAGCCCACCCCGTTCAAGGCCTCCCTGACCGAGCCGACCCTCCCCGAGGACGCGACCTCCGGACAGGTTGCCGAGCAGCTCCCCACCTACAACGCCTACTCTATCGACGGCGACGTCACGGGCGAGCTGGTCTACGTCAACTACGGCGTGCCCCGCGACTACGAGGAGCTGGAGCGGCGCGGCATCGACGTCAAGGGCAAGATCGTCCTCGCCCGCTACGGCGGCTCCTGGCGCGGCATCAAGCCCAAGGTGGCCGCCGAGCACGGCGCCGTGGGCTGCCTCATCTACTCCGACCCGGAGGACGACGGCTACTTCTATGGCGACATCTACCCCAAGGGGGGTTACCGCCCCGAGCACGGCGTCCAGCGCGGCTCCGTGGCCGACATGCCGACCTACCCCGGAGACCCTTTGACGCCCTTCGTGGGAGCCACCAAGGACGCCAAGCGGCTCAAGAGGGAAGAGGCGGCCACCCTGACGAAGATCCCGGTCCTGCCCATCTCCTACGCGGACGCCCTCCCCCTCCTCCGGGCCCTCGGCGGCCCCATCGCTCCCGAGAACTGGCGCGGCGTCCTGCCGACCCCCTACCGGCTCGGCCCCGGCCCGGCCAAGGTCCGCCTGAAGCTCGAGTTCGACTGGAAGATCGTGCCGGCCTACGACGTCATCGCCGTCCTCCGCGGCTCCGAGCAGCCGGACCAGTGGATCGTTCGCGGCAACCACCACGACGCCTGGGTCAACGGCGCCACCGACCCGGTGAGCGGCATGGTGGCGGTGATGGAAGAGGCCCGGGCCGTCTCCGAGCTGGTCAAGACCGGCTGGCGGCCGAAGCGCACCATCGTCTACGCCGGGTGGGATGCTGAGGAGCAGGGCCTCCTTGGCTCGGTCGAGTGGGCCGAAACCCACGCCGATCTCCTGCGCCGGAATGCCGTGGCCTACATCAATTCGGACAGCAACGGCCGCGGCTTCCTCTACGTGGGCGGCTCCCACACCCTGGAGGTCCTGGCCAACCAGGCCGCCCGGGAGGTGACCGAGCCCCAGAAGAAGGACCTCAGCGTGGCCGAGCGTCTCCTCGCCGTCCTGCGGCTCTACGGCTCGCCCGAAGACCAGCAGGCGGCGAAGACGACGAAGAGCTTCCTCCTCGAGCCCCTGGGCTCCGGCTCCGACTACACCCCCTTCCTCCAGCACCTCGGCATCGCCTCGCTCAACATCGGCTACGGTGGCGAGGGGCAGTACGGCCAGTACCACTCCATCTACGACTCCTTCGACCATTACGTCCGCTTCATGGATCCTGACTTCGGCTACGGGATCGCCCTGGCAAAGACCGCCGGCCGGATCGTCCTGCGGCTCGCGGACGCGGACGTCCTCCCCTTCGAGCTCACCCGCCCCGCCGCCACCATCGGCGGCTATGTGGACGAGGTGGTCAAGCTCGCCGACGACATGAGGAAGGAGACCGAGGAGAGGAACGCCCGGCTCGACGCCAAGGTCTACGAGGCTGCGGCCGACCCCACCGAGACATGGGTGGCGCCCAGGCGGCTCGACCCCGTGCCCTACCTCAACTTCGCCCCGCTCCAGAACGCCGTCGCGACCCTGAAGCAGAGCGCCGCCGCCTGGGAGAAGGCCCAGGGCGCGGCCAGCACCCTTTCGGCGGCGGACCGCACACGCCTCGACGGCATCCTCATGGGTCTCGAGCGCGCCCTCACCCGCCGGGAGGGCCTGCCGCGCCGCCCCTGGTACACCCACCACATCTACGCCCCGGGCTTCTACACCGGCTACGGAGTGAAGACCCTCCCCGGCGTCCGCGAGGCCATCGAGGAGCGGCAGTGGAAGGAGGCGGAGGAGCAGATCGGGATCGCTGCCAGGGTGATCGAAGGCTTCGCCAAGGAGATCGACCGGGCGACCGCGGTGCTGGCGGGGGCGGGGCGGTAGGACGCGGAATCAAGGCAAGGACACCAAGGACAGCAAGGACACGAAAGACAGCGGCGAGGATGACCTTCCCCGTCCTTGCTGTCCTTTGTGTCCTTTATGTCCTTTTTATGACGCCCCCACCTCCGTATCGAACACCCCCGTCAACACCCGCCCCCCGCTCTTGACCTGCACCCAGATCCGGTACCTCCCCGGCTGGGGAAATTCGTAGGGGAAGGACACGACGGTCGGTCCGTGGTGGGCATGCGCGGCGTGGGCGCTGTGGTCCATGCCCGACCTGGCGGACGGGGCGACCTTCTTTTCGAAGGCCTGCTGGGCGGCCATGTTGATGCTGCCCATCGGGTGGAGATGAACGAACACCGTGCCGTCATCCCGAGTGATCGCCGCGTGGCTCAGCATCCCCATGTAGGGCTCCAGGGGGAGGGGATGCCCTTCGCGGGAGCGAACTTCGAAGCGGAGGTCGGTCTCGCGGCCGGCGGCGAGGGGGGCCTGGTGCCAGAGCATGGTGGAGCCATCCTCCAGGATGCTCATCCGGGGACCGGCGGCGAAGGCGGACGGCAGGGGCGGGGACTGGCGCGAGGAGTCGTCCGGGTCCGGCTCCGGAGCGCCCGCTCTGGGGGTGCCCGGGGCGGGGATCTCGACCGTGTCCACCAGGGTCTGGGGAAAGCCGCTCTCGTGGACGACGTCGGCGTAAGCGCGGTAGGTGCCGGCGGGCAGCGGCGGAAGGGCCGCTTCGAAGGCGTCCTCGCCCCGGGGCACGGGGTGGACGTGGACGAAGGCGTCCAGGCCTGGCTCGCGGAGGAGGAAGAGATGGACCAGCTTGCCGTGGTCCGGCATCAGCGGCGACCAGTCGCGGCGGCGCTCGTCCGCGATGACGAGGCGCAGCACCTGCCGGCCGGCGTCGAGGCGCGCCGCGGTCTCCACCTCGAAAGGCTTGTAGATCCCCGCCCGAGCCCGGGCGTCGACGCTGTCCCACCAGACCTTGCCCCCGTAAAGGACAAGGGCGAAGAGGGCGACAGCCGTCAGAGTCACGATCCGGGCGCGCCTCTGCCGCCCGTCGTCCGGGACCTCTCCCGGTCCCAGCGTGCTCTCCCGCACGGCGGCGCCCACGATCGTCACCGCACCGAGGAAGAGGAAGAGCCCGAGCCCGGCCAGGATGGCGCCCATTCCCGGCGGCATCTCCAGGATCCGGCTCGGGAGAGCCGCCACCGGCACCACGACGCTCCCCTGCCCGGCCCCTCCCTCGACCCGGACGTCGATGCTGTAGGAGCTCGCCTCCATGAGCCAGAGCTCCGCGGTGAAGAGGTCCCTGGTGCCGGGCACGAGCTCCGCCACGTCCGGCGGCGGCGCGCCCTCGACCCCGGCCTGCCACTGCACGGGCCGGACGGTGACGCGGTCCGCCTTCCCCTCCCGGATCCGCACGGTGATCTCGGCGAGCCCCGGGATGGCTTCCGGAGGACGGACGATGACCCGGACCGGGTAGGGGCCGGCCTCGCCGTCGAAGAACACGTTCGGGCTCCCCACGTGGGCCGCGGAGGGAATCGCAAGGAGAAAAGCGATCGGAAGGATGAGCTTCCTCATCGCCGCACCCGGGCCATCCAAGCCCCCCACCAGAGGCCGATCCGGGTGGAGACGTAGGCGATCACCAGGGCCGTCCCCAGGCCCTGAATGGTCACCGGGTCCTCGTCCAGGTCCCAGAACTCGTAGCGCCAGTCCCCCAGGTTCAGCGAGTAATCCCAGTTGCGGTCTCCGGCGAAGAACCAGTTCCTGGCCCAGGGGGAGAGCATGAATTCGGAGAAGAGCCATTGGGTGGCGAAGAAGAGGCCGAGGAAGGCCGCCGCGAGGAAGAGGGCGGTTCCCCACCCGGCCCGCTTGTCCTCCCGGCGCTGGAGGATCCAGTCGATTCCGGCCGCAGGAACGATCAGGAGGAAAGGGAAGGGGGGCGGCACCATGCGGTCCACCGGATTGTTGATCGGCCCCAGGAGGGGCTGGGCTGGGAAGAGGGGGAGGATCCACACCATGGCGCAGACAAGGAGCATGTAAAAAGCTGCGGTGATCGTGGCCGCCCAGCGCAGGCGCGAGGAGCGGGCCACGGCCGCGAGGAGGACGGGGAAGGCCAGGCACGACGCCTTGTAGAAATAGGCATTGTGCTGGTCGTTCGGATAGCTGTCCTCCATCAGCAGGGTGGCCAGCATGAGGAGCACCGCCCCCGAGGCGAAGAGGTGGCCGATCCCCAGAGCCCGCCCCTGCCCGGTGGGCGCGCGGTTCTGGGCCGAGAGGGCCAGAAGCATGGCGCCGATCTGGATGGCGATCATTCCGGCCGCGAGCACGCTGTGGGGCGGCGAGAGGATCTCCACGTCGAGACCGTAGGCGTTGTGCCACCAGTCGTCGAACGGCGCCGAGGTGAGCATGGCCAGGGCACCCCAAATGGCCACCCAGGCCCCCAACGGCGCCCGGAACCCCCAGAAGCGGACGGCGGCGTCCCGCTGCTCGCCGGTACCGGCGAAGGTCGTCTTCAGGGCGAGCCATCCGCAGGAGATCCCCGCCAGCACCCCGCCCAGATAGATCGCCAGATGGGCAGGCGTCCAGAACGAATCCCGGCCGATGGTCATGTGCCAGGAGATGTCCCAGAGCAGGCCGACCACGATGCTCGTCGAGCCAAAGAGCATGGCGGCCACGGTCCACGGGAGGGCAGCGGCGCGCTCCGCTGCGGGTCGGGCAACGGGGGTGGCGTGGGCAACGGACTCCATAGGGCTCGGCCTCCAGGCAATTGTGAACATTCAGATTATCACGGGCTCGCTTTCCACTCCGGCGGACACCAGTATTTTATGGATGTATCGCTTGTAGCAGAGGAGGGGAGCGCGGATCGAACTATTCACGTTTTTCATTTCTTGAATCGCCCAAGCTCGGTCAACCGGCCCCGAAGGCCACGTCGAAAGGAGCGAGTATGAAGCAGAAGTTCCTGTTGACTTGCGTCGCTGCGATCGCTGTTCTGGGTAGTGGATGCGCAATTTCGGACTATGAGGGGCACACCGATCATCAGACTCAGGCGGAGGCCAAGCTGTTCGCCACGGAGATCTCCTTCACCGGAACCGGCGACCCGAATCTCGACGGCACCTACTCGTACACGGTCAAGTATGACAACCGGGGAGGCCGGGACGTCAATCTCCGGATCTACACCTATCGCAATCCGGTCCCGAGCTCGTTCAGCCGCGACGGTCAGATCGACCGCGACGGTGACGACGTCCAGGGCAGCAGCGGCATTCTCGGCGGCATCTTCCTGCCGCAGTGGACCGCGACCGATCCGCTCCCGGGCTGCCAGTTCGAGCTCAACCGGATCCAGTCCCATCGCGGATCCCCCCCGCCCCCGATCCTCCTCTGCGAGGTGGTGCTCGAGGAGATCGACAAGGACCTCGACCTGCAGGCCAGCTTCGGCAACGTCGGCGACCTGCTCAACCAGATCTGGTCGGGTGCCCTCGACAACGGCTTCACGGCCGAGCTCACCAGCGTGACCCTGGGCGGGGTCGAGGTGCCTCTGTCCGAGGCGTTGGCGGTCAACGCCAAGGCCAACGGCATCCGGCCGACCCAGATCTCGGTCGACCTCGGCAGCCCGGGCGGCCAGGCCCTGGTCCAGGCCATCCTCAACAACACGTCGGATGGCGTGCCGACTTCGATCGGCCTCAATTTCGCGGGCGGCATGTCGATCAACCTGCCGAACCACCTCAAGGCGGTGTTCACCCACAGCACTCTGGGGACGATTCTCCAGTAGGTGAGCGGGACCATTCCGAGGGGGCGGGACGCCGGGCTCGCCCCCGCTTTGCTCGTCGCAGCCTGCGCCCTCCTGCTCGTGTTCGCGGTCTCCTGCCTGCCGCGCCAGGGGGATCTCACCTCGCCGTCCCCCCTCCCTGCGAAGATCGCCGCACCGCTCCCTCCGGTCCCTCCCGGCGGGACCCTGCGCGTGCTGGTAGACCTGGGCGAGCAGGTGGACCTCGAACGGCTCGGCCGGGCCCATGCGCGGCGGAACCTGACGAAACACGAGAGGCGCGCCGCCGTGATCGCCGCCCTTGACGCGGTGGCGGCGAGGAGCCAGGAGCGTCTCCTCCCCGTCCTCGAAGACATGAAGCGGGAAGGGCTCGTCCGCTCCTGGCGGGGGTTCACGATCGTCAACCGCCTGCTGGTGGAGGCGACGCCGGCGGGAATCGAGGCCCTCGCCCGACGCCGGGAGGTGGTGGCCATCGTTCCGGAGACGGAGACCCGGGAGCCGGTCCTCGCGGGACAGGCCGCCCAACCCGCCGAGAAGACCTCCTGGGGAGTTGCCGCCATCGGGACCGACGCTGCCTGGACGATGGGGCTCGACGGCACCGGCGTCGTCGTCGGCCTCATCGACTCCGGGGCGACGGCCGTCCACGAGCAGCTCGCGCCCGGCTTTCGGGGGGGCGAGCGCTCCTGGCTCGATCCAAAGGGAGGAAGCGCGGCGCCTCGGGATTCCCACTTAGGCCACGGCACCGGCGTCCTCTCCTGCGCGGTGGGAGCGAACGCTGCCGGGGTGACGCTCGGGGTCGCTCCCCGGGCCCAATGGATCGCCTGCGCGGGGCTGCCCGAGGGGCGCTTCAACAACGTCCTCCTCACGATCTGCGCCGACTGGATGCTCACCGTGGGCCGGCCCGACGTGCTTCTCGCCGCCTGGCTCCTCCCGTCCGAGGGCTGCGACCGCTCGTTCCAGCCCTTCGTGGACGCCTGGCGGGCGGCCGAGATCCTCCCCGTCTTCCCGGCGGGCAACCGCGGCCCGGGAGAGCGAACCGACCGCTCGCCGGCCAACTACGGCGGCCTCTACCCGGGAGGCCGTGCCGCCCTCTCCCTCGGCGGCCTCGGCCGGGACGGCGGACCCTGGGAGAAGACCAGCCGGGGGCCGGGCGCGTGCGGCAGCTCGACGTTTCCCCTCCTCTCCGCCCCGGCCGAGGAGCTCGTGGCCGCCTTCCCGCTCTCCTCCTCCACCTACCGGCGGGGTCAGGGCACCTCCTTCGCGGCGGGGCTCGCCGCGGGCGCGGCGGCACTCCTCCTCCAGCACCACCCCGAGACGTCCGTGGTGGAGTTGGAAGAGGCCCTGACCGGCGGAGCGGCCGATCTGGGGGAGCCAGGCCCGGACGGAGCCTTCGGCTACGGACGGCTGGACGTACCTGGGGCGCTCGCCCGGCTCGATCGCATCCGGGCGAAGTCCGGGCGGTACAATCTCCCGCCATGACCCAGCCCCTGCGCCCCTTTCGCGTTCCCACCCGCGTCCTGCTGGAGCCCGGATCGCTCGGGCGTCTCCCCGAGGTCGTCAGCGGCTACTCCCCGGACCGCGTCCTCCTGGTGACGGACCCGGGAATCGAGGAGACCGGCTGGCCCGAGCGGGTCTGGCGCGCCCTCGGGGCGATCGGCGTCGAGGCCGTCACCTTCGACGATATCGAGCCGAACCCCCGCCATTCCACGATCGACCGCATGGCGGACTGGGGGCGGGAGGAGGGGGTTTCGCTGGTGATCGGCCTCGGGGGAGGGAGCGTCCTCGACGCCGCCAAAGCCGCCGCCATGGTGATCCCCAACGGCGGCTCGTGCGCCGACTACGAGGGGAGGAACCGCTACCGCGAAACGCCGCTCCCGTTTCTCGCGATCCCCACGACCTGCGGCACCGGATCCGAGGTCACCTGGGTCTCCGTCATCACCGTCGAAGAGCGCCAGGCCAAGATCAGCGTCAAGGGAGAGACCATGTTCCCCGCCTGGGCCCTGGTTGACCCCGACCTCCTCCACACCCTCCCCGCAAGGCTCGTCGCCTGGACCGGAGTGGACGCCCTCACCCACGCCCTGGAGGCCTACACCTGCCGTCTCGCCAACCCCGTTTCGGACGCCCTGGCCACCAGCGCCATCGGCCTTCTCCTCCCCCACCTCCGCCGCGCCGCCGCCGACATCGCCGGGGATGCCGAGGCCCGGGAGGCGGTGATGCGCGCCTCGACCATCGCCGGCCTCGCTTTCGGCAATGCGGACGTGGCCGCCGTCCACTGCCTCTCCGAGACCCTGGGCGGCCGCTGGGACGTCCCCCACGGCCTCGCCAACGCCGTCCTCCTCGCCCCGGTCCTGCGCTACAACCTCGCCGCTTCCGAAAGCAAGCTCGCCACCCTGGCCGGCCCTCTCGGGATCGCAGGAGGGGCCGATGGCGTCATCCAGGCCGTGGAAGACCTGGTCCGCAATCTCGACATCCCGCCGTTCCGGGACCTGGGGATCCCCGAAGAGGACTACCCCTGGGTCGCCGAACGGGCAGTGGGGAATGGGTCGAACCCGTCGAATGCGCGGGAGATGGGGATGGGGGAATATCTGGAGATCCTCAACGGCCTCTGAGCGCCTCAGAGCAGCCCCCCGCCCTCTCCCACCATCGCCCTCCGGACCAGCGGGATCGGCGGCCCTCCAAAGGAGAGGAACCGGTCGTGGAACTCCCGCCACGCCACCCGGCCGCCGCGCGGGGCGGTCCAATCCTCCCGGAGCTTCCTCACCATCAGCTTCCCCAGGGTGTAGTTGAGATACCCCGGGTCGAAGGTTCCGCGGGCGGCCTGCTGGCGGGCGCTGGCAGGATCCTGGAAGGCCTTCTCGCGGAACAGATGCTCCGCCTCCTCCAGGGTCATCCTTCCGGTGTGGAGACCGAGGGCGACGAGATAGCGGACGTTGCGGAGCAGGGCGTTCTGGATCTGGCCGATCCAGAGGCGCGGGTCCCCCTCCCCGAAGCCTGCCTCCCACATCAGCTCCTCCGAGTAATGGGCCCAGCCTTCGGCATAGCCGTAGGTCACGAAGAGGCGCCCGATCTCCGATTCGGCCCGGTTCGAGTGGAGGAACTGGAGGAAATGGCCGGGCCAGACCTCATGAATGGTGATGAACAGGAGGTCCGCCTCGCCGGGGAGGTAGGCCGCCTGCTCCTCGGGAGTCCAGGACGGGTCCGGGGGAGTGATGTAGTAGATGGACGGCAGGTGCCGGTCGTAGGGACCGGGGATGTCGATGTACGCCGAGTTCCAGCGTTGGTAGGGTGGAGACTCCCGGATGAGCGCCTCCTCGCTTCCTGGGATGGAGGCGAGCCCCTTCTCCTCGACGAACCGCCGGAGGCCCGCGAGCTGCCGGCGGGCGGCCTCCACCGGCCCCTCCGGAGGCTTCTCGGCCTGCACCTTCTCCAGGCACTCGGCCACGGACAGCCCCGGAGCATAGGCCGTGCAGGCCTCCCGCAGAGCGGCGAGGTTGCGCTCCAACTCCCGTCGGCCGGCCTCCTCCAACTCGCCGAGGTAGACGTCCACTCTCTCCGTCTCCCACAGCATCCGCCGGAAGAGGTCCGGACCGAGGCGGAATTCGCCGGCGTCGGCCCCCTCGGGGGGGAGTTGCGACTCGAACCACTCTCCCAGCTCCCGCATGGCCCGGGCGGCATCGGCATTGGCCTCCCGCAGCTCCGCCTGGAGCGCCGGGTCGTCCACCGCGGCGAAGGCCGCCGGCACGTCCCTCTCGTAGTATCCGGGAAGCCCGCCGAATGAGAGCTTGCCCAGCTCTGCGAACGTCCGGGGCATGGGCGTGACGAGGTTCGCCCGGATCTGATCTGCCGCCCGCGGGACCGCCCGGGCGTAGTCGATATAGGCCCGGAGCCGCTCCTCGAGAGGGGCGTACTCGCGGCTCAGATAGAGGTTGGGATCCAGGGGACCGGCATAATAGAGGGGGTTCCGCCAGGGGGTCTCGGCCCCGGCGAGCCAGAACAGCTCGAAATCGATCACCGAGAGGAGGGCCTCCCGCTCGAAGGCCCGGCTTTCGTCCAGCATCCCGGCGTCGAACGCCTCCGCCCGCACCCGCTCCTCCCGAAGCCGGGCGATCTCCCCCTCGATTCCTTCCCGGCTCCAGTCGGGCAGCCGGCCGTCATATTCATGCCGTCCCGCCCCGGCGGCAAACGTGGGGTGGGACTCGAAATATCCGGCGATGAACGACTGGACGAAGCGGTCCCAGGAGCCCGCCACGGCCGTGACGTCGATGCACTGCAGGTCCTTGGCTTCCGGGTCCATGGCCGGGAGTCTATACTGATCCCTCGTTCATCCATGATTTGGAATCGGCCCGGAAAGGGTCAGGAGAGGGTCCATGTCCAGGCGGCAGCCGCAGAGCTATGCCAACCACCGGAAGTTCGTTCCTGGTTACCACTTCGTGGCCTTCGGAATCCTCGTGATCAATCTCCTTTGGGCGCTGTACCGGCTGGTCCGGGGCTATCCCGGCTTCGAGATGCCCCTCTTCGACCGAATTCTAGGGGTCGCGGTGGCGGTCGCCCTGGTGCTGGTTCTCTACTATGCCCGAATCTTCCCTTTGAAGGCCCAGGACCGGGTCATCCGCCTGGAGGAGATGCTCCGCATGGAGAGGGTCCTCCCGGCCGACTTGAAGCCCCGGATCCGCGATCTCCGCCCCAGCCACTTCATCGCCCTGCGTTTCGCCTGCGACGAGCAGCTTCCCGAGCTTTGCCGGGAGGTCTTGGCAGGGCGTCTCACCCACAGGGACGAGATCAAAAAGAGGGTCCGGGTGTGGCGGGAGGATCATTTCCGGTTGTAGACCCGGACGCGCCGTCGGGCGCCGGCGCGTCCGGGGGGCCCCTCCTGATCACCTGAGAGTCTCGCCCCGACCCAAGACCGCGGCAGACCCTGCAGAATCAGGCCCCAAAGGAACCGGTGCCGAGGTACAACTTGCCCATGGAAGTGCCGCATGGCACACCTCCGGTGTATTGACCGGGGGCACTCAGCGGCGTAGGATGGCAATTGTATGGGACCGCCATCCGGCCCCCGGCCGGGTTAACGTCTCAGAAACGCCTGGCAGTTGCCGCTGTCAGGCGTTTCACTTTTCCACGCTACCTCCAGATTCGTCCGCCTCCGATCCTTTCTAACATGAAGCAGCGGCTTGGCTTATCATCTTCAGCAGTGCCACTTTGGGAGAGGATCTACGAATGTCTGGCGCTTGTCAACAGGCGAATGTGCCCCAGGAGAAAAAAGACACTATCGGCCATGGTTCTTCTCTCGACTAGATTTACCTGGCTCCGGAAAATGGATTGAACCCCTTCAGGCGAAACGGAATTTCGCGCAAACCCGCTAAGCTTCGGGCATTTCGCGCAAATTCGGAGGGTGAGAGAGGAGAGAGGCAAGACATGGATGGACAATAAATCGATTCGTATTACACAACTGTGGGAATAAAATTTCTGCCCCCTCTCTTCCCGCACAGCGCGGCATTCCGAGAGACTGCAAAACAAGGCCCCGGGAGCCTGACGCCCTCCGGGGCCTCGAAAAGCTTCTTACCATTCCCCTACTTCGCCTGCACCGTCCCCATCCCCGTCTCCCTGAGGGGGATCTTTCTCGAAGTCCTTCCCCCCTTGAGGCTGTCGTAGGCGACGGTGATCTCGCCGTTGCCCTCCACCAGGAAGAAGAGGATGCGGGTCGAGAGACCGTCGACGCCGGGGACCATCAGGCGCTCGGGGCGGTGCTCCTGGAGGCTGACCTTGTCGAGGTACTGATTGTCGACGAGACCGCTCGAAACCACGCGGACGCCGGTGAGGGTGGCGACGTCCTGACGGTGGAGCTTGTCCTGGACGGCCCGGGCGGTCATGGTGGGGATCGCCCGATCGTTCAGGACCGGCACCTCGACGCGCCAGAGATTGCCGCCGAGGCTCTTCACCATGGGCTCCCCGAAGGAGAGGCGCGGCAGGTGATGAGCGTGGAAGAGGACGAAGGCATTGTTGCGGTGCGTCTCGTCCTCCAGGGCCCAACCTTCGGGCACGCGGTTCACGTCGCGGCGGAAGCCGCCGACCTCGATGGGGCCGTATTGAGGGTGGTTGAACGGCTTCCAATTGATGAACTGCCGGCCCAGGGTGAGGTGGTCGTTGAAGCGCATGAGCTCCTCGTCCGTGACCTCGCCGTCCTTGTCGAAGTCCGCCGGGGCGTTGTAGAGCTCGTTGGTGAAGGCCATGGCGCCGTGGACGCCGTAGAAGTAGTCCGTCGTGCCGCCGTGGACGGTGTAGAGGTCCTTCCAGGTGATCATGTAGCGATAGCCCGGCAGGAGCTTCTCGCCTTCCTTGCCGATCAGGTCGTAGGCCTTGACGTCCTGCGGCGGATAGGGAGGGTCGGTCTTGGCGCCCGGGCCGCGCAGGATCATGCCGCCGTTGTTGTGGTAGCTCTGGACCGCAGCGATGTTGGGGTGCTTTTCCGCCCACATGGCGATGGCCCGCGTCTCGGGGATCGAGAACGGGTACTTGCCGGCGCCGGCCTGAACATAGGGGGGCTCCCAGAAGTACCCCCAGGTGCGGTTCGGGTCCACGTAGCCGATGGTGTCCTCGTTGACCCGGCCGTCCCGGTCGTTGTCGAATCCCTCCTTGCCGAGAAGGATGTAGTCGCCCAGCTCGCCCTCTTCGACCCCGTCGAGGAGGCGCGGGTCCTTGGTGTCGATCCGGTGCGTGCCCTGGCCCATGGGGACCTTTTTCCGCATCTGGGTGACGTAGCCGTCGCCGTCCACGTCGTCATAGCCGTCCTCGTCGGTCCGGCCGTCGCGGTCGTCATCCACCGGCACCATGACGGTGCGGGGGAAATCCTCGTCGGAGGGCCCCTTGAACCAGAGGGCCCGACCGTCGGGGTTGACCATGGGCAAGACGTAGAAGGCCGCCCGGTCCATAAGCTCGGTGACCCGGGGGAGCTTGCCGTAGTTGTCGAACAGGAACTTGACCGTGTAGAGGGCGGTCTCCGCCCCCTGGACCTCGTTCGCGTGGATGTTGCCATCGATGTACATCGCCGGTTTCGAGAGCTCGGGGCCGGTCTTCGGGTTGTTGATCGTCAGCAGCCAGAGGTCGCGCCCCTGGATGCTCTTGCCGATGCTCTCGAGCTTCGCCCACTCGGGGTACGCGGCGGCGTAGCCCTCGAGGGCGTCAACGATCTCCTCGTAGGGATGGAGCCGGTTGAAGGCGACATCCGGCGCCTTCCCCTTGGGCTGGATGGGTTCCGCGGCCCGGGCCGGCAGGGAAGCCGCCAGGAGCGCCAGGGCTGCGAGGATGGTGCTGGTCTTGCGATTCATGGCGTTCAGGCCCCCTTCTGTCCAGCGGTGACGGTCTTCTGCGCGCGGCCGGCGTTCTCGGTGATCGCTTCGACGACGATCCGGGTCCCCGGCCTTGCCTTGACGAGCCACTCGGCCTCGACGGTGCCGGCGACGCCGTCCAGGCGGTCGGAGGTGACCTCCGGATAGCCGGTCACCAGCTCGACGCCGTCGCCGGTTCGGAGCACGAGCTGCACGGGCAGGTGCGAACGCGCCCGGACGGCCTGCTTGGTGTGGGTGGCCATCGGGCCGCGGTTGCCCGCGACCGCCCGGACGCGATAGACGCTGCCGCCCAGGTCCTTGATGTCCAGAGAGAGGACCTCGACCCGTGGCAGCCGGCCGGCGAGGTCGAGCACCGTTTCGGTGTGGGCTTTGAGCGCCGGCTTCAGAATCGCCATGGGCGGGTTGGTCTGGAGGAAGGGATCGAGACCGCCGACCTCGGCGCGGGTGCCGTCCGGCAGGGTCACCGGGGTCCACACGGCGAAGGAGCCGGGGGCGCTGGCGTCCGCCCAGGCGAGGACGTCCCGGGCCCGCTCGGTGGCCGGGTCGTCCTTGCCCTTGCCGCCACCGGAGGCACCGCCCCCGCCACCCATCTGCTTGATGCGGTCGACCATGGCCTTGGGATCGGCCTGGCCGCCCTTCATGAGGCCGATGACCATCTTGGCGTTGAACTGGGCCGGAACCTTGTTCTCCTTGAGAAAGGTGTCGATCTTCTCCTCGCCCAGAGCGACGAATTCGTCCGTGGACATCCCGGCGACTTTGTCCAGGGTCAGGGCGTCGCCCTCCCCCTTGGCCTCCTCCTTCTTCGCCTTGGGCGCGCCCCAGACGTCGAGCTCGACAGGCAGGATGCCGGCCTGGTAGTAGAGCCAGGGGGTGAAACCGCCCTTGCCGTACTGCTCGCCCGGCCGGTCGTCGGCGAGGCCGGCCTTCTTCAGGCGCTCCTTGTAGGCCTCGGCGATCTTGTCCAGCCAGGCCTGGTCGTCCGGGTCCACCTTGGTGGCCGGGCCGGCGCCGAGGAACTGCTGGAGCTGCTCCTTGGTGATGTTGTTCTGGCGGACGAAGGGAATGTCCTTGGCCACGGCCCAGACCTCGTCGATGGTGTACTCGCCCTCCGGGTCGAAGCCGAGCATCTGCGCGGCCTGCGGGGGAAGCTTGAACTTCTGGGTCCCCAGGTCGCCGCCGCCGCCCAGGCTCTGGGGCGCGGCGAGGAAGTTGTTGGCCGGGCCGTAGATCACAGCCGTCGTCAGGTTCCGATGTCCGAGAACGAAGTCGAGCAGGGCCTTGGCCTCCGGAGCGTAGCTCGGCCACGGGCCGGCGTCGGCCTCCGGGTGCGGGAAGGCGTGGGGGAAGTTCCTGTCGGGCGCCACGCCGTCGGCGCCGTCCTCGTTGTACTCACCGTCGTTGTCGTCGTCCTTGCCCTCGGTCACCACGCGGAAGGCGCCGGCCCGCTCCTTCGAGCCGTCCGCCCGGACCATGATCCGGGGGTCCTCGGGATGGGGAAGCCAGCCGCCGGCCGGGTCGGCGATCCGCATGCGGGTGATGAGCCCGTCGCCGTTCAGGTCGTCGGCGGGGTCCTCGCCCGCGAGGCCGTCGCGGTCGCGGTCGATCTTCAGGCCGTTGCCGGAACGGCGGCCGCGGGGATTCGTGAACATCGCGTCGTGGGCGTCCGGATTGAGCGCCGGGGCGATGTAGAAGGTGTGGGTCTCGAGCAGCTTCGCGGCCGGGCTCCTGGCCGGAGCCGTCGTGAGCGTCTCGAGGAGGTCGAGGGCCGCCTCGGTGCCGGCGTTGTGGGAGCCGTTGATGTTGGCACCAACGAAGATCGCCGGACGGGCGTCCGGGTCGATGCCGCCCGAAGCCGCAACGCGGACAACGTAGAGAGCGCGGCCGCCGGCGGACTGGCCGATGGTCATCACCTTCATCTCGGCATGGTCCTTCCCCCAGGCCTGAAGCTGCCGCTCGACCTCGGAGAAGGAGTGATAGTCCTCATAACTCACGGCCGCCCGGGCAACTCCTCCTGGAGCGAGCAGCCCCAGGACAGCCACCGCGGCGGCGGTCCGCCAGCCGGAGAGCATGAATTTCACGGGCACCTCCTCACTGTGAGAGCCCCTCAAAACGGGGGCGAACAGGTTACGGGAGCAGGGAGACAATACCCCCAGGGCTATACGCCCAAGGACGATGGAAGGTTTCCGGGGGATATGATCCGCCCCATGCCCTTCACCGAATCCGACTGCCTCCGCGCCCGCCGGGACTTTCCGTCCCTGGCGCGCGCGGTCGATGGACACCCGCTGGCGTACCTGGACGGACCGGCCGGGACGCAGGTGCCGCGCGCCGTGATCGATGCGATCGCACGGTATTACGAGACCTCGAACGCCAACTCCTGCGGTGAGTTCCCCACGTCCCGGGAGACGGACCGTCTGCTCCGCGAGACCCGGGAGGCCGTGGCCGCCTTTCTGGGAGCGCCCTCGGGACGGGAGATCTCCTTCGGCCAGAACATGACGACGCTCACCTTCTCCCTCTCCCAGGCTCTCGTCCGGGAGATGGAGCCGGGGGACGAGATCGTCATCACCCAGCTCGACCACGAGGCGAACCGCGGCCCGTGGCTCAACCTCCGGGAGAGCGGGATCGTGATCCGTGAGGTGTCCCTGCGGCCGGACGGGACTCTGGATTACGACGACATGGAGCGTCAGATCACCGGACGGACCCGCCTCATGGCCCTGGGGCTCGCCTCGAATGCCCTGGGGACGGTGAACGACGTGACCCGCGCCCGGAAGCTCTCCCGGAGAGTCGGGGCCTGGCTGCTCCTCGACGCCGTTCACTACGCCGCCCACTTCTCGATCGACGTGGCTGCCCTGGATTGCGACTTCCTCCTCTGCTCGGCCTACAAGTTCTACGGCCCTCACGTGGGTCTCCTCTACACCCGGCCCGACCTCCTCGACCGATTGCGGACGGACAAGCTCCGCACCCAGGTGGACGAGGCGCCCGATCGGATCGAGACCGGCACCCTGAACCACGCCGCCCTCGCCGGAGTGAAGGCAGCCGTCGAGTACATCGCCTCCTGGGGAGAGGGGGCGACGCTGCGGGAGAGGATCGTCTCCGCGATGGACGGCATCGCCGTCTACGAGCACGCGCTGGGGGCTTACTACTACGACAACGTCCGGAAAATCCCGGGCGTCACTGTCTGGGGACCGGACTTCTCCGTCTGCCGCGCCCCCACCGTCTCGATCACCAAAGAGGGGGAGCTCCCCATCGACCTCGCCCGGCGCCTGGGAGCCCGGGGCGTCCAGGTCTGGGACTGCCACTTCTATGCCATCCGTGCGATCGAGGCGTTGGGGCTCGCGGAAAGGGGCGGGCTGTTGCGGACCGGGATCGTGATGTACAACACCCGGGAGGAGATCGACCGGCTGCTGGAAGGGATTGCGGCGTAGGGATTCAAACCCCGCGCCCCTGGGGGCGCTGTCCGGTCAGCCCAGGGTGGAAACCCTGGGCGGCAGCGGACGGCGTCGCACGCCCGGCCGGGCGCCCCGGGGGGACGGAACGCCGTTCGCGGGGGGGCACGACGGCGCCCCTTTTGGACATGCAGGGATGGGCGGCCCCCCACCTGGCCCAGGGCTTCCGCCCTGGGCTGACGGGATGGCGCCCTGGGGGCGCTTGGGATTGGTGTTCAGGCCTTCACCTTCCGCGGCCCCGCGGCCCTGACCTCCTCGCTCACCTGGTCCTCGTACTTCTCGAAGTTGTCCGCGAACATCTCGGCGAGGCGCCCTGCCTTGGCGTCGTAGTCGGACGGGTGGGCCCAGGTCTCGCGCGGGCGGAGGACCTTGTCGGGCACGCCGTCCACCCGGACCGGGACCGAGAGGCCGAAGAACGGGTCGGTCCAGGTCTCGACGCTGTCGAGCTCGCCGGAGAGGGCCGCGGTCACCATGCGGCGGGTGAAGCCGAGCTTGATCCGCTGGCCCACGCCGTAGGGGCCGCCGGTCCAGCCGGTGTTCAGGAGCCAGACGCGGGCGCCGTGCTGCTGGAGCTTCTCGCCCAGCATGCTGGCGTAGACGCTCGGGTGGAGCGGCAGGAACGGCGCGCCGAAGCAGGTGCTGAAGGTCACCTTGGGCTCGGTGATCCCCTTCTCCGTGCCCGCGACCTTGGCCGTGTAGCCGGAGAGGAAGTGATACATGGCCTGCTCGGGGGTGAGGCGGGCGATGGGCGGCAGCACCCCGAAGGCGTCGCAGGTGAGGAAGACCACGTTCTTCGGATGGCCGGCCTGGCCGCCGAGGTCCACGTTGGCGAGCTGGGTGACGGGGTAGCTCGCCCGGGTGTTCTCGGTCAGCCGGTCGCTGTCCAGGTCGAGCCGGCGGGTCTCGCGGTCGTAGTCCACGTTCTCCAGGATCGTGCCGAAGGTCCGCGTGGTGCGATAGATCTCGGGCTCGCCCTCGGGCGACAGGCGGATCACCTTGGCGTAGCAGCCGCCCTCGATATTGAACACGCCGTCGGCGCTCCAGCCGTGCTCGTCGTCGCCGATCAGGGTGCGGACCGGATCGGCCGAGAGGGTCGTCTTGCCGGTGCCCGAGAGGCCAAAGAAGAGGGCCACGTCCTCCCTGGTCGCCCCATAGTTGGCGCTGCAGTGCATGGAGAGGACGCCCTGCTTCGGCAGGTAATAGTTCATCACGCTGAAGATGCTCTTCTTGATCTCGCCGGCGTACTGCGTGCCGCCGATGAGCACCATGCGGCGGGCAAGGTCGAGGAGGATGAACGTCGCGGAGCGGGTGCCGTGGCGGGCCGGGTCGGCGTCGAGGAACGGGACATTGAGCACGGTGAAGTTAGGCGTAAAGGAGCTCAGGATCCCGCCGACTTCCTCGCGCACGAACATGTTGCGGGCGAAGAGGTTGTGCCAGGCCGTCTGGGTGATCACCCGCACGTTGATGCGGTAGCGGGGATCGGCACCGGCATAGCCGTCGAAGACGAAGAGATCCTTGCCCCTCACGTACTCCCGGGCCTCGGCGAGCAGGAGGTCGAACTTCTCCCGGTCGAACGGCCGGTTGACCTCGCCCCACCAGATGTCCCCGTCGATGGAAGCGTCCCGGACGAGGAACTTGTCGTTGGGCGACCGGCCCGTGTGCTGGCCCGTCTCGCAGAGCAGCGACCCTTCGCTCCCGAGCACCGCCTCGTTGCGCCGGACAGCCATCTCGACCAGCCGCGCGGTCGGCAGGTTCCAGTAGACCGTGCCGGCGTCGGTGATCCCCTGGTTCTCGACGCCGAAGCTGCTCACGTACGGCCCTTCGTTTCGCATTCCGTCACCTCGAAGATTCACGAGAAAGAATCACGGTTTTCTTTGGAGATAGCTGGCCAGGAGCCGAGACATCACCTTCATTCCCACGGGAACGGCGCTGTCGTCGGCCCGGAACGTGGGGGTGTGCAGGCCCCCTGACGTGGTTCCCGGCTTGACCACTCCCAGCCGGTAGTAGAACCCGGGGACCTCGTTGGCGAAGTAGGCGAAGTCCTCCCCGCCCATGCTCGGCTCCACAATCACGACGTTGCCGTCCCCCGCGGCCTGGCGGAGCAGGGGATCGACCGCCTTGGCGAGCGCCGGATCGTTCACCGTAGCCGGTGCGTTTTTCTTGTACTCCAGCTCGAAGCTGGCCCCGCCGGCGCGGGTGATGCCGTCGAGGATCTCGCGCATCCGGCGCTCGACCTCGGTGCGAACGTCCTCGTTGTAGGTTCGGACGGTCCCCTCCAGATGGACTTCTCCGGGGATGATGTTGAACCGCTCGCCCCCGCGGAAGATCCCCACGGTCACCACGCTCGGCTCCAGCGCCGACAGGTTGCGCGAACGGATGGTCTGCAGGGCGAGGACCGCCTGCGAGGCAATCACGATCGGGTCCACCGACAGGTGGGGGTAGGCGCCGTGGGACTGCTTGCCCTTGATCTTGGCCACGAACTGGTCCACCGCCGCCATGGTCGGACCCGGGTTGTAGCCCACCTTCCCGACCTCCTGATCCGAGAAGGAATGGAGACCGAAGATGGCCGCCGGCTTGGCCTCCGCAAAGATTCCCTCCTTCAGCATCAGCTCGGCCCCGCCCTCCTCGCCTGGGGGCGGCCCCTCCTCGGCAGGCTGAAAGATGAACAGGATGCTCCCCGGCAGGTCCTCCTTCATCGACGCCAGCACCGAGGCCACCCCGAGTTGGACGGAGGTGTGGATGTCGTGCCCGCAGGCGTGGGCCACGCCCACCTCCTGGCCGAGGAAGGTGTCCCGCTTCGTGGACTTGAACGGCAGATCGGTCTGCTCGGTCACCGGCAGGGCGTCCATGTCCGCCCGTACGGCAATGAGAGGGCCGGGCTTGCCACCCTTCAGGAGGGCGACCACGCCGGTCTTGGCGATCCCGGTCTTCGGCTCCAACCCCAGGCTCCGCAGGTGGGCCGCCACCAACTCGGCCGTCTTCACCTCGCGGTTGGACAGCTCGGGATTCTGGTGGAGCTGATGCCGGATCTCGACGATCTGCGGCGCGAGCCGTTCCACGGCCTGGTCGATGCGGGCCGCAAGCGCATCGCCGGCGGGTTGGGCCGCGGCCGGCCAGGAAAGAACGAGCACAGCGGCCAGCGCCAGGCGGGCCGTTCGAAAGCGACAGGGCATGAAACGACCTCCGGAGTCGTGGGCGGCCGGAGTGGCGGCCTCGAAAACCCGTCGAGTCTACTATTTACGAGGGGGATTCGGAACCTCACCCCCTGTCCCCCTCTCC
>DASQEB010000006.1:0-8544 GCA_035633875.1 Thermoanaerobaculia bacterium
GCCAGAGCAGGGCATTGAGGAGCGTCCCTTTGTAGTAACCGTGCGTCGGGTGGACGAGCGCCACCCGGCGTGCATGGAGCGCCTGCCGGGGAAAATCGCGGCAGAGCGCCGCCAACTCCGGATCCCCGATCCCCTTCCACCGCGGCTCGCCGTAGACCGGATCGCCCACGATCGGCAATCCCAACGCCTTGAGATGCACCCGGATCTGGTGCGTCCGCCCCGTCAACAGCCGGCAGCGGACGAGGGAGAGCGGCTCCTCCGGAGACTCGGCGAGCCGCACGTAGACCGTCGAGCTCTCCCGCCCCTCGGTCTTCGAGGCCGTCATCCGCCGCCGGTCCTCGGGATCGCGGAGGATCCTGAGGTCGATCCGCCCCTTGGCGAACGGCGTTCGCCCATGGACCACGGCCAGATACTCCTTCTCCGCCCTCCGGGCCCGGAACGCCCGGACCAGCGCCGCGTGCATCTCCGGCCCCTTGGCCACCAGCAGCACGCCGGACGTGTCGCGATCCAGCCGGTTGACCAGCCCCGGGCGGCGCTCTTCACCCGCCCATTCCCGTGACCGCCAGAGCAGGGCATTGAGGAGCGTCCCTTTGTAGTAACCGTGCGTCGGGTGGACGACCAGCCCCGCCGGCTTGTCCACCGCCAGCAGGTGCTCATCCTCATAGAGGATGGAGACCGGCATCTCCTGCGCCACCGGCGCGGGCGGCGGAGGGGGAGGCGGGGGGAGGACGACCTCGACCTCGTCCCCGCTCGCCACCCGGCTCGAAGCTTTCGCCGCCGCCACCCCGTTCACCCGGACCAGCCCGGAATCGATCCACGCTTGAATCTGGGCGCGGGAGATCTCCGGGCGGTCCTCCAGGTGCCGCAGGATGGCGAGATCCAGGCGCCGGACCTTGGCGTCGCCGCGGTCGGCGCGGAAGGTGCGGAATTGGAGAAGGAGAGGCATCGATTTTCTACTCTAGTTCACGGCGAAGCTGCCAGGTCCCGGTGACACCCGCGGAGAGCCACGTTTGGGGCGCAATTCATTGCGCCCCTCTGCGTGACCGGCTTTAGAATGGCCCGGACCGAAAGGAGACCCCATCCATGCCCCACCCCGTCCTCGGGCTGATCCTCGCCCTCGCCCTGCAATCCCCCGCCTCCGCCGATGCCTTCGACGCCCGCTTCACCGGCCGCACCCTCCGCTTCGACTACTTCCACAGCGGCACGGCCAAAGAGGAGCACGTCAGCCTGGACGCCCTCCGCCTCGAAGGGGAGTGG
Source organism: Thermoanaerobaculia bacterium (assembly GCA_035633875.1). Taxonomy (GTDB): domain Bacteria; phylum Acidobacteriota; class Thermoanaerobaculia; order Multivoradales; family UBA5704; genus DATARR01. The sequence continues at coordinate 1,258 of DASQEB010000006.1, forward strand.
CCGGGCAGCCGGGTGCGCCTGATCGACGACACGAATCTGGGCAAGTACCTGTTCGAGGTGATCGAGCTCGGGACGAACCGGACGGTCTACTCCCGGGGCTTTGCCTCGATCTATGGCGAGTGGGAGACGACGGGCGAGGCCGCGGGCGGGGTGTGGCGGACGTTCCACGAGTCCATGCGCTTCCCGGAGCCGCGGGGGAAGGTTCAACTCGTCTTGAAGAAGCGGGCGCCGGACGGCTCGTTCCGCGAGATCTTCTCGACCGTCGCCGACCCGGCCAGCCGCTTCGTGGACCGCTCTCCCATCCCGCCCGTGGGCACGGTCTTCCCGGTCTTCGAGAGCGGCCCGGCGGCGACCAAGGTGGACCTGCTCATCCTGGGGGATGGCTACGCGGCCAACGAGCAGGAGAAGCTCCGGGCGGACGTGAAGCGCCTCACCGAGGCTCTCTTCGCCGTCGAGCCTTTCAAGCGCCACCGGGGGGACTTCAACGTCCGGGGCATCGCCCTCCCCTCCCCGGCGTCCGGCGTCACCGACCCGCGGCGGGAGATCTGGCGCAAGACCCCCGCCGGTCTCGCCTACAACGCCTTCGACTCGGAGCGCTACATGCTCACCTACGAGAATGAGGCGCTCCGCGAGATCGCGGCCCAGGCGCCGTACGACACGCTGATCCTCCTCGCCAACGACCGCAAGTACGGGGGCGGCGGCATCTTCAACCTCTGGAACACGGCCGTGGCGGACAGCGCCGAGTCCGCCTATCTCGTGATCCACGAATTCGGCCACTCCTTCGCCGGGCTTGGGGACGAGTACTACACCTCCCAGGTGGCCTACGAGGACTTCAATCCCCCGGGCACCGAGCCCTGGGAGCCGAACGTGACGGCTCTCCTCGACCCCACCAACCTCAAGTGGAAGGACCTGGTCGGGCCGGGCACGCCGCTCCCCACGCCCTGGAACCAGGAGGAGTACGACAAGACCATCCTCGGCTTCGAGGAGAAACGCCGCGAGCTGCGGGCCGAGGGGGCCCCGGAGGAGCAGATGGAGGCGCTTTTCCGTGAGGTCCGGGAGAAAACCTCCCCCATGCTCCGTTCCGAAAAGCATTTCGGAAAGGTCGGCGCCTTTCAGGGAGCGTCCTACGAGGCCAAGGGGCTCTACCGTCCCGAGCTCGATTGCGTGATGTTCACCCGCAACACCCACGACTTCTGTGCGGTCTGCTCCCGGGCGGTCGAGCGGGTGATCCGGATGTACACGGAATGAATCAGGCCATCCCCAGAGCCTCCTGCAGCCTGAACCTAAAGGATCTCGAAGTACGTTGGTAAGACGTCGGTGTAGTGTAACAAGTCCAGGAGCTCAAAGATCCCGATAGAGCTCAGGAAGCCACCAGCCTCCATGATCTCTCCCCGGAGGTGACTCGCATTCACCATGACATCGCCGTCCGCAAATCGAGACCAACGCGGAAAAAAGAGAGGGACCCTCTTTTTGTATTCCTCATAATCAGAGAAGTTCGCGCTCAGGAACGCCTCTTCAGTTCGAATGATGTGAGGATAATATACGGCGAAGGCAAGGACGAACAGAATGGCCACGCTCAAGGTCTCGGTGCAGAGACCCAATCCAAGCCCGCCGACAAGGGAAAAGAAATATAGTGGGTGCCTGCACAAGGAATAAGGTCCCACCGTGATAAGGACTCTCTTCTTCCGGCCTGCAATGTAAGAATGACACCACAGGCGACCACAGAACCCTATGATGGCCAACAGAACTCCGAGGAGAAAGAGCATGTGGTCAAAAAGGTGGGCGTTGGACCAGTCGCTGGACCCGAGGACCAGGAGACCCAGTATGCTGAGCCCGAAGACTCGACTCAGGATCAGTCGGATCTTGGTTCGAGTGACCTGAAGGCTGTTCGTTGCTTCGATCGTGTCCATTTGGCTCCCCCCGCGATCTCATGAGACAAGGACTTCAAAGGCCACTTCCAACCCGACCCGGACGGGGTCGGGCCAGCATTATACAGAAATTCCTCTTCGTGACATGGCGTCCAGCACGCCTTGAAGACGGCCAAGGCGGCCGCTTTGCGGTTCCCGTCGCTCAGGGTGTCAGTGCCAACGCGACGACCTACTTCACCAATCCTTGCGGCTACACCGGTGAGGTGTACGCCCAGGCCTACGCCGAGGCCAGGACCGCGGACGACGCGCTCGTCACCATGACCAAGGTCGATCCGCTGACGGCGGGTGGCAGCGACCTCTGGGGAACCGCCGACGCCTTCCACTTCGTTCACCAGACGCTCACCGGTGACGGCGAAAGCGTGGCCAACGTGGCCTCCCTCCTGCAGCCGGTCGGCGCCAACTGGACGCTCGGGGGAGTGACGTTCCGCAACGACCTGACGGCGGGCTCGGTGCACGCGACGATGATGGTCACGAGCCAGGGCGAAGCGAGGTTCCGCCGCCGCACCACGGCCGGCGGCACGACGCTGAGCGACGGCTTCGCCACCGGCACGAGGTTCCCGCCGCGGTGGGTCAAGCTCGTCCGTTCCGGGAACGTGTTCACCGCGTCCATCTCGGCCGATGACCGTCAGATGTGCGGCATGTCCGACGCCACGCAGACTCCGTGCACGCAGCAGATGACCGATCGCAACCTGCAGCTCGCCTGCTATGGGATGTCGATCGACTACGGGTCCAACTGCCGCGACATCACCGATCCGAACATGCGGATGTTCTGCTACGGGGTCTCCTACAATTACGTCCCCGACTGAGAACTGGCGATCGTTCGGGCTGGTGATGCTGGAGCAGTAGGACGAGTTGCTCGTCGCCATCGCGTAGCAGAGCTGACGGGTGTTGGCGTTGACGATGCCGTCGCCAGCAGGAAGACGGCGAATTCGTCCGCGGCTCTTTGACAACCGAAGGACCTCCCGGCGGGGGCCAGCCCTCCCTGCCGGAGGGCTACCCAACACACGCGCCCCGTTTCTCGGGCGGACGGGGTGCGCTCACCCTCTACCCGGACGACCGGGCGTCTCACCCTGGATTTCCTGGCGTGGTCGCCCCCTCGACGACCTGCCAGCGTCCATCGCGCCAGTCGAGGACGTGGGTGAACCAGGAGAGAAGCACGACCTCACCTTTGGGGTTCCGGCCGGTGATCTTGCCGTGGGTGACGGCGGTCGAGCCGAGGACCCGGGCGGAGAGATCGTCGACGCTGAAGCGTATCGAGGGATCGTGCCCCTTGAACATCTCGAAGACGGCGGTCTTGTCGAGGAAGCGTCCGCCGGAAACAAGGCCCCGGAAGTCTTCGGCGTAGATCCGGTCCAGCGTCTCGAAGTCGAGGTTCCAGATGGCCCGGCTCCGCTGCTTCTCGAATTCCACGAGGGCCTTCTCCTGCTCTTCCCGCGTCCCCGGCGGAGAGGAGACGGCCTGCTCGCCTCGGATCGGCAGAGCGGCCAGGACGAGGAGGACGGCAAGAATTCTCAATCTTTTCGCGATGATCACGTTTCCCTCCTTATCGATCAGGACGCCGGGACCTCGGCCGCCACAGGCGCCGGGGCGATCCAGCGGTCGTACAGCACCATCAGGCCGGTCGAGACCACGCCGACCCCGCTCACGATCCACCACATGCCGGCGGGGTTGTCCGATCCGCTGCGGATGAAGGTCTCGACCAGGCTCCCCCCGAGCGCGCCGGCCACGACGGAACCGATGGCGACCGGCAGGAAGGCGAAGCCCATGAAGGTGCCCACCTGCTCGCGAGGCGCGAGATCCGCCACGTATTCATAGAACCGCGGCGCCTGGACGGCCTCGCCCAGGGCGAAGAAGAACATCGCGACGACCACCATCGGCCAGGAAGGCGCCAGCGCGACCAGGATCCAGGAACAGGAGGCGATGGCGAAGCCCGTCGTCATGGCCCGGATGGGGCGCCAGCGCATCACCAGCGCGCTCACCGGCACGGTGAGGACGATGAGCGTCCAGGCGTCCACCGTCTCGATCAGCTCGAAGCGCTCGAAGCCGAGGACGTCGGTGAGGTAGAACGGCAGCGAATAGAAGATCTGCCAGAACATGATCCAGAAGCCGGAAAAGATCACCAGGAAGGAGAGGAAGCGCACGTTCCGGAAGACCAGAACCATGTCCCGCAGGACCTTGGCGAAGGACGTGGGCGCCACCTCGCCCGGCGCGCGCTCGGGCTCCCGGAAGAAGACGAGGGTCCCGAGCAGCAGGAGCAGGGAGGTCACCGACGAGGTGACGAGGACGAACTCGATCCCCAGACCCTCGCGGACCTGGAGGGCCAGGATCGGCCCCAGCGCGCCTCCCACGTTGACCAGGGTGTAATAGATCGAATAGCCGAGCGACTTCGTCTCGGGCGTCGACGTGCGGGCGACCGTGCCCACGATGCAGGGCTTGATGAGCGATCCGCCGATCGCGGTGAGAAGCAGCACGGCCAGCACGTAGGGCCCGCGGCCCACGGCCGTCATGATCCCCTGGCCGTGCTCCATGCCCGCGAGGCCGAGGAGGAAATAGCCCACGCAGAAGATGGAGAAGCAGGCGGCGAGGCTCTTCTTGAAGCCGTAGCGGTCCACCACCGTCCCCGCCAAAATCGGAAGAAAGTACATGACGCCGGAGAAGAGGCCGGCGAGGGTCCCCGCGGCCTGTGCCCCGAGCCCCACGCGGTCCGCGAGGTAGACGGCGAGGACCGCCTTGGAGCCGTAGAAGGCGAACCGCTCGAAGAGCTCCAGGGTGTTCGCCACCCAGAAGGTTCGCGAAAAGCCGTGGACGAGGGTCTGGAATCGCTGTCTCACGCGGTCTCCTCCCGTTTCGCCTTGACGAGGACCTTTTCCCGCGGCGCCGCCAGGCGGCGGGCCAGCAGGCTGTGCCGGCGTCCGTAGAGGAAATAGATCACAAACCCGATCCCGAGCCAGAGGAAGAGGCGCAGCCAATTCTCGGAAGGGAGCGAGAACATCAGCAGGAGACAACTCAGGATGCCCAGCACCGGCACCAGCGGCACGAACGGCACGCGGAAGGGGCGCTCGGCCTCCGGGTGCTTGCGCCGCATGACCAGCACGGCCGCGCAGACGATGACGAAAGCGAGCAGCGTCCCCATGTTGACCAGCATCAGCAGGACGTTGATCGGCAGGAACGCCGCGAGCGCCCCGACGAAGAGGCCGGTCAGGAGAGTGGACTTCCACGGCGTGCGGAACCGCTCGTGGATGGCGCCGAAGAAGCTCTCGGGAAGCAGGCCGTCCCGCGCCATGGCGAGGAGCACCCGGGGCTGGCTCAGCATCATCACCAGGAGCACGGAGGTGATCCCGGCCACGCCGGCCAGGGCGATCAGCAGGTGCGCCCAGCCGAGCCCCACCCGCTGGAAGGCGTCGGCCACGGGAGCGGCGACGTCGAGCTGGCCGTAGGGCACCATGCCAGTCAACACCGCGACCACACCGATGTAGAGCACCGTACAGAGGACGAGCGAGACCACGATGCCGATGGGCACGTCCCGCTGCGGCCGGCGGGCCTCCTCGGCGTGGGTCGAGACCGAGTCGAAGCCGATGTAGGCAAAAAAGGCCAGAGCGGCGCCGGCCAGCATCCCCGAAGGGTTGCCTCCGGCATCGCTCTGGCCGAGGAGGGTCCGTCCGAAGACGTTGAGCCCTGTGTAGCCAAAGGGAGCGAAGGGGCGCCAGTTGTCCGGATTGACGAAAAAGGCCCCGACGCCGATCACGAACAGCACGGCCGCGACTTTGATCCCCACCAGGACGGAGTTGAGCGACGCGCTCTCCTGGATGCCGACGACGAGCACGATGGTGACGATGGCCACGATGGCCACCGCCGGCAGGTTGATCAGCGATCCCGTGGCGACCAGCCTTCCGAGCTCCGGGTCGTAGTCGACGACGGGACCGCTCAGGGCCTCGGGGATCGTCCAGCCGAAGCTTTCGAGAATGCTTTGAAAGTAGCCGGACCAGCCGTTGGCCACGGTCGCCGCGCCCACAGCGTACTCCAGAACGAGGTCCCAGCCGATGATCCAGGCGAACAGCTCGCCCACGGTGGCGTAGGCATAGGTATAGGCCGACCCCGCCACGGGGACCATCGAAGCGAACTCGGCGTAGCAGAGGGCCGCGAGGATGCAGACCAGGCCGGCCACGACGTAGGAGAGCATGAGGGCCGGCCCCGCCGTCTGCCGGGCGATGGCGCCAGTGGTCACGAAAATCCCCGCCCCGATCACCGCCCCCACGCCGAGGCTCGTGAGCTGCACCGGTCCCAGCACCCGGCGCAACCGGTTGTCGCTCCGGGCTTCCTCCAGCAGGACGCTCAGGGGCTTGCGCGCGAAGAGTTGGCTTGCCAAGGCTCCACCTCCTTTCTGTTCCAAGGAAGGGTAGGAGGGCGGGCCGGAGCCGGGCTATTCCGGAGCCTTCGCGGGGAGGGGGGTGGAAAGGGGAGGTGGAGGGAGGTTTAGGGGAGTGACCTATAATCCGGGTTATGGCCACGTCCGAGGATCTGGAAAGAAAGGCGAGAGCCGCCGCCCGTCGATCCTGGCCGATCCGCGCCTACCGGCTTGGAGAAGAGCCGGATGACGATCTCAGCGCGACGACGACGGCCACGGAAAGGCTCGAGATGATGTGGCCGCTGGCGGTCGACGCCTGGACCTCCTCCGGCCTTCCGATTCCCAACTACCCGCGTCATCAGACCCCGATTCGCGTGGTCCATTCCGGCGAACGAATCAAGGGAGAGATCGACTGAACGACGATTTTCGGGACATGCTGGCCGCTCTTCAAGACGCGGCGGCCCGGTTCCTCGTCGTGGGTGCCCATGCGATGGCTGTCCATGGTGTGCCGCGCGCGACGGGAGATCTCGATATCTTCGTCTCTCCCGATCTGGAGAATGCGAGACGGGTCCTTCAAGCGCTCGTGGAATTCGGCGCTCCGATCCAGTCGGCAAACCTGACCGTCGAGGATCTGGCAAGGCCGGGAACGGTTTATCAAGTCGGCCTGCCTCCCCGGCGGGTCGATCTCATCACCGGGATCGACGGGCTCACTTTCGAAGAAGCGTGGGAGTCCCGGGTAATTCGGGAAGCCGCAGGTCTGCAGATCCCCTTTCTGGGCCGCGACGCCTTGCTTCGTAACAAGAAGGCGAGCGGAAGGACGAAAGACCTGGCTGACGTGGAGTTGCTGGAACGGCGGTCCCCTGACTAGCCCCGCCCCTCCACCCGCCCAATCCCCAAAGCCTCCCCCAGTCGATAGGCGTGGTGGGCCGTCACGATCGCCGCGCCGTCCCGCAACCGGCCCCGCAGCCCGTGGGTGTGCCGCGCCGCCCGGGGGGGCATCTCGGCGCGGCCGGC
>DASQEB010000007.1:0-14543 GCA_035633875.1 Thermoanaerobaculia bacterium
CGTTCCGCCGGGTGGTGGGCGTGCGCTATCTGGAGCCCGCCCGGACCCTGCGGGAGCGGGCCGAGACGGTCGATCCTGAGGCGGTCGCCCGGGAGACCTGGGAGTGCAGCCCGGCGCCGCCTCTCCCCTGCCGGCAGGAGATCCCCCTGCCCGGCCCCGCCCCGGTGCTCCTCTCGGTGCGTTTCCACGACGGCGACAACCCGCCCCTCGCCGGGCTCGCCGCCACGGCCTGGCGGCGCAGCGACGTTCTCCTCTTCGTCTGGCCGGAGACGGACGACGCCACCCAGGTCCGCCTCCTCGCCGGAGCGAGGGAGCTGCGGGCGCCCACCTACGACCTGGAGACCCTGGGGGACATCCTCCTGGGGCGGCCGTGGCAACCGGCCGAGCTGGACCTGGAAGGCACTGCCGCTCCCGAGGGGGGACCCTGGTGGAGCCGCTGGGTCATGCCGGTGACGCTGGTGATCGCGGGGGTGTTCCTGCTGGCGCTGCTGCGGCGGATTCTGGGGGAAGCGTAATCGGGAGCTTCTTCCGGGTCTGCTAGGCTTGGGAGTATGGAGAGCCCGGAGATCGAACAGGTCATCGCGCTGGCACGCCAGAGCCCCGGACTCGAGCTGCTCCTCCTGTTCGGCTCCCGGGCGCGGGGTGATGTCCATCCCGGGTCCGACTGGGACTTCGGATACCTCGGCGGTCCGGGATTCGACGCGGACGATCTCCTTGGCCGGCTGGTTCTGACTCTCGGGACCGACCGGGTGGATCTCGTGAACCTCGAACGCGCCAACGGTCTCCTCCGCTACCGCGCGGCGGCCGAGGGGCGTCCGCTCTTCGAATCCGATCCGGACCGGTTCGCGCGATTCTGGTTCGAGGCCGTCTCGTTCTGGTGCGACATGGGCCCGATCATCCGGGCCGGCTATGAGGAGATCCTGGAGGATCTGGGCCGGTGAGCCGGTTGGACCGGGAGCTGCTGGCGGAGAAAACCGCGGTCATCGAACGGAACCTTTCCCGGATCGCTGAGCGCCTCCCTGAGAATCCTGAGGACCTCCAACCCCAGACCGACACTGCAGACACTGTGATCTTCCGCCTCTGGCGCGCTGTTCAGGGGGTGATCGATCTGGCAATGTCGGCCTGTCTTCACTTCCGGCTCGGGACTCCGGCGAACTATGGAGAGGCGTTCAAGAAGCTCGCCGAAGCCGGTTACCTGGAGCGGGATCTCGCCGCACGCCTCGTCCAGGCCGCTGGATTCCGCAATGCCGTTGTCCATGCCTACGATGACCTGGACATAGCTCGAGCCTACCGGGCCGCCAAGGAAGGACCAGCGGATCTGCGAGCCTTCCTGGCCGCGCTTCAACAGCACATCTGAGAACTCGACTGTGGGGAGAAAAGAATGGCTCCTCGGGAGGGATTCGAACCCCCAACATTTCGGTTAACAGCCGAACGCTCTACCGTTGAGCTACCGAGGAGTGTAAAGAATGGCCCGGGCTCGACCCGGGAGGCGGAATTCTAGGCGGATCGGATTCCGCTGTCAACGCGGCGGCCGGTCACCCCCGAGGAGGTCGGCCGGCCGCCCGAAGACGGGTCTAGGGGGAGTTGTCCAGGAACGGCTTGAGCTTCGTCGCCCGGCTCGGGTGGCGGAGCTTGCGCAGCGCCTTGGACTCGATCTGACGGATACGCTCGCGGGTGACGTTGAACGACCGGCCCACCTCTTCGAGGGTGTGCTCGGAGCCGTCGCCCACGCCGAAGCGCATCTTCAAGACCAGCTCCTCCCGAGGGGTCAGGGTCTTCAGCACTTTCCGGGTCTGGTCCTTCAGGTTGGCGAAGACCACCGCGTCGATCGGAGAGATGGCGTTCTTGTCCTCGATGAAGTCGCCGAGGTGCGAATCCTCCTCCTCTCCGATCGGGGTCTCGAGGGAGATGGGCTCCTGGGCGATCTTCATGATCTTGCGGACCTTGGAGGCCGGCAGATCCATGCGCTCGCCGATCTCCTCGGCCGTGGGCTCGCGGCCCAGCTCCTGCACCAGCGAGCGGCTGGTGCGGGTGAGCTTGTTGATGGTCTCGATCATGTGGACCGGGATGCGGATCGTCCGCGCCTGGTCCGCGATCGCCCGGGTGATCGCCTGCCGGATCCACCACGTGGCATAGGTCGAGAACTTGTAGCCGCGCCGGTACTCGAACTTCTCCACCGCCTTCATCAGACCGATGTTCCCCTCCTGGATGAGGTCCAGGAACTGGAGACCGCGATTGGTGTACTTCTTGGCGATGGAGACCACGAGCCGGAGGTTGGCCACGATGAGCTCCTCCTTGGCCCGCTCGCAGGTGGCCTCGCCCAGCCGGATCTTCTCGATGGTCGAGGCGATCTCGGCGTGCGTCGTGCCGTAGCGCTCCTCGAGCTCCCGGAGCTGGCCGCGGTACTTGTCGATCCGCCGGCGGTGGAGGTTCTTCAGGTCCTCGTTGGTCTCGCGCTTGAGCGCTGTCTGCGCCCGCTTGATGTCCTGCTCGAAGCGGGAGAACTGCCGGTCGATGTCCTTGAGGAAGTCGACCAGGCGGTTGCGGGTCTGGACGCTGAAGTCGATCGTCCGGATGTCCTTGGCGATCTTGGCCACCAGCCGGTCGATCTCGCGCTCGATCTCCAGGTACTTGTCGCCGTCGGGCTTGCAGCGCTTCTGGCGCTTGCGCAGCTCCCCGATCTCGCGGTCGTTGGCCGCGATCTGCTCGAAGATCTTGAGGTTGCCCTTGATCCGGTCCGCGGCCTTGGGATCGAGGGGCTCGTCGGGATCGGAGGAGACCAGCTCGCGGAGGATCCGCTTGTCCTTGGCGGCCATCTCGTTGAGACGCAGGAGCTCCCGGAGGACCACGGGGTTCTCGCACAGGGCCTCGTAGATCATCCACTCGCCCTGCTCGATGCGCTGCGCGATCTCCACCTCGCCCTCGCGGTCGAGGAGGGGGACGGTGCCCATCTCGCGCAGGTACATGCGGACAGGGTCGTTCGTCTTCTCGTGGGTGGCGAGGCCGAACTCGGTGGTCTCGTCTTCCTTCTTGTCGTACTCGCTCGTTCCGGACTCGAAGTCGTCCCGATTCTGGTACCGCTCCGGGCGGTCGATGACGTCCACGCCGAGGTCGGCGAACCGGATGTAGATCTCATCCAGCTCATCCGGGAGGCTCACGACCTCCTCGGGCAGCATCTCGTAGATCTCGTCGTAGAGAAGGTAGCCCTTCTCCTTGCCCAGCTCGATGAGCTGCTTGACCGAGCTGTACTTCTCCTCGACGGGTGTCAGGCTGGAAATGCTCAAATGTGTCTCCTCTCAGCTCGACCGGGACTGGAGACGGCAAAAGGGCTCATCCGAGCCCTACCCCGTTTCCACGCCGGGACCCCCGATGCAAGCTGCGGCTCAAACGTGTCTTCTCATCCACGAGGCGACCGAGGAGCGCATGATCCCCTTTGCGCTGCGCCTCGCTGATTTCTCCCTGAAGTTCCTGAAGCCGCTGCTGCCACCAGCGGCGGATTAGTTTATCGAGGGACTCCAGAAGCCCGATTCTCCCGGGTACAAAATTTCCTTCTAACAGAATACGGGCCATCCGGTCAACTGCCCCCCCTTCGGACCCCAGCGCGGCCTGGACGGACCGGGAGTCAGGAGGGGGGCCTTCCCCTCTTGCATATAGATCGTAGAAGGCCCGATAAATATTCCTGCACTCAAGATCCAGGAAAACCTCGGGAGGGGGCAGCTCGGAGAGAGGGGGGATCTGGGGCCGCTCATCGCCCTGGAGAAGCCGCTCGAGCACCTGTTCCTCCAGGCTCCGCACCAGGCGCGCCCCGCCTTCGGAGGGGGAGGGCTGGGCGGAGGGAGGGGCCTGCGCGGGCTGGGGCCTCTCGGCCCGCTCGCCCCCTCCCATCCTCCGGGTGAGCAGCTCGACGGGCACCCCCAGCCGGTCGGCGGCGAAACGCCCGTAGCTGAAACGCAGAACCGGATCGGGGATGGGCCGCAGGAGCTCGCCCACCGCGGAGGCCGACTTCGCCTGGGCGCGGGGGTCCCGCGTCACGCCGGCCGGGATCAACCGGTCCAGCTCGGCCGTGACGGCATCCTCCGCCTCCTCGATCGCCGTCTTCACCGCCTCTTCTCCCTGGTCCAGGCGCAGGGAATCGGGGTCGTGCCCGCCGGGGAAGCGCGCACGCCGGACGCCCAGCCCCTCTCCCAGGAGGAGAGGCAGGGCGCGACGGAAGGCACCTTCGCCGGCGTTGTCACCGTCGTAGGCGATCACGACCTCCTCAGCGTAACGCGAGAGGAGCCTCGCCTGTTCCGGGGTGAGGGCCGTGCCCATGCCGGCGACCGCGCCTTCGATCCCGCAGGCGACGGTGCCGATGACGTCGAAGTACCCTTCACAGAGGACGGCGCGGGCGGTCTCCCGGATCTCCTTCTTGGCCTGGTGGAGACCGTAGAGGAGGGTCCCCTTGTGGAAGCGGTCGGTTTCGGCGGTGTTGACGTACTTGGCCGGGTCGTCCCCCAGAGTCCGACCGCCGAAGCCGACGAGGCGGCCCGAGGGGCTGTGGATGGGGAACATCAGCCGGTGGCGGAAGCGGTCGTAGGGCTCGCCGTCGCGCTTCTCCGAGCGGCCGGCGAGGCCGGCGGCCTCCAGGTCCGCCAGCGGCACCCGGGGATGGAGGGCCTGGACGAGGTTGCGCCAGCCATCCGGGGCGTAGCCCAGGCCGAAGCGCGCGACGAGCTCCGGAGGGATGCGCCGCCTCTCCAGGTACTCCCGGGCGAAGGCGGATTTCCGGAGTTGGGCGGTGAAGAACTCGGCCGCGGCCTGGAGCGCCCCCTCGACATCCCGCTCCGGGGCGCTGCCGGCGCGGCGGGTCTCGGCCCGGCTCGGCAGGGGGATGCCGTAGCGCATCGCCAGGTTCTCGATGGCGCCGGGAAAGTCGTCCCCGGTGGTCAACATGTGCAGCTTGATGGCGTCGCCGCCGGCCCCGCAGCCGAAGCAGTAGAAGAGACCCTGCACCGGGTCGACGCTGAACGAGGGGGTCTTCTCCTTGTGGATGGGGCAGAGCCCCTGGTAGCGGCGGCCGGCCTTGCGCAGGCGGGTGTGCTCGGAGGCCACGGCGACGATGTCCACGGCGTCGCGGACCGCCTGGATGAGCTGGGGGGTGAGGTGGACGTTGCCGAGGGCCATGGAGTGCCCCGGCTCAGGCGCCGCGGAAGGTGACGACCGTGGCCCCGTTGCCCCCCTCGTTGGGCGCGCCCGCCCGGACCTCGGCGATGCCCCGATGGCCCCGGAGGTGGTCGCGCACGGCCTGCCGCAGCCGCCCCGATCCGTGGCCGTGGACCACCCGGACCTGCTTGCGCGAGGCGAGGAGGGCGCGGTCGATGTAGGCGTCCAGCTCCTCCAGGGCCGGCTCGACGCGCATGCCGATGAGGTTGAGCTCCGGGGGCACCGCAACGGACTCGTCGAGATCGCCCCCCTTCGCGTGGCCGGGGGCGGGGCGGGCCGCACTTTCGACGGCGAGCGCTCGCCGCTCCCTGCGGTTCGGAGTCCCGGTGCCGCCCGGGGTCGCCGGGGCGAGCTCCTCAGGGCGGCAGCGTACCCGCTTGCCCTTCACCAGAACCTCGGCCCGGCCGTCCTCCAATTTTTCCAGGACGCCCTGCCAGCCGAGGCCCACGTGGCGGACCGGTTCCCCCACCGCGAGCGGGCCGTTTGCCGCAGGCTCCTCCTCCACAAAGACAGGCGCGGCCGCGAACAGGGTCTCGACCGCCTCGGACTCCAGCCCCTTGCGGCGCCCCTCCTCGAAGCGCTCGCGCAGGCGGTCCACCTCCTGGCGCAGGCGGCCCATGGTCTCACGGCGGAAGGCGTCGAGCTCGGCCCGGAGCTTGCGGCCGACGTTTCTCCGCTCCTCCTCCAGGGCGGCCGTCTCGGCGGCCAGACGGCGCCGGAGCTTCTCGGCGTCGGCGCGCTCGACCTCCAGGCTCTCCCGGGTCTCGGCCAGCTCCTGGCGCACGCGCTCCACCTCGGCGAGGAGGCGGCGCAGGTCCCGGTGCTCGGAGCCGCGGCGGGCCTCGGCCCGGTCCAGCCATTCGGCCGGCAGCCCCAGCCGCCGGGCGAGGGCCAGGGCCTCGCTCGCTCCCGGCGGGCCGGGGACGAGCCGGAAGGTCGGGCGGCCGGTCTGGGGATCGAACTCCATGGCCGCGCACGAGGCGCCGGAGAGCTCCAGGGCCGCTGCCGCGAGCTGCGCGAGATGGGTGGTGATCACCCCGAGGCTCCCCTTCTCCAGCAATCCTTCGAGGAGGGAGGTGGCCAGGGCGGCGCCCTCCTCGGGATCGGTCCCGGAGCCCAGCTCGTCGAGGAGGACGAGAGCGTCCGGACCGGCGGCTCCCCAGGCCTCCTGGAGGCGCAGGAGCCGGCCGCTGAAGGTGGAGCGGTCGGCCAGCAGGTCCTGCTCGTCCCCCACCGTGGCCACGAGACGCTGGAAGAATGGCACCCGGCTCCCCGGGGCGGCCGGAATCGGCAGACCGCACTGGGTCGCCAGGGCGAGGAGGCCCGTGGTCTTCAAGGCCACGGTCTTGCCGCCGGCGTTGGGGCCGGTGACGACCAGGATCCGGCGCTCTCGGTTGAGCTCGACGTCCAGCGGCACGATATCGCCCAGGTGTCCGGCGGTCCCCAGGGCCTCCTCCCGCAGCTCGGCCAGGCAGGGGTCGAGGAGCGGATGGCGCGCCGCGAGCAGCCGCATCTCGTGCCGCGGACCGATCTCCGGGAGCTGCCCGCCGCAGCGGTCGCCGAAGCGGACGGACGCCTGGAGGAGGTCGAGCTCGCCCAGGAAGCGGGCGTGCTCCCGCAGGTCGGGCAGGGCCTCGCGGGCGGCGTCCACCAGCTCGCGGAGGATTCGGTTGCGCTCGGCCTCCTCGTCCTCCACCGCCTGCTGGAGGGAGTTGTTCGACTCGACCACGTGCAGGGGCTCGAAATAGAAGCTCCGGCCCGTGGCCGAACGGCCGTGGACCAGGCCGGCGCCACCCCGCCCCCGGGCGCCTGCCTGCTGCACGACGACCAAGCGGCCGCCCCGCATGGGAATGGTCTCCTCCGACAGGTCCTCCTTGTGGCTGGCGACGTACTCCCCCAGGTCGCGATAGATCTGGTCGCGGACAGAGCGGATCTGCCGCCGCAGGGCGGCGAGCTTCGGGCTCGCGTCCTCCCGGACCTCGCCCCGGCGGTCGAGGGTCCGGTCGATCTTCCGCACCAGGGAATCGAGATCGGGCAGCTCCCTCGCGAGCCGCTCCAGGGCGGGGCAGGGGGGAACGGTCTCACGGATCCGCTGGGCCGCGGCGCGGGTCGCCTTGCCGAGGTCGGCCAGGCGGACCAGGTCGATCCCGGCGAGGGGCGGCCGGCCGGTGATCAGGCGGTGCAGGAGATCCCCGAGGGGGACTTCGAAGTCGGGCACCAGGGGCCGCTCCCCAACCAGCCGGGAGGCCTCCTCGAAGAGCGTCCGCTGGCGCCGAAGCCCCTCTTCGTCCTCGAAGGGACGGAGGGCGAGCACCCTCTCCCGGCCCAGGTCGCTGGACGCGAGAAGGGAGACCACGGCCAGCAGGCTGGGGAATTCCAGCGCCTGCGCCGTCGCCTGGGAGAGGATGGGGGTCGAAAGGAAGACGGCCTCGCTCACCACGGAGAGTCTACTACCGCCGGGCCACCCGGGAGGGAGGGGCTACACCCACCGCAGCGCCGGGCGCCGGCACCGGGGAGGTCCGGCCAGGAAGCGGGCGAGCTCGACGAGGAACTCGAGGTTGGCGTGCTCGGTCTCCACGATCCGGCGGAAGACCAGGAGCGCCGCCGCGATGTGGCGTCGGATGTCCCGGGTACGGAAGATCGGAGAGATCTCCCCGGCGAGCCGGTGGAGGTCGGGGGACCGTCTCTGCCGCTTGTAGAGGACGGCGAGCTCCAGCACCACCAGGGCCGTCTCCGCGCCGAGCCCCTCCCCCAGGAAGCCGTGGCGGGCTTCGAGCAGCGCGGTTTCGGCGGCGTCCAGCCGGCCCAGGACCTCCTCGGCCTTGCCCTCCAGCCGGCGGAGCCGGATGAGGTTGGACGCGTCCTCCAGCTCCTCGTAGAAGATCCTCGCCCGCCCGGCGGCGGCGAGCGCCTCCTCGCCGCGGCCGGTTTCGGCGAGGAGCAGGCCGAGACGGTGGAGGCCGTTGGCGGTCAGCCCGGGATCCGCCCTCTCGTCGAGCAGAGCGAGCCCATCTCGGAGCAGGTGGATCGACTCGCGGGCTGCCGGCTCCCCTTCCCGCTCGACCGCCCAACTGCGGATCGTCCCCTTCTGGATCAGGGTCCTTCCCTGGAGATGCCTTTCCCCGGCCGATCGGTGGACGGCGAGGACGCGGTCGAGGAGATGGCCGGCCTCCTCGAGCTTTCCCTGCTCGCCCAGCAGGCAGGCCCTGAAGCTGTGGAGCTCCGCCACGTCCAGGGGGTCCGCGGCCTCCTCGCCGTACAGAGGCTCGGCCGAGGCGAGGGCCTCCTCCGCTCCGGCCAAGTCTCCGACGAGCCGGCGCGCGTTGCCGAGATGGGCCCAGGACCGCGCCCGCAGGCTCCGCACCACCGTGGCACCGCACGGTCGGCCGTCGATCTGACCGGCGATGGCCACGGCGGCCTCGGCCATCTCCTCCGCCTCGGCCAGGGTGCCGGCCCGCCGGCTCCGCTCGATCAGCAGCTCGCAGAGAGCGGTATTCTGGAAGCGCTCCTCGGCGCAGATCAGGGAAAGGCGCCGGGACCGGGGGTGGTCCAGGAGCTCGGCCAGGAGACGGGGCGCCTCGCGGCGTCCCACGGCGAGGCGGCGCTCCCCTTCCGGGCTGCTGCGGGCGGCCGGAAAACCGACCAGGGGATCCTCGGCCAGGAACCAGAGCCGGCGCGTCACGGCCATACACTCGGGGCAGCCGGTCAACAGATGACGAACGATGGTCCTGCGCTCCTGCCCCTGGAGCTCGTTGCGCATGAACCGTTCAAGGACTTGCGCGTCCGGGTGCTCTTCGATCATGTTTCATCCTCCAGCCGCCTTCCCCGCGGCCCCGGGATTTCGCTTCAAGCCGCTTCGGAACTCCAAAAACGAGAACCAGCAGGGGAATTTTTGGGTCGCCTGTAGAATACATCTTGTCTTCGGCGGCAACCTTAGCTCGGTTTTTGCCCGGCTGTCAAGAACATGTGCTCGGAGGACGAGAAAGTTTTTATTGATCTAAGTCATTGCAGCACATGAATTTGCGCTTGCCACGGAGGCGGGGAGAGGATACATTTACGCGCATGTCCATCTTCCAAGGGCTCGGTAGGGCCATCCGCTGGCTTCGTGACAGGCAGGGCAAGAGGCAGTACCAGGTTGCCGATGCAGCCGGGATCACCAAGGCGATGCTTTCCGCTTACGAAACCGGTAAGCAGAAACCGTCCCTGGATACGCTGGAGAAGATCCTGGCCGCTCTGGAGTGCGATTTGAACGACCTTCACAATGCGCTCCAGATCGTCAACGAGCGGCCCGAGGCGATCCGTCGCCCCGGCGCCGCTCCGCGGGAGAACGCCTGGCAGGCGTACCGCAGGGACGAGCTTTCCCAGGAGGGGGGCGCCGATACGGCGAACCTCAATGTGTACCGCGTCCTGGGCCTCAGTCGGCAGTTGCCACCGATGGAGGAGCAGGCCCTCACGCAGATGATCGAGGGCTTCCACAAGTTCGTTCGCTTCCTGCACGCCTCCGCCTCTCAACCGCCTCAGGACGAGAGCGCGCCGGACGAGGAACCGAGCTGACGAGAGGGCGGTCCCCCGGCCCGGACCGCCCGAGGTTTCAGGTCATCTTTTCTCCCGCTCCAGAAGCGGGAGGGCGATGCCTTTGTCTTCCGATGTTTACGCGCACCGGACCTCGTGCACGGATCTTGCACAAGGCTCCTGCGGGTCTGGAGCTTCCGCGATGTCCGCGGCGAACAACGGACCCAGGGGAGCGGTTCGGTGGACGGGAATCTCGAGCGGCGGCTCACCCGGCTCCGGCAGGGCGAGCATCTCTGTCTGATCTACGAGAGCGCCGCTGAAAAGACGGCCGCGCTGGTCCCATTCTTCAAGACCGGGTTCGCCGCGCGAGAGCGTTGCCTCTGCGTGGGCCACGCCTCCGACAGCCGCAGGCTGGAGCAGGAGCTGCTGGAGCGGGGCGTCCAGGTGGCCTCCGAGCTCGATTGCGGCGCCCTCGTGCTGCTGACCCGGCGGCAGGACTGGCTGCCCGGTGGCCGGTTCGAGCCGGGCGCGATGATGGACCTCCTGCGCCAGGCGGAGCAGCAGGCCCTCGACGACGGATTCTCCGGTCTCCGCGTGAGCTGGGATATGGAATGGCTGCTGGACGGCGTGTCGGGCGCCGAGCGCCTCGTCGAATACGAGGCCGAGCTCAACCGCTTCCTCGGCGACAGCCGCACGTCCGTCCTCTGCCGGTACGCCCGGCCCCGCTCCTCCGCCACCCTGATCGAAAGCATCCTCCACACCCATCCGCTGGCGGTCCTGGGAGACCAGATCTGCCCCAACCTCTACTACGAGCCTCCCGAGATGGTCCTCGGCAGCCGGCCTCCCGAGGAGCGGGTGGACTGGATGCTCGCCCAGCTCCTGCGGGCCCGCGTCAGCGAGGCCAAGGTGGAGGAAGTCACCCGCCGCCTCTCCCAGCAACGGGCGGCCCTCGAGCGGGCGGACCGGGCCAAGGAGAGCATGCTGACGATGCTCGCCCACGAGCTGCGCAACCCCCTGGGCACCATCAGCAACGCGATCCAGGTCCTCCGCCTCAAGGGGAGCGGAGACCAGACCTGGCAGCGGGCCATCGATGCGGCCGAGCGGCAGGTCCTCCACCAGGCGCTGCTGATCGACGACCTGCTGGAGGCCTCCCGCGTAACGCGAGGCCAGGTGGAGCTCAACTGCGAGGACCTGGATCTGGTCGAGCTGGTGCGGGAGACCATCGAGGGCTACCGGGAGGCCCTGATCCACGCCGGACTGGAGCTCGACCTCGAGCTTCCCGTCGAGGAGCGCCTCCCGGTGCGGGGGGACCGCCTTCGCCTCTCCCAGGCCCTCTCCAACTTCCTCCAAAACGCCGCCAAGTTCACCCCGCCCGGCGGGCGGGTGACCGTCCGGGCTGCCGTCGGAGCGGACGGCAAGCGGGCCGAGGTCTCCGTCCGTGACACCGGTGCGGGGATCGAGCCCGAGGTGCTGCCCCAGGTCTTCGAGATCTTCACCCAGGCCGACCGGAGCCTGGACCGGTCCATGGGGGGCCTGGGCGTCGGTCTCGCCGTGGTCAAAGGGCTGATCGAGCTGCACGGAGGCGAAGTGAAGGCGCAGAGCGAGGGTCCCGGCCGGGGCGCCGAGTTCTCCTTCCATCTCCCCCTTCTGGCGACCGCTGCCGCCGCGCAGAGTGCCCGGACGGCCGTGCGCGCGGAGGAGAGCCCCTCCGCGAACGGCACGCGCCGGATCCTGGTCGTGGAAGACAACCCGGACGCCGCGGCGACCATGCGCGACTTCCTGGAGCTCTCCGGCCACGAGGTGGAGCTGGCGGCCAACGGAGCCGACGGCCTGGAGGCGGCCCGCCAGTTCCACCCCCAGGTGGTGCTCTGCGACCTGGGCCTCCCCGGAATGGACGGCTTCGAGGTGGCGGCCCGCCTGCGCCGCGACCCCGCCACCGCCTCGGCGAAGCTGATCGCCGTCACCGGCTACGGCCGGGAGGAGGACCGCCGCCGCTCCAAGGAAGCCGGCTTCGACCTCCACCTGACCAAGCCCGTCGACCCAGCCCAACTCCGCGCCGTGCTCCGGGAACCGGTCCATTAGACCTCACCGGGACAGGGGGTGAGGTCACGCCGGCAGCAGCGCGTACCGCAGCAGGAACAGCACCGCCAGAGCGTACATCAGCCAGTGCACCTCCCGTCCCCGCCGGGCCGCCAGCTTGACCAGGGGATAGACGACGATCCCCGCCGCGAGACCGTGGGAGATGTTGAAGGTGAGGGGCATCAGCAGGGCGGTGAAAAAGGCCGGGGCCGCCTCCGTCGCATCCGACCAGTCGATCTCCCGCACGGCGCGGACCATGAGCGTCCCCACCAGGATCAGCGCCGGCGCGGTCACCGGGTTGAAGCTCCCGACCATCCCCACCAGCGGGGCCAGGAACAGCGAGAGCAGGAGGAGCAGCCCCGTGACCACGCTGGCGAGCCCCGTCCGCGCCCCCACCCCGATCCCCGCGCCGCTCTCTATATAAGAGGTCACCGGCGACGTGCCGACGAGCGCGCCGCCCACCATGCCCAGGGCGTCGGCCGTGAGCGCCCGCCCGAGCCGCGGCAGCTCGCCGCCCCGCAGCAGGCCCGCCTCGTGGGCCAGACCCATGAGCGTCCCCAGCGTGTCGAACAGCGCGAAGAAGAGGAGCACCAGCATCAGCGGCACGTACTCCAGCCGCAGCGCCCCCAGGAGATCGATCTGCAGTCCCGGGAGGTCGAAGCTCGGGAACGAGACGAGCGCGTCCGGCATTTCCACGAGCCCCGTCACGATCCCCGCGACCAGGGTGGCCACCAGCCCCCAGAAGATCGCCGTCCGCACCCCGGCGGCCATCAGGACCAGCGACACCGCGAGGCCGAACAGCGCCAGGAGGGCCGGGGGAGCCGTCAGGTCCCCCATCGCCACCATCGTGGCCTCGTCCGCCCGCACGATCCCCGCATGCTGGAGGCCGATAAAGGCGATGAACAGCCCGATCCCCACCGCGCCCGCGAGCTTGATCACCTCCGGCACCGCCCCCACCAGCACCCGTCGCGCGCCCGTCACCGTCAGCAGCACGAATGCCACTCCCGCCCAGAACACCATCCCCAGGGCCGTCTGCCAGGGCACCCCGGCCCCGACGCAGATGCTGTAGGCGAAGAACGCGTTCATCCCCATGCCCGGCGCAAGCGCGATGGGGTAGTTCGCCACCAAGGCCATGAGGAAGGTCGCGAACGCCGCCGACAGGCCGGTGGCCAGGATCGCCCCCTCCCGGGGCATCCCGGCCGCCACGAGAAAGACCGGGTTCACCGCCAGGATGTAGGCCATCGTGAGGAAGGTCGTCACGCCGCCGACGGCCTCCCGCCCCGGCGTCGATCCCGCGGCGCGGACATGGAAGATGCGCTCGAGCATTGTGCGATATCTTAGCCGGGCAAAGGAGCGCTGCCCATGCTCGAAGTCCCCCCGAAGCAACCCGAGGCCGGAGACCCCAACCGGATCTCCACCAAGACCATCCCCCCCGAGGAGCGGCTCATCTTCGCCCTGGACGTCCCGAACGTCGACGAGGCGAAGCGTCTGGTCGAGACCCTCCGGGAGGCCGTGATCTTCTACAAGGTCGGGCTCGAGCTCTTCGCCACCGGCAAGGCCTTCGACCTCATCGCCTGGCTCGTGGACCAGGGCAAGAAGGTCTTCGCCGACCTGAAGCTCTTCGACGTCCCCGAGACCGTCCGCTCCGCCGTCCGCCAGCTCCGCAACCATCCCATCACCTTCACCACCGTCCACGGCAACGACGGCATCCTGGAAGCCGCGTGCCGCGACAAGGGCGACTTGAAGATCCTCGCCGTCACCGTCCTGACCAGCCTCGACCAGGGGGACCTGCGGGACCTCGGCTTCGAGGTGGACGTCCACCAGCTCGTCCTCTCGCGCGCCCGCCGCGCCCTGGAGCTCGGCTGCGACGGCGTCGTCGCCTCCGGCCTGGAGGCCCGGGCCCTCAAGGACCACCTGGGGGAGAGCCTGCTGATCGTCACCCCCGGCATCCGTCCGGTCGAGAACCGCCCGGTGGACGACCAGAAGCGGGTCGTCACCGTGGAGGAGGCCATCCGCAACGGCGCCGACTACATCGTCGTCGGCCGCCCCATCCGCAACGCCCCGGACCCCTACCAGGCGGCCCTGGACATCCAGGGAAGCCTCCAGGGGCTCTTCCTCTCCGCCTGAGCCCGGAGCGCCGGCGGGCCGGAACGCTCCCGAGCCCCCGCGGAACGCTTCCGCCCCCCCGCGGAACGTTCACCGCCGTCCGGGAGCGCTCCGCAGCCACACCGGAACGCTCCCCGCATCCCGCAGAACCCTCCGCGGCTCCTTCCGGGAGATCCGCGGGGCTCGCGGAGCGTTCCAGAGCCGCCTACGACTGCCCTTGAGCTCTCCGGAGCGTTCCCCGGGCCTTCGGAAGCGTTCCGCGGTCCTGCGTGGGTCTTCCGCGGCCCCCGCCGAGCGTTCCCCGGACCTCCGCGAGCGCTCCGCGACACTCATGGTGCGTTCCGCAGTCTCCGGGGAATCTTCCGCTGGAGCCAGGAACGACTCCATGATGCCGTATCTTCCCCTATGGAGTATACCAAAGCTCCTTGGAAGCAAAAGGGGCCTTGACAGGCACCAACCAGCAGTGTACATTCCGCACCCAAGTTGTCCTGAAGGTGTTTTACGAGCTCAGAAGGGTTGATCCGGCAAGGCCGCCACGGCGGTTTGTTGCCGAAGATGTCCCCCCGAGAGGCATGGGGCTTTTCGGGATGGAAGAGGAGGTGTACCGGCAGCGATACAGAGACGTGACCTGACGGTCCTTGCCT
>DASQEB010000008.1:0-9072 GCA_035633875.1 Thermoanaerobaculia bacterium
GATCCGGGAGAAGAAGGCGGTGGGCATCTTCTCCCTGGAGATGAGCCAGCAGGAGCTCGCGCTCCGCGTGCTCTGTTCGGAGGCGGACATTTCTTTCTCCCGCCTGCGCTCGAACCGGGTTTCCCAGAAGGAGTGGACGCGGATCATCCAGACGGTCCGCTCGATCGGGGACTCGCCGCTGTTCATCGACGACTCGCCGAACCCGACTCTCCTGGAGGTGGCCTCGTAGTCCCGGCGCCTCAAGGCCGAGCGGGGCCTGGCCGTGGTGGTGCTCGACTATCTCCAGCTCATGCAGGCCGGAGGCCGTTACGAGAACCGCAACCTGGAGATCTCGGCCATCAGCCGGGGCCTGAAGCAGCTCGCCAAGGAACTGGAGGTCCCGGTCATCGCCCTGTCCCAGCTCTCCCGGCAGCCGGAGCGGCGGGGGAGCGATCACCGTCCGCAGCTCGCGGATCTTCGCGAGTCGGGTAGCATCGAGCAGGACGCGGATATGGTTGCATTTATCTATAGAGACGAGGTCTACAACCCCAAAGAGGAGAACAAGGGGTTGGCCGAGCTGATCATCGCCAAGCACAGGAACGGCGAGACCGGCACGGTGGAGCTCGTGTTCCTCGGCGAGACGACCAGCTTCCGCAATCTGGACCGGCATGGCTTCGACCCCACCAGTGCGCCCTTCTGAGGACATCACGCCTCAGGGTGCGCCGGGGGTGGAGGACCTCCAGGCAGCTCTGCGCCCGGCGTGGGTGGACGTGGACGTGGCGGCCCTGGAGCACAACCTTGCCCGCGTCCGGGAGCGGCTGGCCGGCTCGGGGGCGCTCACGATGGCCGTGGTCAAGGCGGACGGCTACGGCCACGGCGCCGTGGGGGTGAGCCATGTGCTGGAGGCTGCCGGAGTGGACTGGCTCGGCGTGGCGCTCCTGGAGGAGGGGGCGGAGATCCGGCGGGCGGGAATCGAGCTGCCCATCCTGGTCCTCGGCACGGCGCGGCCGGCGAAAATCGCCCTCTACCGCCGCTATCGTCTGACGCCCACGATCTCGTCCCTCGCCGAGCTGTGCCTGTGGCGGGAGTGGACGGCCGGGGGCAACGGCCCGTGGCCGATCCACCTCAAGGTGGATTCGGGGATGGGCCGCCTCGGCGTGGCAGTCGAGGAGGTTCCCCAGGCGCTGGAGATCCTCCGCAGCACGCCCCGCCTCCAACTCGCCGGGCTGCTCTCCCACTTCGGGGACGCCGACGTGCTGGACAGCCCGCGCAATCCCGCCCAGGAGGCCCGCTTCGCCGCGGTGCTCGCCCTCCTCACCCCAGGTGAGCGGGAGCGGGCCCTCATCCATATGGCCAACAGCGCCGCCGCCCTCCACCGGCCGGCGAGCCGGCACGGACTGGTGCGCCTGGGGATCGCGATCTACGGGCTGGACCCTGCGGATACGCCGGACCGCCCCCTGCCGGACGCGGCGCAGACGGACCTGCGGCCGGTGATGTCGGTCAAGGCGCGGATCGTGCAGATCCGGGAGGTCCCCGCCGGCACGGCGCTCTCGTACGGCGGGCGGACGGTGACCCGGCGGCGGAGCCGGATCGCGATCGTCCCGGTGGGATACGCGGACGGCTATGGGTGGCGCCTAACGGGTAAAGCCGAAGCCCTGGTGCGGGGGAGGCGAGTTCCGGTAGCCGGTTCGGTTACGATGGATATGACCCTCCTCGACGTGACGGACGCCGGAGCGGAGTTGGGAGACGAGGTGGTGCTCCTCGGACGGCAGGGAGGAGAAGAGATCACGGCGACGGAGCTGGCCGCTCACGCGGGAACGATCTCCTGGGAGATCCTGTGCCACCTGGGACTGCGGCTGCCGCGCCGCTACGTCCGCGACGGGCGGGTGGAGGAGCTGGTGACACGGTTTTCCCGGGAGGACTCATGACGTTGACGCTGCCGCGCCCCCTGGAGCGGTTCTTCGAGGAGATGGGGCGCTACGTGCAGATGGAGGGGCGGGTCTTCGCCTGGACTCCGCGGCCGCCCTACGACTGGCGGGAGCTGTTCCGCCAGATGGTGAAGGTGGGGATCGGCTCCGTCCCGGTGGTGTTCCTCACCACCATGTTCACCGGCGGGGTGATGGCCCTCCAGATGTTCACGGTGCTGCGGCGGGTCAACGCGGAGAGCTTCGTGGCCGCGGGGGTCTCGCTCTCCATGGTGCGCGAGCTCGCGTGCGTGCTCTCGGGGCTCATCGTGGCCGGCCGCGCCGGCTCAGGGATGGGAGCCGAGCTGGGCACCATGCGGGTGACCGAGCAGATCGACGCCCTGGAGGTGATGGCGACCGACCCGGTCCACTACCTGGTCGTGCCCCGCGTCTGGGCCACCACGATCATGCTGCCGTTCCTGGTCCTCATGGGGGACTTCGTGGGCATCCTCGGCGGCTACCTCGTGTCCGTGCCTCTGATGGGCGCCAACCCGGTCACCTACGTCGACCGGACGTTCCAGTTCATGGATCTCAACGACCTCTTCTCGGGCCTGATCAAGGCCGCGGTCTTCGGCCACCTGCTCGCCGTCATCGGCTGTCAGATGGGCTACTACACGAGGGGGGGCGCCGAGGGGGTGGGCCGCTCGACCACGGCGGCGGTGGTGGTCGCGAGCATTGCGATCCTGATCTCGGACTTCTTCCTGACGCGGATCCTGTTCTGATGGCGGACACCAAGATCCGCATCCGCGATCTCCATAAATCCTTCGGCCCCAAGCTGGTGCTGGACGGGGTGGATGTGGACATCGCCCCGGCCGAGTCGCTGGTCGTCATCGGCGGCTCGGGCACGGGCAAGAGCGTGCTGCTGAAGCACGTCATCGGGCTCTTGAAGCCGGATTCCGGGACGATCGAGGTGGACGGCGAGGCGGTGGAGAGGCTGGGCAGCCGCGACATCGTGGAGTTCCGGCGCAGGTTCGGGATGTCCTTTCAGGAGGGGGCGCTGTTCGATTCGATGACGGTCTGGCAGAACGTGGCCTTTCCCTTGCAGCGCCTGAAGAAGATGTCGCGCCAGGAAATTGACGAGCGGGTCAAGGAGTGCCTGACCATGGTGCGGCTCGAAGGGGTGGAGGAGAAGCTCCCGTCGCAGCTTTCGGGCGGCATGCGCCGCCGGGTGGGCTTTGCCCGGGCCATCGCGCACCAGCCGGAGATCCTCCTCTTCGACGAGCCGACCACGGGCCTCGACCCGGTGACCACGGCGCTCATCGGCGAGGTGATCCTGGACTTGAACGATCGGCTGCACACGACCACCCTGACGATCACCCACGACATGGAGAGCGCCTTCCGGATCGGCGACCGGATCGCCATGCTGCATCGCGGTAAGATCATCGCAGCGGCGCCGCCAGAGGAGTTCCGGCGGCTGGAAGACCCGCGGGTGCAGCAGTTCATCCACGGCCAGGCCGTGGGACCGCTCTCGGAGGAGACGCCATCACAGGACCCGCGCGACATGGCGGATCCGCCGGGCTCGACGACCGAGGGGCGGACCGTCCCGGACCGCGCCGGAGGAGGAGGTCCTCGCCGGCTGTAGGGGCGAGCGCTTGGAGACACTATGAGCTCACTGATCAAGGTCGGAATTTTTGCGACCATCTGTCTTGTCATCCTGGCCCTCCTGATCTGGCAGATCGAGGAGTGGAATCCGTTCAAGGAGGAGGGCCAGACCGTCGACGCGGTGTTCGACTCGGTGGCGGGTCTGGACGAGAAAGCCTCCGTGCGGGTGGCTGGCGTGCGCGTCGGCCAGGTGGACGGCATCGGGCTCGGCCCCAACGGCCGGTCGGCCCGGGTCACCATGCTCCTCGAGCAGCCCCTGGCACTCACCCAGGGCACCGTGGCTCGCGTCGCCAACCTCGGGCTCCTGGGGGAGAAGTACGTCGAGATCATCCCGGGGCCGCCGAACGCGCCGCCGCTGCCGCCCGGAACCGTGCTGCCCGGCATCACGCCGCCGAGCATCGACGACGCCATGGCCAAGCTCTCGGAGATCGGCGACTCGATCCAGCAGGTGACCGGTTCCCTTGCCGGGGGCGACCTCGGCGGGAACATCAACCGGCTGGTCGACGACGTGATCGCCACGAGCGCCGAGATCCGCGCCCTGGTGGCCGAGAATCGGGCCACCGTGGGGTCGGCCATCCGCAACTTCGACGAGGTGGGGGGCACGCTCTCCAGGGAGCTGCCGCGTCTGGCATCCCAGATGGACCGCGCCCTGGACCAGATCGCCCGCCTCGTGGAAGAGAACCGGGGCAACGTGGGCGCGAGCATGCAGAACATCCGGGACCTGACCGGCAAGCTCCAGACCTCCGCCGACAACCTGAACGAGATTTCCGGCAAGATCGCCCGCGGCGAAGGCACGATCGGCAAGCTCGTCACCGACGACCAGGCCTACAACGAGGTGATCTCGACCCTGGACAGCATCCAGGGCGGTGTCGAGACCCTGAGCGGCACGATCGGAGCCGTGAACAGGTTCCGCATCGACCTCGACATGCAGGGCTACCTCCGCGAGGGCATCGGCACCCAGGCGCTCAGGGAGGAGCTCGGGGAAGAGGAAGACGCCGAGTCGGTGACGAGCTTCCGCCTCGACATCGACCCCCAGGATGGCAAGCGTCTCTACCGCGCCGGCGTCTCCAGCACCCCCTTCGGCAAGCGCCGGGAGAAGACGCAGACGGTCCTCGTCACCAACCCGGACGGCACCACCGAGACCACGACGACCACGACCCTCACCCAGGAGAGGGACTACGTCATCACCGGCCTCTTCGGCTACCGCACCCCGCAGGACCTGCGCCTGTGGGCCGGTCTCATCGAGAGCACCGGCGGCGCGCAGATCGAGTACCCGCTCCCGATCCTCGACCGCCGCCTCTGGCTCTCTGTCGAGGCCTTCGACTTCAGCCGGCCGGACGACCTCTCCCCTCACCTGCGTCTCCTCGGGCGCTATCAGTTCCACCCCAACCTCTACCTGATCGGCGGCTACGACGACATCCTGGAGGAGGACTCCCTCTTCCTCGGCGGCGGCATCCGCTGGACGGACGAGAACATCCGGATCCTGCTCGGGCTGGCGGGGGGCGCGATCGGGCGGTAAAGAAAGCATTTTACTCCTGATTTCTGGAATGCTATTGTTCCCGGCCGAGGAGTACCTATGAAAAAACAGGCCAAAAAAATCACTCTGAACAGAGAGACTCTGCGGAATCTCGATGGGAAGCCACTGGAAGACGCGGTAGGTGGCAGTGGCCGCTGGACCTGCTTAACGAGCTGTCAGGTCAGCCAGGAAAGCTGCGCAGCCACCTGCGACACCTGTACCCCCTGTTGAGCGATAGGCTCCCGGCAAAGGGGTGGCAGGGTGCGAACGCCCGGGCCGCCCGCCCAGGGCTTCCGCCCTGGGCTAGACGAACGTCGCCCTGGGGGCGAATCTCGAAGAGATTTCTATAGCTCCGGCTCCCGCCCTGTGATCCTCCGGAAAGCCTCGACGTACCGGTCGAGCGTGCCCTGGACGACGTCGGGCGGCAGCTCGGGGGGAGGGGACTCCTTGTCCCAGCCGGTCTCGTCGAGCCAGTTCCTCACGTACTGCTTGTCGAAGGAGGCGGGCTCGGTGCCGGGGATCCAGAAAGCCACGTCCCAGTAGCGGGAGGAGTCGGGGGTGAGGACTTCGTCGACCAGGGTGAGCTCGCCCGTGTCCAGGGCGTGGCCGAATTCGAACTTGGTGTCGGCGAGGAGGAGGTCCCGCTCGGCAGCGCGGGCGGCCCCGCGCTCGTAGAGGGCGAGGGTGAGGTCGCGCAGGCGGGTGGCGAGGTCGGGACCCAGGGCCCTCTCGACGG
The DNA here is from genome assembly GCA_035633875.1 of Thermoanaerobaculia bacterium. Classification (GTDB taxonomy): domain Bacteria; phylum Acidobacteriota; class Thermoanaerobaculia; order Multivoradales; family UBA5704; genus DATARR01. The sequence goes on from DASQEB010000008.1 coordinate 5,798, forward strand.
TGGCGAAGTCCACGTTCTCGTCGTGCCCGTGCTCGGCCTTGGTGGCGGGGGTGAAGATCGGCTGCGGGAGGCGGCTCGCGCGGTCGAGGCCCGCGGGAAGCGGGATGCCGCAGACGGAGCCCGTCTTCAGGTACTCCCGGTAGCCGCTCCCCGCGAGATACCCGCGGGCCACGCACTCGAAGGGGACGACCCGGGCCTTTCTCGCCAGCACGGCCCGGCCGCGGAGGAGGTCCCGGTAGGGGGTGAGCGCCGCGGGGAAGTCGGCCGGATCGGTCGCCAGGAGGTGGTGGGGGAGGATGTCTGCCAGAAGGCCGAACCAGACGTTGGAGAGCTGGTTGAGGATCTTGCCCTTGCCCGGGATGCCGGGCCGCAGGATGTGGTCGTAGGCCGAGAGGCGGTCGGTCGCGACGATCAGCAGGGCGTCTCCCAGGTCATAGACGTCCCGCACCTTGCCCCGCCGCGGGGGGGGAAGGCCGGGCAGGTCGCTCTGCCAGAGTGCCTCGTCCATCCAGCTCCTCCGTTCGGATTCGATCTCAGGTGCGCCCGAGGACGGCGTCCGCGGACTCCCGCTCGACGGCGGTGACGAGCCGCTCGCCCGGGATCTCGGTCAACGAGGCCGGGTCGAGCGACTCCCCGTCGACGATCTCATACACCGCGAGCTTTTCGAGCCCCTTGAGCTGGGCGATCCCCAGCTTCCTCACCCCCACGGGGAGCTTGCCGCCCGCATCGTCCAGGGTCAGCACGACGTAGGAACGCTCGCCGTCGCGGCCGCGGCAGAGGCGGCCCGGCTTGAGCTCCTGGTCGAGTTGGGCGACGTAGGGGCCGGTGGCCACCAGGCCGTTGTTGTGGAGCGTGCCGTTGCGGTTGATGTAGGTGTAGAACCGGCGGGACTCCTCGCGCTTGTCCACCACGTCCACGTTCTTCTGGGCGAGCGGCGCGAAGAAGCGGTGGACGGTCGCCTCGGGGTAGCCCTGGGCCATGAGCATGGTCTTGACCTCGTCGATCTCCTGGGTCGCCTTGCCGGTGGTCAGGCGCGACAGCTCGACGAGGCCGGGGCCGAAGAACTCATAGCGCTCGGGCTCGCCCGGCTGGCCGCTCCCCATGGGGATCAGCCGGTAGGCGCCATAGTTCAAGGCGATCCGCATCCCGCGGTCGAAGGGAAATCCCTCTTCGAGCAGCCGGACGTAGTAGCGCTGGATGTGGACCGAGCAGAGGAGGAGGTTGGCGGCCTCCCGGCTCGAGTAGAAGGCGCCGTCGCCCAGGTACTTCTCCATCTTGATGCGGTGGGAGAGGGCGAGCCGGTTGATCCAGCGCTGGAAGCGGAACATGAGCCGGAAGGCGTCGTCCTGGCTGGCGTTGCCGGCCCGGTGGAGGACGGAGAGAGTCGCCGAGAAGTCGCTGATGTCGTAGATCATCCCGAACCGCTCGACCCGCGGGTCGACGACCCAGGGCTCCAGGAAGTTCATGGGCCGGGTGGCGGGGGAGAGGCGCACGTCAGAGCTCAAGGTCCGCGTGGCGTTCAAGTCGCGGAAGGGGGTGACGAGCTGGCCGTCGCGCATCTGAATGGGCACCAGCCGCCGGCGCAGGGCGTGGACCAGCTCGAATTCTTTGAGCTTGAGGAGCAGGCTCTCCCAAACCTGCACCAGCACGGACGGCAGCAGGCGCGCCGGGTTGTAGCTCTTCAAGGTGGCGAGGTAGGAGGTATAGCCCGCCCGGTTCAGGAGGTCCCGGGCGTCACCTTTGGGGTTGGCCCCCAGGAGGTGGACGACGATGCTGTGCAGCTCGCGGTCCGTCTCGAGCTGCTCGGCGTGCCAGCGGGCCAGCTCGTCGAGCCGGCGGCGGAGGTCGCGGCCGTCGATCCGGAGGGAGCCGTTGAAGTAGCTGGACAGCTCGGAGAGGTCGGGGCTGATGTGGTCCTCGGTGAAGAGGAGGACGTTGTCCCGCATACGGGTGAGCAGGCGGGGGAACAGCTCCTCCTCGGCCTCGTCGGTGTCCCCGGCCACCTTCTGGACGAGATCGTAGGTGATGGAGAGCACGCGCTCGAGGAGCCGGTCGAGGACGCGGTACTTGATCTCGTCGCCGTGGCGCCGGCCGATCTCGGTATCCTGCCGGAGGATGCGCTTGGGGGTCTCCTTGAGCAGGCGGGCGATCTCCAGGGAGTGGTGGAGCCAGAAGACCGCCGGGAACTGCCGGCCGTAGGAGGAGATGGTGGAGTTCTCGACGGCCCGGGAGGTGAGGGCGATGTACCGGTCCCAGGCCTGTCCGTGGCTCCTGCGGTCGTAGGCCTCCCGGCGCAGGGCGGCGAGCTGGACCGCCTCCTCGGCCTCGACATACTGGCGCAGGGCGGTGCGCAGGGCTTCCATCCCCTCGGAGAGAAGGATCGGAAATCCCTGGAGCGGCGTCGCGCTCTCGTCAATCAGATACACCGGCCTGGGCATGGGGAGGGATTTCTGAAGGTCCGGCATGAGGATCCGGATCTCTTCGGGATCCGGGCGCAGGAAGTTGAACGGCCCCTGCAGCCATTGGAGGACGGACGTGGGGTTCATGGTCGGCTCGTAGGCGGCCCTGTCTCGCTTTGGATCGGAAGGGATACGTATACCATACCGGCCTGGGGACTCACCATGTGCGCCTTCCCGGCCCCCACCGGAGGGTCGTCCTCCGGGCCGCGGCGGTCGGGGGCGCGCCTGCTAAACTCTCGCGCCGTGATTCGAGGAGATTTCGCATGACGGAGATTGCATCGGTTCGTGTCGCCGCGAGAGAACGCCCGGAAGCCGACCTCGTGGTGGCCGGCTGTTTCGAAGGGGAGGAGCCCGAGGCCGCCGGAATGGAGGAGAAGGTCCGGCACGCCCTGGTCCGCCTGAAAGGGAGGGGCGGCTGGAAGGGAAAGGACGAGCAGATCGCCCAGACGGACGCCGGCCCGGACGGTCCGGTGGTCACCCTCTCCGGACTCGGAGCGCGGAAGGACTTCTCGTCCGTCAAGCTGGAGCGCTGGTTCTCCCGGATCGCCGAGGAGGCCCGGATCGCCGGCGCGCGGCGCCTCGCCGTGCTCGTGCCCGGGCACGCCGAGACTTGTCGATCGGCGGCGGAGCGGGTGCTGCGCGGGCTGGCCCTCTCGGTCTACCGCTACGACCGCTATCAGAGCGAGGCGGACAGGACGAACCGTCTCGAAGATGTCGCCGTCCTGCCCCCGGAGGGGGAGGAGGAGGCCTACCGCGGTGCCCTGGAACGGGCACAGACGGTGGCGGCGGCGGTGGCCTTCACCCGCGACCTGGCCA
>DASQEB010000009.1:0-12884 GCA_035633875.1 Thermoanaerobaculia bacterium
TGGTCTTTCTCCTCCAAAACGGCCCCCTCCCTGGGGGGCCGGCCACCCGGCGCCATCATTGACGCCGGAAATCCCGCGGATCATCCCCTTCACTCCCCTCCTGGTTCCCATCCAGGGGGTTCTGCGAAGGTCCAAACGCTACTGAGGGGGGAAATCCGGATGAATTTACCTTGCAGACCGACCTGATGGGGCGTATACTGCACCGACCGTGATTCTGTTGTCAAGGGGGCTCCGAGGCGCGGAGGATGTGTTGCGGTGGAGGAGGCGCCTCTCGCGGTGATCACCTTGAAGGTCGAGCACGCGCTCCGCGAATACCTCGGCGAGGAGCGGGTGAACGCCGCTCCGCCGCTTCCTGGAGAAGCACCGCTCCGGCGAGCCGCCCTATCCGACCTCCCGCGACCTCTACCGGGAGCTCCAGGCCGTCACGCCCGACGCGCTGCAGGACCTGCTCGCGGACTTCTTCGAGAAGGTCACGCTCTGGGACCTGCGGGCGAAGCAGGCCCGCGCCGAGCCGACCGCTACGGGCGAATGGCGCATCACGCTCGGCGTCGTGGCGCGGAAGGTCGCGGTCGACAGCGTCGGCGCCGAGATCGAGGTGCCGATGGACGACTGGGTGGAGATCGGCGTCTTCGCCCCCGCCGAGGGAGAGAGACTCGGCGAGCCGCTCCATCTCGAGAAGCACCGGCTCCGCTCCGGCGGTCAGTCGATCACCGTCACCGTGCCGCGCAAGCCCGCCCGCGCGGGAATCGATCCCTACCATCTCCTGATCGAACGGGATCGCAAAGACAACTCCAGAGAGGTCGAGAAAACAGATTGCGATCCGTTTGACCGAGATTGACTCGGGACAGGCTCCTCAAAACCGCGGATGCGCTTCCAGGGGAAGCGCATCCAAAGGGCACGGGAGCATTTCCTGCCAGCCGCATCGACCGGGTCTTTATTCCAGGCTGCCGCCCGAGACGTTGTTGGCGGCTGACCAGACGTAGCTCTTTCCGCCGCTGGTCGGAATGTCGCACTGCTGCCTGAACTGGCCGACTTGGTATTTGCCAGTGAAGGTCGGGCACTCACACTGAATCGGATCGCCATCGGAGGGCGGCTGCTTCGCGCCCTCCGGGAAAAAACAGGGTGCGGTCATGCACCCCGCGTAGCGTCCCTCGCAGGGGGTGGTGCCGATCTGATAGTCCGCGGCCATGGCGGTCATGCTGAAGGTCGAAATGAGGTCGGCGTTCGGCATCAGCGAGACGGTCGGGTCGTTCGGGTTCTGATTCTGGACGTACTGGCACACCGGCGCCTGCGGGAGCTGGTCGCATCCCGATTTGGTGCCGTCCTTGCCGCAAGTGGAAAGGTTCGCGCACCCCGAGCCGTCCGGGCCGCAGAGCTGCACCGTCTGCTGGTAAGCGCCGAGGTTCAGGATCGCGTTGATGTCGACGAAAGAGGGTCCCGCGGTGTACACCTGGCACGTACAGCTCGCGATGTCACCTTTCAGCACGCAAGGCAGCGGCGGGTTGTCGGGATTCTTGCCCGTCGGGGTCGGCGGGCCGGAGAAGAAGCAGAGGGCGTAGGCGCCTTCCTTGCAATACAGCAAATTCGTCGGCCCCTCCATGACGTCTGCCTTCGCAGGGCCGTGCTTTGTCGTCCAGCAGTCCGTAGGTCGGAACGGATAGTTACTACAGGTTTCTCCGTCTCCACAAGGCGAACATGGGGGAGGGATAGCTGCCGCCTTGGTCGCCGGATCGGATGTAGCGCACGCCGCAAGAAATGCGGCTGGAACAGCAACCCCCAGGATCTTCGCCAGGACGCCTGCACTTGCCTTCATTGTCGTCTCTCCTTTCCAATGGACAGTGAGCTCAGAATCCATGCCGGGGGCCCGAGCTTGGCAGCCGGCCGCCGCTTCCTCTACACCAGAGGTGGGACGTGCCGAGCTCTTATCGCAGGTGGCGCGTCTCGGCCTGGTATGAACTAGCCTCCGTCCAAGGACCCCAGGACCTCGAGGACAACCAGGACGTCAAGGACGGACCTCTCGGAACGAACCATGAGCAAGGGCTTCATCCCGACGCATGGCGGCTACAAGAACCTGCTTTCCTACCAGAAGGCGGAAATCGTGTCCGACGCCGGTCTACTTCTGTGACCGCTTCATTGACAAGCGCAGCCGCACCCATGACCAGATGGTCCAGCGGCACGTTCGGGCAAGCAGAGACGCCCCCCGTGCAGGAACCGTATACCTGCCGGGAGGAAAGCGATGCGCCGAACAGTTCCAGTTTGTTTCGCCTTGGGCCTCGCCCTGTCGCCTCTGGCCGCTCAGACGGCCTCGGGCCCCAAGCCCAACATCGTCTTCATCACCTCGGACGACCACCGGTGGGACGCCCTGGGCGCGGCCGGCAATCCCGCGATCCACACGCCCGCGCTGGACCGGCTGGCGGCGCAGGGGATCTACTTCCGCCAGGCCACGACCCACGTCTCCCAGTGCCTGCCGGTCCGGGCGACCCTGCTCACCGGATTGACCGCTCACCAGCACGGGGTCTGGAGCCATCAGAATCAGCGGCCGGACGCCGCGAGGCCGGACGCCTTCCTGAATCTCCCCACCGTGCCCGGGCTGCTGCGGGAAGCGGGGTACCGCACGGTGCTCGTGGGCAAATGGCACCTCGCGGCCGATCCCTGGCGCAGCGGCTTCTCCGAGGTGAGGACCTGGCTTCCCGGCGGCGGCGCCGAGTATCGGGACCCCCAGCTCGCCCGCGGCAACAGCCGCGAGCTGGCCGCGGTGAAGGGCTCTGCGCAGCAGATCTTCGCCGACGACGCCCTGCGTTTCCTGCGCAGCCCCGCCGCTCGGGAGAGGCCGTTCCTCCTCTGGCTGGCCTTCACGGCCCCCCACGTGCCCCTGGAGCCGAACTCGCCGGAATCCGAGAAGCTCTACGCCGGCAAATCGAACGCCGAGCTCCTGCCGCCGGGCTTTCCCAGAGACATCCAGACCAACGACTGGCGCCACTATTACGAGGCGGTGAGCGATTTGGACCGGCAGGTGGGCCGCATCGTGGCGGCGCTCACGGAGACCGGCCTGGCGGAGTCCACGGTGCTGGTCTTTCTGGGAGACAACGGCTTCATGATGGGCCAGCGGGGGATCGGGAAGACCCTGGGCGAGCCCGGCAAGGTGGTCCCGTACGAGGGGTCGATCCGCGTCCCCCTGATCCTCTGGTCCTCCGGCCGGAAGGACCTCGCCGGGACGTCCGACCTGGCGGCGTCGAGCCTGGACGTCCCGGCGACCCTGGTGGAGCTGGCCGGAATCCGGCCCCCCGCCACCTGGCACGGCCGCGACCTCCTCGGGGCGCTCCGCGATCCGAAGAAGGGCCTGGACGATGCCTTCTCGGAATGGGCGGATGAGAACAACACGCGCTTCGGCGCCTTCCGCCTGGTGCGCACGCCCCGTCACAAGCTGATCCTCTGGAAGGACCCCGCGAAGCCCGGCGAGCTCTACGACCTGTCCGCCGATCCCGCCGAGGAGACCAACCTCTACGACCGGCCCGAGGCCCGGGAGGTCCGGCGCGATCTCGAAGCACGGCTGCGGGCCTGGATGGAGCGGACCCAGGACCCGGCCCGGCAGTGGCGGGCCAAGGCCGGGTCTCCCGATTGAGGCCTGGAGGTGCCTTTCGGCTCCAGGTGGCGCCCTGACATGCGAGAATAAGGGGAGCACCTCAAGGAGGAGTCATGACTCGTCGCTGCTGGATCCCTGTGTCCCTCGCTCTGATCCTCTCCGTTCCTCCCCCATCCGCGGCTACGGTCGCCCCCCTGTCCGCCCCGGAGCTGGCCGCGGCCTCGCCTCACGTGGTCGTGGCCGTGGTCGAGGAGGTGCAAAGCCGCTGGGAGCGGTCGCTCATCGTGACGGACTACTCCCTGAGGATCGAGGAGCGGCTCCGGGGGGAAGCGTCGGAGCGGGTGACGATCTCGATCCCCGGCGGGACGGTAGGCGGGGAGACGCAGGAGACGAGCGTGAGCTTCCCCCTGGAGGTCGGGGCGCGCTACCTGCTTTTCCTGGGGGATCTGGAGCGGCCCACGCTGACGCCTGTGACCGGCGCCTGGCAGGGGGCGTTCCGGGAGGACGACCGGCTCGCCTTCTCCGGGATCGTGGAGGCCGCGCGCGCCCTGGTGGCCTGGGTGGAGGGGAGGCCGGTTCCGGCCCTCGAAGCGTCCGACGCTCCCGGGCTCGGGCCGGCGGCTTGCCCGCAGGTGGAGCGGGAAAAGTACACGCTGGGAAGCCTGCTCGCCTCTCCCCCGATCGCGTTCAACGTGGCGTTGCCGGCCGACTCCCCCTTCTTCCCCGCCGTCGAACGGCAGTTGGCGACCTGGAACATCTATGCCGGGAATCTCTTCCAGCTCCCCGCGACGACGGCGGAGTGGAGGTTCGGCAACGGCGTGTTCGACTTCGCCGGGTTCCCGAACGATGCCCAGATGGCCGCCCAGCTCGGCCGGACCTGGGGAACCGGGGCGCTCAGCCTCATCACCAGCCGGAGCCTGGACGGGCGGATCGTCGAAGCGGACATCGCGTTGAATCCAGCCCAGCGCTGGACCCTGGACGCCGGGGAGGCGACCCGCCCCGGTGCGCCCCGCCTCTTCCAGGATGCCGTGCTGGCGGCCCTGGGCTACACCTGGGGCCTGCGGAATCCCTTCGAGGTCCCGGGAAGGCCTTTCGACTTCAAGGAGGTCTCCTGGGACTCGGTCCTGAACCTGAAGCTCCCCCAGTACCAGCTCGCCACCCTGTTCGCGGACGACACCGCCGCGGCGCGGGACGCCTTCGGCGGGACCTCTCTCCGGGACGGAGCCATCAGCTCCTACACGACCCGGGGCACGGGCTCTCCCATCGCGGACTACGTCCCGGCCGTCCCCTCCCCCTCGTCGGTCCGGCCCGGAGCGAAGTTCAACCTCTCGCGCATCAAGATCGAGAACACCGGGACGGTGGCCCTGGCGAAGCCCACGGTGGAGGTGTACCTGACACCCAGCCGGTTCAGCCTCGCGGGGGCCATTCTGGTCAAGCGGCTCCGGGCGTCCGGAACGATCCAGCGCGGAGGCATCCTGACCGTGACGCCCGGAAGGCTGACCGTCCCCGCGAGCACGCCGCCCGGGACGTACTTTCTCGCCTTCGTGCTGAAGGACGCGAAGGACGTCTTCCAGGAGAACAATCGGGCCTGGAGCGACTACAACGTGACGCTGCGGGTGGTGCGGTAGGCCCTGGCCCCTCCCGCGCAGCGCTCGCCTCCCCGCGGACGAGAGAGCTCGGCGAGGCGAACCAATCCGTGGGAGGGAGCTTGACTTGGCCTGCTCTCGAAGGGTACTTCTTGACTTTCTTCGCCTATTCGTATATTAGCCATGCTGGATCCTCTTCCAGTAGCTCCACCGGTTGAGGAGTCCCTCCTCAGAGCGCCGGGAGAGAATTCCTTCACTGAGCGAAGAAAGGAGATCCAGATGAAACAAAGACCCTTTGCCCTCGTTGTTGTCCTCTCTTTAATCGCAGTGGGAGCCTTCCTGGTGACTTCTTCCCAGGCCGCCAGTCCGAAAGAGGCCACGCTGCCGGAGCCCGGCGTGCAAGCACAATGTGGGCCGGAATCTGAACATGCTGAGGATGATCCAATGCATCCGTTCAACATCAATGGTCTGGGTACGTTCCAGGAAGTCTCTGTCGGCAAGCCCATCAGGATCATGGTTGAGGCAAAGCCACACTTCCGATCGAAAGCCGGCCTCAAGACGGTGCCCCTCACAGTGCTGACAATCGGAGGGCAGGGCTTCGCGGAAGGGATTGGTGAAACGCGCTTCTGGCTCGATGCAACTCGACCCGTGAAGAGCGCGATCTGGGAGAAGCGAGCGGGCACAGAGTTCCCGGCGATCCAAGAGCTGCGCTTCCATGTTTTCTACACCTTCGAGGCTTTGCCGGGACAGGTGTTTCGATCGGTCAACCCGGTGGTCATGCGCAGTAACCATGTTGGAGCGTTTCCTCCCCCTCCGGGCACTGTCTATGAACTGGTCAGGCCTGTCGCCCTGGAAGACACCGCTAATCCGGGCCCTGTGATCGGTAGTCTCCTCAGGAACCGAGTCGTGATCCCGGAGGAAAGGCCGGGAGCCCTCTTTGACTGACCGTTGGATACATCAAGAGTCGTGAAGAACCCCTTCCCCGACCGGTGGGGGAAGCGCTCATCCTGCTGGCCCTCGTGAGCCCGAATCCGGGCGGCGTGCTAAGATTCCACCGTCGTTGAAAATCGAACTTGGAAAAGAGACGATGCGCGGGGCAACGGGTCTCGAAAGGGGCAACATCATGAGGCTTCGTGAGCTGGTTCTGGCGTTGAGCGCGGTGTTGCTGGGGCTGGCGGTCTCGCCGGCGGCGGGGCAGGAGCCCACGGTGATCAGCGGTCAGGTCCTGAGCGCCGCCGACGGGCAGCCGTTGCCCGGAGCGACCGTGTCGATCCCGGAGCTCGCTCTCGAGGCGGTGACCGACGCGGAGGGCCGCTATACCCTCACCGTTCCCGCCAGCGCGCAGGGCCGGACGGTCGAGGTGCGGGTCCGCTTCGCGGATCTCAAGGAGGGCAGCGTCCAGGTGACGCTCGCACCGGGCGCCGTGACCCAGGACTTCAGCCTGGAGACCGCCTTCTTCGAGAGCATCACCGTGGGCTCGCGTGCCGCAGGCGCCGCGGCCGAGGAAGCGGTGCCGGTCGACGTGTTCACGTCCGCCGAGATCGAGACGACGGGCGCGAGCGAGACCATGCAGATCATCCAGGCGCTGGCGCCCTCGTTCAACTTCCCGCGCCCGACGATCACCGACGGCACCGACACCGTGCGGCCGGCCACCCTGCGCGGCCTGGGCTCGGACCAGGTCCTGGTGCTGGTCAACGGCAAGCGGCGGCACACCAGCGCCCTGGTGCACGTCAACGGCAGCATCGGCCGCGGCTCGACGGGTGTGGACCTCAATGCCATCCCCGCCTCGGCCATCGAGAGCATCGAGGTCCTGCGCGACGGCGCCGCCGCCCAGTACGGCTCGGACGCCATCGCCGGCGTGATCAACATCGTCTTGAAGTCGGGCGCGTCGCCCACCACGCTCAACCTCAAGGCCGGCTCGACGACCCATTCCGATGGCGAGCTGATCGACACCAGCGTCCACCACGGCTGGGCCCTGGGCAGCGGCTGGCTCTTCGCCACCGCCGAATACCGCGACCGCGGCGACACCAACCGCGCCGGCCCGGATCCCCGGCCGCAGGGGGCGGTCAACCCGGTGAGCCAGCCCAACCATCACTGGGGGGACTCCGAGGCCACGGACGCCATGGGCTTCTTCAACGCCCTGGTGCCGTTGAACGCCGCCGGAAGCTCGACGTTCTACGCCTTCGGCGGCGCGAGCCGGCGCGAGGGCTCGCACGGCGGCTTCTTCCGCCGCGCGCTCGAAGACCGCAACCATCCGTCGATCTATCCCGACGGCTTCCTGCCGCTCATCGAGCCCGAGGTGACGGACCTGTCGTTGGCCACCGGCGTACGCGGCGAGCGCGGCGGGTGGTTCTGGGACCTGAGCGCCGCGTACGGCGACAACGAGTTCCAGTTCAACGTCTCCGACAGCCTCAACGTCTCGCTCGGGCCCACCATCCCCCCCAACCAGACGAGCTTCGACGCCGGCGCGCTGGGGCTCGACCAGTTGGTGGGCAACCTGGACGTGAGCCGCGAGGTCGCCGTGGGACTGGCCGGGCCGCTCAACGTCGCGTTCGGCCTCGAGCTCCGGCGCGAGGGATACGAGATCACCGCCGGCGAGCCCGCCTCCTACATCGACGGGGGCTTCCCCAACCAGTTCGGCGGCCAAGCGGCGCCGGGAGCGCAGGTCTTCCCGGGCTTCCGGCCCGCCAACGAGGTGGACGCGTCGCGGACCAGCTACGCCCTCTACGTCGACCTGGAAGGCGACGTGCTCGAGAAGCTCCGGCTCGGAGCAGCGGGGCGCTTCGAGGACTACGACGATTTCGGCAACACCAGCGACTACAAGCTGACCGCCCGGTTCCAGCCGGTCGAGTCGGTCGTGCTGCGCGGCGCGGTCAGCACCGGGTTCCGGGCGCCGTCGCTCGGCCAGATCTTCTTCTCGACCGTCAGCACGAACTTCCTGGCGGTCGGCGGCGTGCTCGTCCCCTTCGAGGTGGGCACCTTCCCCGTCGGCAGCCCGGTCGCCCGCGCGCTCGGAGCCCGCGACCTGCAGCCCGAAGAGTCGGAGCACCGCAGCGCCGGCATCGTCTGGAGCCCGACACCTTCCTTCGAAATCGGGGCCGATGTCTACCGCATCGACATCGACGATCGGATCGTGCTCTCGGGCAACTTCACCGGCCCGCGCGTGGCGGCGCTCCTCGCCCCGTTCAACGTCACCGGAGCACGCTTCTTCACCAATGCCATCGACACGAAGACCGAGGGCTACGACCTGAGCATGGCCTACACCCTCCGGATGACGAGCGCCGGCACCCTCAAGCTCTCGGCAGGCTACAACGCGACGGAGAACGAAATCGTCGGCGCCGTGACCACGCCGCCCCAGCTCGCCGGGCTGGAGGAGGTGCTCTTCGACGCCATCGAGCGGCGCCGGGTCGAGTGCGGCCAACCCGAGGACAACCTCCGGCTGACGGCCGACTGGAGCCGGAACAGGGCGTTCGGCAACCTGCGGGGGAGCCGCTACGGCGAGTACTGCCTGGTCGACCGCCAGGTGGTGCCGCAGACCTTCGAGCCCGAGTGGGTGGCCGACCTCGAGCTCGGCTACAAGTTCTCTTCGTTCACGCTGGCCGTCGGGTCCCAGAACCTTTTCGATGCTTTCCCGGACCGCAACCTGCCCGAGAATTCGAACCTCGGGATCTTCACCTACCCGAGCCATTCACCGTTCGGGATGAACGGGAGGTTCGTCTACACCCGGTTGAGCTATACGTTCTGAAGGGCTACCCCTGCTCGACCGCCGTCTCCCGGGTCCGCGCCTCGGCCGCCAGCCGGGCCGACACCCAGATCGCTCCGCGGACCCAGGCGAGCGGGACCAGGAGGCAGGCGACGATGCCGCCCAGGAGCTGGGTGCCCCACTGGATCCAGGAGATCTCCCCAGGGTGGAGGTTGAGCGCATAGAAGCTCAGCGCGATTCCCCAGACCAGGGCCGCAGCCACACCCACGCAGAGAGCCGAGTCCGTCGATTCCTCACGCTTGCTGATCACCGCAACTCTCCTTCTTTCGCAGCCCTCGAGCCTCGGGAGGTCCGACGCTCAGGCGCCTTCCTGTATGTAGAGCAAGGCGTATGCCATATCGCCATCCCTCTCTCTGTTGACGGCATGGCGCGAAGGAGCCGCCGCGGATGGATATGCTAGGCTGACACGCTCAAATGCTGCTCTGGAGGAGAGGAGATGCCGATTCGATATCCACAGGAGGCTGTGCTTCGGGACGGGCGGCGCCTGCTCGTCCGTCCTTTCACCGAGAATGATGTCGACCCTCTCTATGCCTTCTTCATGCGCCTGCCGCAGGAGGTCCGGCGTTTCGCCTGGGACCGCATCGACAACCGGTCCCTGGTGGAGAGCTGGGGCCGCGAGCTGGACTACGGCAAGGTGCTGCCGCTTCTGGCCTGGGACGGCAAGAAGGTCGTGGCCGATGCCACCCTCCACCGCCGGGAGGGGGGACCGCTCCGCCTGGTCGGCCGCGTCAAGTGGCTGATCGACCCCGAGTACCGGGGGCTCGGCCTGGGCACGCTGCTGGTCAACAACTTCATCAGCACGGCGCGCGCGAACGGCTTGCGCCACCTCACAGCCATGCTGATCGCCGACTTCGAGGCCGACGCGGTGAAGACCCTGAAGGAGCTCGGCTTCGAGAGCTACCCGGTCCCGGGCTACGGGACCGACCCCGACGGCAGCCAGCACGACATGGTCAAGATGGTGATGAAGCTGTAGGGCCAGGGTAAGGCCCTACTCGTCCCGTCCGTGGGCGTGGGCGGGCGGCGAGGTCGCCTCGACGGCCTTGAAATGCCCCAGGATGCGATATCGATGGACGGCCCCGGAGGGTACCACCCAGGAATCGCCAGGATTGAGAAGGACCATCTGCCCCTCGAGGTGCAGCTCGGCCCGCCCCTCGAGGACGTAGCCGACCGTCTCGTACTCACGCCGGCTCTCCGGCTTCTCCTGCTGCGTCGGCTCCTCGTCCCAGAGGCGCATCGCGACATGGACGCCCGAGGCGAGATACCGCTGCCCCATGGCGCCGCGGGGCGAATGCCGGGAGTCGATCTTGGTTACGGTGGTGTCCGTGGTGGTGTCCGTCATCGGGGGGCCCTCCATCCTGCTCGTTGAATTCCAGGTGGCCGAAATACGGCCACCTCTCCCCGATGCAGGAGCGCTGCCAGAGCAGCGGGAGGGGGCTGCCAAATTTTTTCAGCAGTCGTGAAATTTTTTGTGGAATGTTCCTGAAGGATTCCGGAGCGGCCCCTCCGGACCTCCGCAGCCGGGAAACAGGGTGAACGCGGGAAGACCCCGCTCCGGTTGTCCCGCTCCAACCGTCCGGACGCACCCAAGCACCAGCAGGGGACGATCCCGACCCCCGCGGTGGACGCTGTCCACCGCGTCTGACGCCTCGCTGACACATCCTGACAGGCCGTGACACCGGTTTGTCGAGGCTTCCTGCTCCTTCTGAAGTAGAGTCCTTTCTACAAACGGGCAGGACGGAGCAGGGAGTCCTTTCAACGCCCGTTGCGGTTCCCCTTCCCGATCTCGAACATCTCCCCTGGTTTCGCCCACCGCACGGGCAGATCCCCGGCCGTGTCCCGCGCCTCCTGGAGGGACACCTCCGGGTCGAAGGTGGGCCAGACGTGGGTCAGCGCGAGTTCCCGGACGCCCGCGTTGCGGGCGGTCTCCCCGGCCTGGGACGCGCTCAGGTGGACCGGCGCCCCCGCTCGCCCCTCCTGGTAGGTGGCCTCGCAGAGGAGGAGATCGCTCCCCCGGGCGAAGCCCGCGAGATCCACCCCGGGGCCGGTGTCCGCCGAATAGGTGAGGACGCCCGCCCCGGTCTCGGCCCGCATCGCCAGGGTGTGGGCGGGGTGGTCGGTGCGCAGGAAGGTGAGGCGGACGCCGCCGATTTCGACCGTGTCTCCCTCGTCGATCTGGTTGAAATCGAAGGCTTCCCCGAGCTGTTCCCAGCCTCCTTCGAGGAGCAGCGGCGCCAGCGTCTCCCGCGTTCCCGGCGGGCAGTAGAGGGGGAGGCGGAAACCGCTCGCAACTCCGTACCGGATGGCCACGTACAAGGGGAAGACGTCGGCGCAGTGGTCGGCGTGGACGTGGCTCAGGACGAGCGCGTCCACCCTGGTGAAGTCCATCCGACCCTGAAGAGCGGCGAAGGTGCCGGTGCCGGCGTCCAGCCAGAGACGGGTGTCGCCATGCTCCAGGAGGAAGCCGCTGTTCGGGTTGCCAGGGGCCGGGTAACCGCCGGAGCTGCCGAGGACGTGAAGACGCATAGTGTCACCTCCCGCCGCAGGATATCGCCACCCCGCTCCACGCCGAAACGGAAATCTTTACAAGGCCTCTCGGAGCGCCGCAAGGGGGTCCGGGTGCCTGGCATCCCTCCTGCAGAGAGAAGTATTCAAAGAAGTAGAAGCAATCGCTCTTGCCCAAGGGGGTATGCATGCAGGACCGTAGCTCGGAGCAGACGCGGAAGGACGGGGGACCAGGCTTCGGTCGTCACGCAGTCGTGGTCGGCGGCAGCATCGGCGGCATGCTCGCCGCCCGGGCCCTCGCCGACCGCTTCGATCGGGTCACCATCGTCGAGCGGGATCGCCTGCCGGACGCGGGCGAAAACCGTCCCGGGGTGCCGCACGCCCGGCATCTCCATTTCTTTTTCAAGCGCGGCCTCATGGTGGTCGAGGAGCTCTTCCCGGGGGTCACGGCCGACCTGCTGGAGGCGGGCAGCCATCTGCTCGACCAGGGGAAGGACTTCCGGATCCTCTACCGCTCGGGGTGGTCGCCCCGGGTGGAGATGGGCCTCGAGTTCTGTACGTTCACCCGGCCCCTCCTGGAGGCGACGATCCGCCGCCACCTGTTGAAGGACGGCAAGATCGGGATCCTCGAAGGGTTCGATGTGGCCGGCCTGATGCTCGACGAGGACCGCCAGCGGGTGGAGGGGGTGCGCATCCGGCCCCGCCACCGGGACCCGAATGCCCCCGTGGAGACCCGGGAGGTTGCGGCTGAGCTGGTGGTGGACACCAGCGGCCGGGGCTCCAGGGCGCCGGAGTGGCTGGAGGCCGCCGGTTTCCCGAAGCCGGAGGAGACCGTGGTGGACGCCTTCTGGGGGTACGCGACCCGGATCTACGAGCCGGTCGAGGACTTCAAGAAGGATTGGAAGGTCCTCTTCGTGATGAACCGGCCGCCGTACCAGCCGCGGGCCGGAATCATCCAGCCGATCGAAGGGAACCGCTGGCTGGTGACGGTCGCTGGAGTGATGCACGACTATCCGCCCACGGACGAGGAGGGCTTCCTCAAGTTTGCCCGGAGCCTCTCCTCGCCGGAGCTGTATCGGGCCATCGAGCACGCCAGGCCGCTCTCCCGGATCTGGGGCTACCGCCGCACGGAGAACCGGCTGCGGCGCTACGACAGGGCCCGGCTGCCGGCGGGATTCGCCGCCCTGGGGGATTCGGTCTGCGCCTTCAACCCGGTCTACGGGGTGGGCATGACGCTCACCGGTCTCGAGGCCCTGGAGCTGCGCGAGCTTCTGCGGAAAGGGGACGGCCGCCTCGATACCCGCGCGTTCCAGAAGCGGGTGGCGAAGCTCGTCTCCGGCCCCTGGGCCCTGACCACGGGCGAGGACCTGCGCTGGCCGGCCACCCAGGGCGGCAAGATCACCGCCAAGGTGAAATTCATGCACTGGTACATCGAGCAGGTGATCCGGTT
>DASQEB010000010.1:0-14625 GCA_035633875.1 Thermoanaerobaculia bacterium
GTCCGCTCACGCCGCTGGTCGGCCGGGAGCGCGAGCTCGAGCTCCTCTACGAGCGGTACCGCCTGGCGCGCTCGGGGACCGGCCAGGCGGTGATGATCAGCGGCGAGCCCGGGATCGGCAAGTCGCGCCTGGTGAACGACCTGCGGGAGCGTCTCGCGGCCGAGAGCCCGGAGTGGCGGGTCGCCTACGGCTCTCTGGCGGCCCAGGGCTCTCCCCTGGCTCCTGTCCTCGACCTGCTGGAGCGAATGCTCTTCGACGCGGAGACCACAATTCCGGAGCGGAAGCTGCGCCGGCTGGAGGACTTCCTCGAAGCGCAGGGCGCGGCCCCGGCGGAGGTCGTCCCCTTGCTGGCTCCCCTCCTGGGCCTGCCGTTCGAGAGCCGCTTCCCCTCGCCGGGCGCGCATCCCACGTACGAGCGGAAGAAGCTGTTCGAAGCCCTGGTGGCGCTCTTCGTCGGGATGGCGGAGCGCAGCCCTCTGGCCCTGGTGGTCGAGGACCTGCACTGGGCCGATCCCTCGACGCTCGATCTCCTGGGCCTCCTCCTGGACGAGATCCCCGCGTCGTCCATGATGCTCGTCGCGACCTTCCGGCCGGAGTTCCAGGCACCCTGGGGGCACCGGGCCCACATCACGCAGCTCAGCCTGAGCCGGCTGACGGAGACGCAGACGACGGCCCTGATCGACTGTCTCACCGAGGGAGAGCCGCTGCCGCCCGGCCTGCGGCAGCAGATCCTGGTCAAGACGGACGGCATCCCCCTGTTCGTGGAGGAGCTGACCAAGGCCCTCCTGGAGACCGGCCGGCCCGGCGAGCTGTCGGAGATCCCCGCGACCCTGAGCGGCTCCCTGACGGCCCGGCTCGACCGCCCGGGCCCGGCGAAGGAGGTCGCCCAGATCGCCTCCGTGATCGGCAGGACCTTTTCCCTGGACCTGCTGGAGACCATCGCCCCCCTGGACGCGGCGGCCCTTCAGCAGGGTCTCGACGAGCTGATCCAGGCCGAGCTCGTCCACCGCCGGGGGATGGGGTCCCGCGCCCGCTACTCCTTCAAGCACGCGCTGATCCAGGACGCCGCCTACGCCTCGCTCCTCAGCCGGGACCGCCAGGAGCTCCACCTGAAGATCGCGCAGGCTCTCGAGGCGGAGTCCTCCGAAGCGGGCCTCCTGGCCCATCACTGGAGCCGGGCCGTGAGCCCGCGGAGCCCGGAGCCGGCCCTGGTCCGCCGCGCCGTGCCGCGCCTCCTCGCGGCCGGCGAGCACACGCTGCGGCTCGGCGCCTACGAGGAAGCTCGCACCCACCTCGAGTCCGCCCTGGCCCTGGTCCGGACCCTCCCCGAAGATCTCGAACGGGACGAGGCCGAGCTGCCTCTCCTCGTGCTGCTCTGCCGGACGCTCCAGGCCAGCCGGGGCTACACCTCGCCCGAGGTCCAGGGGGTGTACGACCGGGCGCGCGAGCTGGGCCGCCGGCTGGGAGACCGCCGCGAGATCTCCCAGATCCTGTACATGCTCTGGGTTTCGAGACTGTTCGAGGGGGATTTCCAGCAGGCGCTGGAGCTGTCTCAGGAATGGCTCGCCGGGGCCCGGACGTCCGGCCGCGGGCTGCTGTCGGCGCACGGCGCCGTGAGCCACTCCCTCTACTATCTCGGCCGGTTGCCGGAGTGCCTGCACCACGCGGAGACGGTGCTCGCGTTCCCGCCGATGGGAGCGGACGAGGTCCTCACGGACTACGGGCTGCCCCCGCGGATCGGGGCGGCCTACTACTCGGCCTGGGCGCTCGTCCACTTGGGGCTGGAGCGGGAGGCGCTGGCCCGGCACGAGCTCGCGGTGGAGCTGGCGGAAAAGCACGTCGATCCGTTCGGGATGGCCATGGCTCTGGGGGCCTCGCTCACCTTCCACATCCGGCGGCACGACCTGCCGGCGGTCCTCTCGACCGCCGAACGGATGAAGCGCCAGGCGGTGGAGCTGGGCATCCCGGGCGAGGAGTCCCTGGCGGACCGGGCGAGGAGCTGGGCCCTGGCGGAGCAAGGGGACGCGAATGCCCTACGCGATTTTCTCACCGGAAGCGCCCACCGCCGGCAGCGCATCAACGGCAAGCTGGAGCGCGGCTGGGCCTGCCACCAGATCGCCGCCCTCTTTCTGCGGCTCGGAAAACTGGAAGAAGCCGAAGCGATGATCGAAAAAGGTTTGACCGCTGCCCGCGAGGGCGAATTCCTCGTCGAAGCCCGTCTCGTCTGTCTGAAAGGCGAGCACCGGCTCGCGCTGGCGCGCCAGCGGCAGGGCACCCCGGAAGGCGCCGCCGATCTGGCCGCAGCGGAGGACATCCTGCGCGCCGCCTTCGAGATCGCCCGCTCGGGGCTGCAGGCTCCAGCCGCCGAGCGGGCGGTTTCGCTTCTGGCCCCCCTCCTCGAATCAGAAGGGCGCCACGCCGAGGCCGAAGCGCTCCGCGCCCAGGTGCAGGAGCTCCGGGCCGAGGTCGCGGAGCGGGTGCGGACGATCTTTGCCGAGACCGGCGCGAGCCTCGATCTGGGCTCGTGATCTCCCGCCCTGCAATGTAGGATAAAATAAAAAGTTAGAGGAGGGTTCGATGCCGAGCGCTCTCGCCGCGCGCTCCGGGACCACGTCCCGGCCGGTTGATCGCGCGGAGCCCTGCCTCCGTGGCCCCCCGCCCGCCAACTCCCAGGAAGGAGAGCCCCCTCCGAGCGCAACAGACCGCATCTCAAAGGAGATCCATCATGTCCTCTCTGCGCAGAGCCTGTCTCCTGGTCCTTGCCTCCTGCCTCACCGTCCTCGTCCTGCCTCGCCCTGCTGGGGCGAGCCATCTCGGGGGCGCCGATCTCCGGGGCGCGATGGTCTGGTGGTGCCCCCACGGCCCGTCTGCGATCCGGTTCAACCTCGAAGTCGTCTACCACGGCGATGCGAGCCTCGGATTCTCCACGTTCGAGACCTTCGACTTCGGAGACGGAATGATCGCTTTGATGGTCCTGACCGTGGTCGAGATCCACCCGGGCGAGCCGCAGGGCTGGTACATTGCCAGGGGGCAGATCGATCACACCTATGCTCCCGGCACGACCGTGGTGGAGGCCGGGCTCGAGTCGTGCTGCCGCATCGACGGCAGCTTCGGACCGTTCGGCCTCAACAACCGGAGCTTCGGGAATCTGAACGCGAAAGTACCGGTCGACCTCCGCAACACGTCCATCTGCTCCAACCAGATCCTCAATCCAAAGGTGGAATGGCGCTCCGGTGTTCTCGGAGACACGTTCGAGATCGCGATCAATTCTTCCGATCACAACCCCCACACCTGCCGCATCGCCACCGAGGCCGAGGCGGGGGGAGGCCCGCATCCCGACGGTCTGACGATCGATCCGGCGACGTGCAAGCTCACCTGGACTCCCACGAGCGGCGATCCGACCCGGTTCTGGACGACCCAGATCCGGGTCGAGCAGACCGGGGTCGGCGAGAGCGCGTTCGATTTCCTGTTGGGGCTCGACGCCGACCCGCCCGTCTGCCAGATCCAGCGGATCGAACAGGGCCCACCGACGCGGCTCTACGTGCTCGTCCAGGACCCCCGCAGCGGCCTGGACATCATCAGCGTGGTGCAGGCGGTCAACACCGCCGTGGAGATTCCGCCTTTCAACCGCGGCGATGCCGCTCCTCTCCTCGTGGTCGGGACCAAGGTCGACCAGAGCGCGAGCTCCCGGTTGCAACTCCGGATCGAGGACGCGCTCGGCCACGTGACCCTGTGCGATCCGGTGCTCACCGAGGTGGTGCGGGACACCGGACGGCCGGAGAGCCACGTCTACAGTGACATCCCTCCGGAGGAGCACCTCGTCACCGTCTTCAACGGCGATCCCGGGCTCCGCAACCTCAGGGTCGAGGTCAACGGCGAGAGGTTCGAGATGGCCGGGCTCCAGCCGGGCGAGGAGAGGACCCTGGACGTCGGATCGGCCGTCGTCGCGGGGACGAGCTCGACCTTCATCCTGACCTCGCGGGGCAAGCCCGGCGGCAGCGCCGTGGTGATGATCTGGGACGGCGGAACGCCGTAGCTTCAGAGGTCGAGAGGGACAGGGCGGGCCCCCGTCCCTCTTGCCGCAGGCGGCCGGCAGCCTCACGCGCCCGGCCGGACCAGCCGGTAGACCTTGCCGGTGCTCCCGGCGGGGCCGACGCTGTCCGAGGTGAGCACGTAGACCTCGCCGCGGAGGTCCCGGCCGAAGCCGAGGATGAAGTCTCCCAGGCGGCCGCCCGGGTTCCCCTGCACCAGGAGCTCCTGGATGGGCCAGAGGCCGTTCTTGCGCGGCGTGGCCACGAGCAGCGTGCCGTCGGGCCTCGCAAAGGACCGGCTCCAGTCGCCGAAGACGTAGCGCCCGCGGAGCTGGGGCAGCTCGCCGCCGCGGTAGACGTGGCCGCCCACGACGACGAGCCCGAGGCCGCCGATCGGGTTTCTGGCATTCGCGTACTCGATCACCGGGTCGCGCAGCGGCACGCCTCCCGGCGCAACGCTCGGGCATTGGGCGGGCGACACGCCGGCGTTCTCGGCGTCGAAGCAGTGGGTCCCCTCCTTGACGTTCCAGCCGTAGTTGCCACCCTTGACGACGAGGGAGACCTCCTCCCAGAGGCCCTGCCCGGCGTCGCCCGCGAAGAGATTGCTGCCGTCGAAGGAGATCCGGTAGGGATTGCGGAAGCCGTACGCCCAGATCTCGTCGAGGCCCTCCGTGCCCACGAAGGGGTTGTCCGGTGGGATGGCGTAGGGCGCGCCGCCGTCGACGTCGATGCGGAGAATGCTCCCGAGCAGGTTGTCGGTGATGTCCTGTCCGTTGCCGCCCGCGTTGTCGGGATACCAGTCCTCGACGTGCCCGAGACCTACGTCATTGGCGCCGCCGCCGTCGCCAAGGGAGATGTAGAGGTTGCCGTCGGGGCCGAACACCACCGTCCCGGCGTTGTGGTTGAACTGCGGCTTGTCCACCTGCAGGAGGACCCGCTCCGAGGCGGGGTCGGCCCGGTTCGGATCGGCCGAGACCAGGAACTCGGAGATGTGACTGGTGCAGTCCCACCCGGCCGGCGCGCCCTCCCGCAGCGGGGCGCTGTAGAAGACGAAGAGGCGCCCGTTGTCGGCGTAGCGCGGATGAAAGGCGAGCCCCAGCAGGCCCCGTTCGTCGAAATTGGGCCTCAGGGGCACGATGCGGTCGCGCAGATCGAGGAAGGGTTCCGGCAGGAGCTGGCCGTTGGGCAGGAGCACCCGGATCAGCCCGATCTGGTCGACGATGAACAGACGGCGGCTGCCATCCGGGGGCTCGATGAGGGCCACGGGCGCGGTGAGGCCGGCGGCGATCTGCCGCACGCCGACGGTGAAAGGATCCCCCACGGCGGACTGCCCCCGCAGCGCGAGGGTGCTCACGAGGAGAACGGCGAACAACGCGAGGGTCGGTGCCGGGAACTTTTTCATTGCTGAACTCCTAGACCCAGGTCGATGGTATGGCCGGAGGTGGCCTCCTCCGGTCCCGGCCCCACCGCTTCTGACGAGGTGCGGGTCCCAGCATGACGTCCAAGGCAGGCAAGCCTCGGGGTCCCTCCAGATCGAGGTGAGGCTCTGCGACGGCAGGGGCTCTGCGGTCGCCCCCCTTTGGTTTGTCCCTGAAAGGTCCGGCTTGGTTCAGCTTTTACGGCAGCTCGACCCGCCGGCCCGCCACAATCGTGGCGACCGGCCGACCGCGGAGCGTCCAGCCGTCGAACGGGGTGTTGCGGGACTTGCTGCGGAAGGCTCTCGCCCGGATGGTCGTCTCCTCGTCCGGATGGAAAAGGGTGACGTCCGCGGGGCTCCCCGGCTTCAGGGTGCCGACGGGGAGGTTCAGCACGCGAGCGGGGCCGGTCGAGAGAAGCTCGATCAGACGCGGGAGGGTGATGATCCCGGTGTGGACCAGCCGGTCCAGGGCCAGGCTCAGGGTCGTCTCCAGCCCCAGGATACCGAAGGGGGCGAGGTGGAACTGGACATCCTTCTCGTCCGGGTGGTGCGGGGCGTGGTCGCTCGCGATGCAGTCGACCAAGCCGTCGGCGAGGCCGTTGATCAGGGCCTCGCGGTCGCGCTCCGAGCGCAGCGGCGGCTTCATCTTGGTGTTGGTCGAAAAGCCGCTCTTCGCCACCTCCTCGTCGGTGAGGATGAGGTGGTGGGGGGCGACCTCGCAGGTCACACGCAGGCCCTGGGCGCGGGCGCGGCGCACCATGTCCAGGCTGCGGGCCGTGGAGAGGTGGGCCACGTGGTAGCGGCCCTCGGTGTCCTCGGTGAGGATCAGGTCCCGGGCCACCATGACGTCCTCGGCCGAGCCGGGGATGCCCGGAAGGCCCAGGCGCGTGGACCACTCCCCCTCGTGCATCACGCCAGGGCCGGTCAGGTTCAGGTCCTCGGCGTGCTGGATGACGGGAACGCCGTAGTGTTGGGCGTAGAGGAGGGCCCGGCGCATCAGCTCGGCGTTCATCACCGGCCTGCCGTCGTCCGAGACGGCCACGGCTCCGGCGCGGATCATCTCGCCGATCTCGGCCAGCTCCTCCCCCTTCAAATCCTTGCTGATGGCGCCGATCGGGTACACCCGGGCGTAGTTGGAACGCCGGGCTTCGAGGAGGATGTGCTCGGTGACGGAGCGGTTGTCGTTGACCGGCTGGGTATTGGCCATGCAGGCCACGGCCGTGAACCCGCCGGCCGCCGCGGCCATGGTGCCGGTGCGGACGGTCTCCTTGTACTCCTGCCCGGGCTCGCGGAGGTGGACGTGGATGTCGATGAGACCGGGGGCGACCACGAGGCCGGCGGCGTCGATCGCCTCGGCGTCCTTCGGTCGCTTGATCCTGCCGTCGATCTTCGCGACGGCGTCGTCCTCGATCAGGAGGTCGAACCTTCCATCCAGATCCTGGCTCGGGTCGATCACCCGGCCTCCGTGGATCAGCAGCTTGCTCATGTCTTACGCGGTCTCCTCGAACACGCCCGACAGAAGATAGAGGACGGCCATGCGCACCGAGACGCCGTGGGTGACCTGCTCGAGGATGACCGAGTAGGGGCCGTCCGCCACCTCGCTCGCGATCTCCACGCCGCGGTTCATCGGCCCGGGGTGCATGATGATGACGTCCTCCTTCGCCCCCTGGAGCCGCTGGGTGGTGAGGCCGAAGAGCTCGAAGTACTCCTTGATCGACGGGAAGGACATCCGCCCCTGCCTCTCGAGCTGGATGCGGAGCATCATGATGACGTCCGCATCCCGGATCGCGTCCTCCAGGCTGTAGGCGACATCGACGCCCATCCTGCCGATCTCGACCGGCATCAGGGTGCGGGGCCCGCCCACGGTGACCTTCGCGCCCATCTTGGTCAGCAGATGGATGTTGGAGCGCACCACCCGGCTGTGCTCGATGTCGCCAATGATGGCCACCTTGAGGCCGGCGAGCCGCTTTTTGTGCTGGAGGATGGTGAAGGCGTCGAGCAGGGCCTGGGTGGGATGCTCGTGGGCGCCGTCCCCGGCGTTGATGACCCCGGCCTTGAGCCGCCGCGCCAGCATGTGGGGCACCCCCGGATGGCCGTGCCGGATGACGATCAGGTCCGGCGCCATAGCCTGGAGGTTAAGGGCGGTGTCGACCAAGGTCTCGCCCTTCTCCAGGGCCGAGCCGGAGGTCGAGAAGTTGAGGTTGTCGGCCGACAGGCGCTTCTCGGCGATCTCGAAGCTGGAGCGGGTCCGGGTGGAGGCCTCGAAGAAGAGGTTGACCACCGTCTTGCCGCGCAGGGTAGGGACCTTCTTGATCGGGCGCTCGCCAACCTCCCGGAAGGACTCGGCGGTGTCGAGGATCAGCTCGATCTCGGCGGGAGAGAGCTCGGCGATCCCCAGCAGATCCTTGCGGGTCCAGCGGATGGCGTCGGTCATCCGGCTTTGAGCCCGCGCTCCAGGATGCGCACCTGCTCGGTGCCGTCGGTCGCTTCGAAGGAGACTTCGATGATCTCGTTCTGGGACGTGGGGACCTTCTTGCCCACGAAGTCGGCGTGGATCGGCAGCTCCCGGTGGCCGCGGTCGACGAGGACCGCGAGCTGCACCGCCTTCGGTCTGCCGAAGTCCACGAGCTCGTCCAGGGCCGCACGCACGGTGCGGCCGGTGTAGAGGACGTCGTCGCAGAGCACCACCACGCAGTCGTCAATCGGGCGCGGCAGACGGGTCCCCTTGACCAGGGGTTGAGGGCCCACGGTCGAGAGGTCGTCGCGGTAGAGGGTGATGTCGAGGACCCCGACAGGGACCGTCACGCCCTCCTGACGCTCGATCTCGGCGGCGATCTTTTCGGCGAGCGGCACGCCGCGGGTGCGGATGCCGGCCAGCAGCAGGTTGGAGAAGTCGTGGTTGCGCTCGACGATCTCCCCCGCCATCCGCCGAATGATCCGGGCCATCTGACCGGAGTCGAGGATCGTGTTCTTCGGCTTCAGGTTCTTGGCCATGGAGCGGGCTGTCTTCGGGTCCGCGGCATGGTATGGCCGGGGGCGGGGGGTTGTCAACGAGAACGCGGTCTCTTCTGCTACCCTGAAGACATGCCACGGGCAGGAGTCCCAACCCGGGAGGCGTGGGAGCATCGGCCCCGGCTCAGCCGGGAGCGGGAGGAGCGCTTTTTCGCGGGAGCCGAGGAGGCGACGAGGTTCTTCATGGGGGAAGCGGACGTCCAGCGCGCGCTGGAGAGGATCGCCCGATTGCTGGAGGAGGACGGCATCCCGTACGCGGTCATCGGGGCCATGGCGCTCAACGCGTACGGCTACCGCCGGGTGACAGTGGACGTGGACGTCCTCCTGACCCGGGAGGGCCTCGAAGCGTTCAAGTCCAGGCACCTGGGTCTTGGCTACGTGGAGAAGTTCTCCGGGAGCAAGGGGCTCCGGGACACCGAAAACGGCGTCATCGTGGACGTCGTCCTGGCGGGTGACTATCCCGGCGACGGGCTTCCCAAGCCTGTGTCGTTCCCGGACCCGGCCGCTGCCGCCATCCGTGGCGAGCGGATCGCCCTGCTTCCGCTCCCCCGCCTGGTCGAGCTCAAGCTGGCCTCCGGGATGACAGCGCCGCACCGGCTGAAGGATCTGGCGGACGTGCTGGAGATCATCCGCATCCTGGAGCTGCCCTCCGATCTCGCAAGTGAGCTCGATCCCTTCGTCCGCGACAAGTACCGGGAGCTCTGGCAGGCCGCGCAGTCCGAAGAGCGGGAGGAGTGAGGTAAGATCTCGTCCGACTCACGGACGAGGTATGCCTGAATGTCCAAGAAGCGAGAGACCCCTCCGCCTGCTCCCTCTCTCTCCATCGGCTCCGCCTGGCAGCGGAACCGGCGGGAAATCATGTTCCTCTTGATCTTCGCCGTCCTCCTGGGCGGGGGCTTCACCCTGATCTCCCTGAACCAGGTGAACGACCACGTGATCGAGCCCTTCACGGCCGGGATCGCGCGGGTGAGCGGCGTGGTGCTCGACCTGATCGGGCAGGACGTCACCATGCAGGGGACGATCATCCGCAGCCCGCGGTTTGCGGTGAACATCCGCAACGGCTGCAACGGGGTCGAGGCGATGCTCATCTTCCTCGCCGCCGTGCTCGCCTTCCCTGCCCCGTGGCGGTCCCGGATCGCGGGGCTCGTGCTCGGCATCCTGGCCATCCAGGTGGTCAACCTGATCCGGGTGGTGGCGCTGTTCCTGACCGGGGCCTACTTCCCGAAGATCTTCGACACGTCGCATACGGTGATCTGGCAGACGGTCGTCATCCTCTTCGGTGTGCTGCTCTGGATCTTCTGGGCAAACCGGTTCGCCGCTCCCCGGCGCGAGCCGGCGACCTGATGGCGGCCGGCGGGTCCGGGGCCCGGAGCTGGGCCTTCATGTTCATCCGCAACGCCCTGCTGTGGCTGATCCCGGTGGCGGCGCTCTGGGCCGTGGCCACGCCGGTCTACAACCGGTTCCTGCTGGGGAGCGCCGAGACGCTGGCGCGCTGGACCGAGAGCCCGGACGTGACCGACCTGCTCCGGCAGGACGACCACTTCGCCGCCGTCTCCCGCCGCGACTTCCCTCCGGCCCGGGCCCTCGTCCATTCGTTCCGGATGACGGACGTCCACTTCCACCTCGTGCTCCTGGCCGCCCTGTTCCTGGCCGTGCCGGGCGTGCCCCGGAAGCTGCGCCTGGAGAACCTGGGATGGGCCGTGCTGATCACGGTCTTCTTCGACATCTTCCTGGTCTTCTCCTATGTGAAGTTCGCCTATGCGACCCAGCTCGGGTCCTGGAGCCTGGCCCATTACGGCCCCGTCTCGCGGAACTTCTGGGGCCTCCTCAAGCACCTGCTCGACCTGCCGTTCAAGCTGGGCTTGCCGTTCTTCCTCTGGGCGGGGTTCTATCTGGGCCTCATGCTCCGGGAGATCCGGCCGGAAACCCGCTAGCCTCCAGCGCCTGGACGACCTCCGCGGCGACCGTCTGGTGCCCACGGGTATTCCAGTGCGGGTCGTGGGAAAACCCGACCGGTCCTTCTCTGCGAGCCCTGTCCAGGGCGGGACCGATGTCCACCAGGACGACCCCAGGTTGTCCTGCGAGACCCTTCTTCAACCACGGCTGGCGCGCGGCCACCAGGACGAACGTGGCACCGGCCGCCCGCGACTCCTCCGCCATGGCGCGGACAAGGTGGACGATGAGTCGGCGCGCCTCCTGGATCTCGGCCTCGGAGAGGGGGGCGGGACTCAGCCCCTGGAGGAAGGACTGCCAGGAACCGAGGAGAGAGAAATGTCGCTCGAGGAATCTGGAGCGGTCCCGGACCGGCGACAGGACGAGCCGCGCCCCCTCCAGCCGGAACCGCGGCTTGGCGCGGCCGTAGCGCTTCTCATGGAGCACCTCGACCAAGTCGTTCGACGAGAAGGTGTAGACGACCAGCTTCGGACGGAGCGGCAGGCCCTCCCGGCGCAGCTTCAGATAGGACTGGTCGGTGCCGTAGCCGGCCACCCCGAGGTTGGTCGTCCGGAAGCCGAGCACCTTGCCGATCCGCGCCGCGAACGTCGCTTTCCCGGTCACACCCCAGCCGAAGGTCAGCGAGTCTCCGACGAAGACGGCGAGCGGCGCGCCCGGCGGCGGGGCCTCCTCCATGACTCTGCGGCCGTGGGCATCGAAGCGGACGTCGACATCGAAGTCCGCCGTCCGGTGCCGTGCCCGCGTCCCGGGCCGGTATCTCCAGCCCAGGTCTTCGTCATAGGCGACGACGAAGGGGCTCGCCGGAACCCACGAGCGGGCCCGCAGGAAGCGCCAGAGGAGCTCCGTCAGGACGGCCGAGATCACAAGGGCTCCCACCGCCACCAGGAGCGCCAGGGAGAGCTTCTTCAGGCCCGTCTCCTTATCGTTGAACCGGCGGGCCACCCAGTTACGGAAGGGGTTCGGCCTTCTGCCGGCTCGTCATAGGTATCGGCGATGAGGATTCTCTCCCCTTCGTCCGGGGAGAAACCTCGATCGAATAGACGCGGGCGTGCCGGTCCGCGTAGACCGGCTGGAACCAGCGACGGAAAGCTGCGTCGTCGCGCAACGGGAGGCCGTGTCCCTCTTCCGTCACCAGGAGATGGGTGGCGCCGAGGCGGCGCAGCCGGCGACGGAGGTCCTCGGGACCCTGAAGGCCGGCGAGCACGCGCCCGTAGCTCGCCGGACCGATCCAGTCCCCCAGGAAACGGCCCCGGGCGAAGTAGGTCATGCGCTCGACCCCGAGGGCCCAGACAGTGTAGCCGCTCCCCCGGGTCTGGTTGAGCCAGGCCAGAGCCCGGTACGCGGGAAGTTGGTGGAGGAGGTAGGCCTCCCGTGCCTCCGGCGTCAGCGGCACCGGCCCCTGGCGCTGGATCCGGTGGATGGCGTAGAGCCAGCCCGGCAGCAGGCAGCCGACACAGAGGAGGCCGGCGAGGTGGCGGCGGGAGGGGGAGAGGAAAGATCCGAGGCTCCCCGCGACCGCCAGGCTGGCCAGGGGCACCACAGGGAGGAAGTACCGGATATCGGGAGGCAGCGAGAAGCAGACGAGGCAGTAGACGGCCGCGACGGCCAGAAGGTGCCGCACCCGGACGTCGCGGACGGCCACCACCAGCGCCGGCGGCAGCATCGCGAGATAGACGGGAGAAAGCGGTGGATACGCGTTGTACTTCAGCCGCTCGAAGACCAGGTCCCAGGGTAGCCTCGCGAGTGCGACCAGACGGAAGAGGAGGTCCCTCGCGACTCCCGGCAGGGATCCCGCCGGGGTGCCTCCCCCTGTGGCAAGGACGCTCTGGAAGCGGAGGGGGTCCCAGGGACTGGATCCGAAGACCTCCGGGAAGAAAGGGAAGACCGGGTTCCCGGTATGGAGAAAGGTGCGCCCGTACCAGGGGACGACGACCAGGGAGGCGATCCCCGCGAAGAGGACGGCGTCGCGCCACCGGGCCCGCCACGGCCGGGCAGGGACTCCACCGAGAAGCGCGGCGCCGCCGGCGAGAGCCAGGAAGAAGAGCCCCAGGTACTTGACGGCGGCGGCCGAGGCGGCGAACAGGGCCGCGAGCACCAGCCACCGCTTCTCCCCCGAGCACCGCCAGCGGTACAGACCGAACAGGGCCGCGGTCGCGAAGAGCGTGAGCCCCGGGTCGACATAGGCCGTCCCGCTGAGAAAGGCCACGACGGGGTTGCCCAGGTAGACCGCCGCCGCGAGCCAGCCGGCCGCCGGGCCGAAGGCGTCGCGCCCCCAGATCCAGAGAAGCGCGGCGGTGAGGACCGTGGCCAGCCACTGCACTCCATGGGCCGCGATATCGGGCGCGAAGAGCATGACTCCTGCGAAGAGGATCTCGTTCGCCTGGGGGAACACCGGGAACCGCCGGTCCGCCAGGAACGGGACCCCACCCGACTCCACGAACGCCTTTGCGAAGGGAAGGTGGTAGAGGACCGCGTCGAACGCCGTTGGGGGATAGAGCGGCAGGAGGGCGGAAGGCGCCAGGGTCACGGCGGTGAGGAGGAGGACGCGAGGATGCCTCCGCGATTCTCCGAGGTGCCGCACCAGCTCCCGCCAGGCGGAGATTCCCAGCAGATGGATGCCGGCGGCGACCAGGAGCACCGGGACGGGCCGCAGCCAGCCCACGAGCCCCAGGAGCAGCCCCACGTGGGCCAGGAGCGCGAGACCGAGGGATGTGGAGACCGCCCAGCGTTCGGCGATGCCTTCCGTCTCGACAAACCTCCTCCCCAGCACGAAGGCCGTCGCGGCCAGCCCCAGGACGCCCAGGGTAAACCCGGCCAGCAGCACCAGGGCGGCAAGGAGGTCCGCCACAGGTCAAGAGGTCCTGTTGGGCTTGTCGGCGATCAGAGTGAGGAGGTACCCGAAGCGGCCCGGCCAGCGCCAGCGGGTCTCCAGGACCTCGAAGGGGGCCAGGAAAAGAGGGGTCAGCCGGTACAGCGGGATGCGGCGGGTGAAGAAGAAGAGGTCCGCCATGCGCACGAACCCCGGCAGGGTGAGGATGCCCGTCCGCTCGACGACCTCGAGGCCCGCCCCTTCCACGTCCCGGCGCAACTCGCGGGCGCTGAAGGCCTTCTCCGGAGCGTAGAGGTACTGGCCAAACGCGTCCAGGACCCGGACCATCAGCGGGCGCAGAAAGAGGTCCCATTTGTGCGGCACGCCGATCACGGCCCGGCCGCCCGGGCGGAGCACCCGGTGGATCTCCCGCAGGGCCTCGCGATATTCATCGATGTGCTCGATCGTCCCCATGGTGTAGACCACGTCGAAGGAGCCGGCGGCGAAAGGCAGCTCGCGGATGTCTGCCCGCAGAAGGGCCGGAGCGTGGCCGTTCCCGCGGGCGTGGCGCCGCGCCTGGAAGGCGACGACCCGGCTGAGGTCGAGCCCCACGACCTCGGCACCCTGGGAGCACATCCAATCGAGGATGCGCGTGTTGAACGCCTCGTTCCAGAGGTCCAGCTTGAGGACCCGCCGGCCCGCCAAGTCCCCCACGGACCGCTGGAGGAGGGCGATCTCGCAACGCCGGTAGTACTGGGTGCTGGGAGCGGCGAAGAAGTCCCGCACCGAGCCGGCGATGCGGTCCCAGTCCCGGCGCTGCCTCTCCCGGAGGGACGGCAGGTCCCTGGTCTCGGTCATCGATCCTCCATCCCTCGAATCCAATCGATCGTACGTCCCACTCCCTCCGCGGGGGAGAGGGGCTGAATCCCAAGCTCCCGGCACGCCTTGGCAGAGCTGAAGCGCCACTCGCAGAGGAGGTTTCGGACAACGCTCACAAAGCCGCAGCCGGGATCATATCCAAGGGTGCGATCCGCTGCGAGGGCGGCGGCGACCGCCACTCCGGCGGGCAGCGGGATCCAGAGCCCCCCGGGGATTCCCGCCCGCTCGCGGACCAGGGTGGCGAGATCCCGGTGGGTCACCTCTCCGCCGCCAAGGATGTACTCCTCCCCGGGCCTGCCCAGCCGCTCCGCCGCGAGGAGCCCCCGCACCACGTCGTCCACATAGACCAGGTTCCGGCGATGACGCCCGCCGCCGATCAGGACGACCGGGCGGCGGCGCAGGAGGCGGCGGATCTCCGAGGTCACGCGGTTGGGATGCGACGGATGGTCCGGCCCGTAGACGATCGAGGGACAGACCGTCAGGGCCGGCAGCTTCTCCTCCCGGGCCATCCTTCGGACCTCCAG
>DASQEB010000011.1:0-6082 GCA_035633875.1 Thermoanaerobaculia bacterium
AGTGATGGTCGCAACAACAAGGCCCTGAATTGCGACAGTTTCACGACGGAACCCCGAGAGAGACCTCTCTCCCTCTCTTCACAGGCTCACATTGCGCCATTCCCCGCCTTCCCGCTCCCGTGAGACCGTCAAAGTGTTGCAAAAGAGACTTGCTTTGCGGCATTCAAGGCTTCAAACGGTGCGATTCAAGTCGTGATCGCGGCGTTCCCTCCTTGTGTCGCGACGTTTCAGGGCCTCTTTGCAACACGTCAAGAAGGGAATGCCGCGTCCTCTCTTTTT
Source organism: Thermoanaerobaculia bacterium (assembly GCA_035633875.1). Taxonomy (GTDB): domain Bacteria; phylum Acidobacteriota; class Thermoanaerobaculia; order Multivoradales; family UBA5704; genus DATARR01. Next base: position 280 of record DASQEB010000011.1, read on the forward strand.
ATGCAACAGAGTGCCGTTGCTTTGCGGCACTGTGAGGAGGGAACGGGACGCGGAGAGGAGGGAATGCGGCATTCCCACCTTGCGTTGCAACATTTCAAGGGGGAAATGCCGCAATCAGATCTTGGATTGCGGCATTCCCCCCTTTCTTTGCGGCAGCTCAAGGGTGAAGGGGAAGGGAATACGGCCACATTGCGACACTTCTACGCCTTCGGGCCTTCCAAACACCCTCTTAGTGCTGTCTCCTCAGCGGCTGACCACCTCGATCGCCTTCTCCAGCAGCTCGTCCCGGCCGTCGATCACGCCCTTGAGCGTCCGGGAGACGGGGACCGTGGGCTGGATGCCGACGCCGTGGTGGCGCGAGCCGTCCTGCTTGAGGACGCGGAGACCGGTCCAGAGGACGTCGTACCCGCCGGGGAGCACGAAGGGGTTGATGTCGCCGTTCGTGCCTGCGGTCGGGCCGCCGACGATCTCGGCGAGGTGGTGCTGCTCGACGAGGCTCATGTAGGTCTCGGCGTAGCTGACCGCCCGGCCGTCGGTGAGGAAGACGGCCTTGGCCGTGAGGCGCGGCGTTGAGTTCGAGTAGGTCTGGCTCACGTCCCCGAAGCGCATCCCCTCGTGGTCGGGACGGGTGACGAGAGGGACGTGGAAGCGGGGCGACCGGAGGGGCTCGCTCGCGAGGTGCTTGACGGCGAGGAGGCTGCCGTTGGGGTGGCCGCGGAGGTCGAAGACGATCCCACGGGCCGCGGCGAGGCTGTTGAAAGCGGCCCGGAAATCGTCGTCGGTGATCCGGTCGATGTCGACGTAGAAGATGCCGGGAGCGAGCTCGGCGATCTTCTCCGGCCGGGGCTCCTCGACGGTGCCCGCAGGGACCGAGCGGCGGACGGCCACGGTCGCGGTTTTCCTCCCGGAGCGCCGACAGGATCGAGCTGTCCGCGCCAGGCCGGATATCCTCGACCAGGACCGTTCCGGCCTCCGTGCCATCCGTCACCCACAGCTCGGTCCAGTGGTCGAGGTCGGACGCGGCGAAGAACACCTTCCCGCCGGCGGCGGTAAAGCTGTACAGGGCAGCCTCGGAAAAGGGCCCGGAGGAGGCCTTGAGAAAGGTGGTGCCTGCCGGCGTTCCGTCCGTTGCGAAGAGCGATGGGCTCTCGCCGTTGTACGCCGCGAAGAGAAATCCGCCGCCGGGGAGGGCGAGCGCGTCCTTGCCCAGTTTGTAGGGGAGCTCGCTCCCGACGGAATCCGAGCTCCCCGTCACGATGTCGGCGAGCAGCAGCGTACCGTCCGCCGTGCCGTCGCTGATCCAGGGCTCCCTCCCGTGCGTGCCGTCGGCCGCGCTCAGCAGCAGGAGTCCCCCTCCGGCGGCCCAGAGCCGGGGGTCTGACCCGAACGGACCGGGATTGATGTCCTTGACGAGCTGTGTGCCGGCGGCGGTGCCGTCGCTTCGCCAGAGCTCCTGGCCGTGGAGGCCCTCGTTCGCGGCGAAGTACAGGATCCCTCCGAGATCGAGGAAGCCGCCGAGGTGGTCCGCGAGGCCCGGCCGGATGTCCTTGACGAGCTGCGTCCCGGCGGTGGTGCCGTCGCTCTTCCACAGCTCGACCCCGTTTGTGCCGTCATCCGCGGCGAAGAACAGCAGACCGTTCGAAGAGGTGAGGGAGCGCGGAGTGGAGGAGCAGGCTCCGGGGCAGATGTCCCGGAGGAGCCGGGTTCCGGCCGCCGTGCCGTCGCTCGTCCAGAGCTCCAGGCCATTGATTCCGTCGTCGGTGATGTAAAAGAGGCGGCCTCCGGAGGCCGTGAGCTCGACGCTGGGAGGAGACTCCCGGAGAGGTCCCTCGCCGGGAGAGTAGAGGCCCGGGTAGATGTCCCGCACCAAGTGCGCGGGCTGGGCCTGGGCTTCCATTCCTGCCGGGCAGAGGAGGAGCAGAGCGAGGACGAGGGAGATGGGTTTTGGGACAAACACCTGGGTCCCGCGGGGGTTCCGTCGGTCGTCGCGAGATCGAAGCCCAGGATCAGGAACGTGAGGGCCCCCTGCGGGCGTCAGAGCGTTGGCCGTCCCGGACGGAGGTGCCACCTGCGTCGAGGCAGGCACTGACGTACGAGTTCCGGCTTGACAGTCGTACGACTCCAGGTTATCCTGAGGCTGCTATGGCACTCAAGGCCTCCTCCCTCCGGGAAAACATCTACCGCATCCTGGATCAGGTCCTGGAGACCGGGATTCCCGTCGAGGTCGAGCGGCGGGGCAAGATCCTGAAGATCGTCCCGGCTGAGCCCCAGAGCAAGCTGGCGAACCTGAAGCCCCGGCCGTACCTCCTCTCCAATCCCGAGGAGCTGGTACACCTCGACTGGTCCGGAGAATGGCGTCCCTGATCTACCTCGATACTCATGTGGCCGCGTGGATGTTCGCGGGCCGGATCGACCTGCTTCCTGCAGGAGTCCAGGCATCCGTCGAAGAGCATGACCTTCTGATCTCCCCAGCCGTTGTACTGGAGCTCCAGTACCTCTTCGAGATCCAGCGGACGGCGGAGCCGGCACGGATGGTTGTCGAGGCCCTGCGAAGGGAGGTTGGACTGAAGATCTGCGATCTACCCTTTTCTCAGGTGACTGAGATCGCCCTCGATCAATCCTGGACCAGGGATCCGTTCGACCGCCTCATCGTAAGTCAGGCGATCCTCCGTGAAGCTCCGCTCCTCACCAGGGACCGGGCCATCCGGGACAACTGTTCCCTGGCTCGGTGGGGGGTGGGAACAGATTAGGTTCGGTCTCGCGGATCTCGCGGATCGGCTGGCACCCTTGACGGGCCGGCGGCAAGGGGACACCCGCCAAGAGCTTTGTGCGCTGCTCGCTACGGCATCACGCGAATCCGTCGCGACCCTCGCCCGTCGCGAATGACCCTCGCCAGCCCAGGGCGACCCTCTCCCGCTGCTGGCGAGTCTCGCCCGTGCAGGGCGAGCCTCTCCCGCTCGTGGCGACCCTCTCCCGCATCTGGCGAGCCTCTCCCGCGCTGGGCGACCCTCGCCCGGAGAAAAAGCGCGATCTTGTCGTCGTCCTGCTCGACCGCGACGTCCCCGTCCAGGTGGTCATCGTCGAGGTCCAACTGGCGATCGACCCGAGGAAGCGGTTCAGTTGGCCGGCCTATAGGGCGCGCCGAGGAGGCGGCGCGGGCTGTGCTGACCGTGCTGCGGGCCCGCGGCGTCGCAGTGCCGGACGCCGTCCGTGAGCGCATCTGGCCCAGAAGGACCCGGAGCGGCTGGAGCGCTGGCTGGAGAAGGCCGCCGTTGCCTCTTCGGTCACCGCGGTCCTCGATGAGCCGAACTGAAGCCAAGACTCTTCCCAGGACATAGTTCCACCTGATTCGTTGGTCCTCGCCCGAGAATACAGGCGTCTTCGACCGAATGGGCGTCCTCTCGGGCGCGACTTTTGGCGCGAAGCTCGGGATGGCGTCGTGCTTCCCTGAAGGCGCGCCACGTGACATCATAAAGCGCGACCTGCTCCTCCCCCGCCCCGACCCTCCAGGCAAGATGGAGATCCCACCTTCGAGGTACTTGTATCCTCTCCAGGGTGTGGTTTAATACGCCCCAGGCACGCCACCCGGCCAAAGAGTCCGGCAGAGAAGAAACCGGAGGCGGGAAGTGGCGCTCGACGAGAAGAGGGGTCTGCAGCCTGCGTCAGGACGACGAATTTCCGGTGGAGACGACCGCCTTCGATGTGGCACCGGCCCTCGATGCTCTGGGCCAGGAGGTGGCCCGCCTGCGCAAGACGCTCCTGCGGCTCGGTCATGCCCAGGAGCTGTTCCAGCAGCGGGTCGAGGAAGAGGTCGGCCGTCTGGCTCGCAGCGGGGACGGCGAGCGGGAGCCCCGCGGCGCGGCGGGGGCCGTGCTGAGCTCCGCCCAGCAACGGGCGCTCCTGGAGGTCGATCAGGCGGTCGTCCACCTGCTCGACCTCACGCCGGGAGCGCGCGGCGAGACGTCGGGACCGGCGCCCGAGATCAGTCCCCGGTCGGTGCGCGAGGGGCTGGCTCTGCTGCAGATCCGGGTGCGCAATCTGGGGCGTTCCTTCGGTTTCGAGCCGATCCCGGCCGCGGGGCACCCCTTCGACGACCGTTTCCATCAGGTCTACGGCGTCTGCCAGAACCCTGAGCTCGCCGAGGGCGCGGTGGCCGAGGAGGTCCTTCCTGGATACCGGTTGAACGGCAAGGTGGTCCGGCCGGCGCTGGTCATCGTCAACCGCCTCGAAGATCCCGGCGAACCGGACCGCGAAAGGAATCTATGAGCGAAACGATCTTCGGCATCGATCTGGGGACGACGAACTCCTGTCTTGGGGTCCTGGAGGCGGGCGAGCCGCGGGTGATCGAAATCGAGGGAGAGGCGATCGTTCCTTCGGTGGTGAGCTTCGATCGCGCCCGCGGCGAGGTGATCGTGGGGCGGCGCGCGCGCAACCGTCTGATTCTGGAGCCGGAGGCGACGGTGCGGTCGATCAAGCGGCGGATGGGACGCAGCGAGCGGATCGAGCTCGGCGGCCGGTCCCTGCTGCCGGAGGAGATCGCCGCCGAGATCCTCCGTTATCTGAAGGAGGAGGGCGGGCGGGCCTGCGGCCGGGAGGTCCGCCGCGTGGTGATCACCGTGCCCGCCTATTTCGGTGACGCCCAGCGCCGGGCCACGATCCGTGCGGGCGAGCTGGCCGGCCTCGAGGTCGTCCGCCTCCTGAACGAGCCGACGGCCGCCGCTCTGGTCTACGACCGGCTGGGGCGGCGCGAGCTCGGGGCCGCCGGTCCGCGACCTTCGGCCAGCGGCCGGCCGAGGGCCTCCGCGAGGGTGCAGCGCGTGCTCGTCTACGACCTGGGCGGCGGCACGTTCGACGTGTCGGTGGTGGAGATCGGGGGCGAGGTCAACGAGGTGCGGGCGAGCTGCGGCAACAACGAGCTGGGCGGCGACGACTTCGACCGGCTGCTGACCGATCACCTCCTCGCCCAGGTGCGCGAGCGTCACGGCCACGATCTGTCGGCCGACCCCCGTGCCCGGGCGCGGCTGCAGGATGCTGCGGAGCGGGCAAAGATCGATCTGTCGTCGCATCCCTACGCTCGGGTCATGGAGGAGGCCCTGGCTCCCGGTCTCCATCTCGATCTGGAGGTGAGCCGGGAGAGCTTCGAGAAGCTGATCCAGTCCCCTCTGGAGAGCACCCTCGGCGAGGTGGAACGGGCTCTCGCCGAAGCCCGTCTCGGCCCCGGCGAGATCGACCGGGTCGTCCTCGTGGGGGGCTCGACCCGGATCCCCAAGGTCCTGGAGAGGCTCGAAGAGCTCTTCCCCTGCTCTGTCGAGCACACCGTGGACCCGGCCCTCGGCGTGGCGCTGGGGGCCGCGTTGCAGGGCGCCATCCTGGGCGGCCAGGTCTTCGATCAGATCCTGGTGGACGTCTCCGCCCATTCGCTCGGCATCAAGACCCTGGACAACGTGCTCGCCAATCCGTTCGAGGAGTCCGGGGCGGATCACTTCTCGACCGTCATCCGCCGCAACTCCCAGATTCCGGCGACCCGCTCGGAGGTCTACTTCACGGTGGTCGACAACCAGGAGCGCCTCCGGATCCAGGTCTACCAGGGGGAGAGCGAGCGCTGCAGCCAAAACACCTTCATCGGCGAGTTCTTCTTCGAGCTTCTGCCGATGCCGGTCGACAGCCCCGTGGTGGTGGAGCTCAGCTACGACCTCGACGGCATCATCCGCGTCGTGGCGAGCCAGAAGGGCACGGACCGGCGCAAGGAGGTGACGATGAGCACCCGCCAGGCCGGCGAGAGCGCGGCGGCGCCGGCCGGTCC
>DASQEB010000012.1:0-12555 GCA_035633875.1 Thermoanaerobaculia bacterium
AGGTCGAGAAGCGCGCGGTGAAGGACAGCGCCTATCGGGCCAAGGCCAGCGAGGTGTTCCTCGTCGAGGAAGCCATGGCCGCGGCGATCGGCGCCGGCATGCCGATCACCGAGCCGTCGGGCAACATGATCGTCGACATCGGCGGCGGCACGACGGACGTGGCCGTGATCTCGCTCGCCGGCACCGTCTACAGCCGCTCGGTCCGCATCGCCGGCAACGAGATGGACGTCGCGATCATCCAGCACCTCAAGCGCAAGTACAACCTGCTCATCGGTGAGCGGACCGCGGAGCTGATCAAGATCGAGCTCGGCTCGGCCTACCCTTTAAAAGAGGAGCTCAAGCTGGAGATCAAGGGGCGCGACCTCGTGGAAGGCGTCCCCAAGACGCTGTCGATCTCCGACGAGGAGATCCGGGAGGCCCTGGCCGAGCCGGTGGCCACCATCGTCGAAGCCGTCCGCATGGCCCTCGAGCGCACTCCGCCCGAGTTGTCGGCCGACATCATGGACAAGGGCATCGTGCTGTCGGGGGGCGGCGCGCTCCTGCGCAACCTCGACCAGCGCCTGCGCGACGAGACCGGCCTGCCCGTGGTGCTGGCCGAGGATCCGCTCGCGTCCGTCGTGCTCGGCACCGGCAGGGTGCTCTCGGACATCGACCTGCTGCGCAAGGTTTCCATCCGATAAGCGCGGGAGCCGTGGAGCTTGGACGAGCGCCGCACCGGCTGGGTGCTGATCATCATGCTGGCCGGGCAGCTCGTCCTGCTGGCGGTCCAGGGGGCGCGCGACGCCGGCACCTCCCGGCTGGAGGCGCTCGGCCTGCGCGTGCTCGGGCCGGTGGCCCAGACCGTGTCGAGCGCTCCCCGGAGCCTGACCGAAGCCCGGGAGGGGATGAAGACGCGCCGGCGGCTGATCGAGGAGAACCGTCGGCTCCGGCGGGAGGTGGAGGATCTGCGCCTGCGCCTGCTGCACCTGTCCGACATCGAGGGGGAGGCGCTGCGGCTGGGGGCCGCTCTCCGCTACCCCACGCCGCCGTCCGGCCGCATCCGGGCGGTCGACGTGGTGTATGTCGACCACGCCTCGTGGCTCCGGACGCTGGTGCTCTATGTGGGGGACGAGCCCGCCCGGGTCAACCAGCCGGTGCTGTCGCCTGAGGGGCTGGTCGGACGGGTGGTTTCCGTGGCCGGGTCCTACGCCAGGGTCCAGCTCATCACCGACCTGGCCGCGAGCGTGGGCGGCATGGTCCTCCGCACGCGCCGGCAGGGGGTGGTGCGGGGCGGCCGCCGGGGGGGCGGGATCCTGGAGCTCGATTATGTTCCGCTCCAGGCCGACGTGCGCCCCGGGGACCGGGTGGTGACAGCGGGGATCGACGGGGTCTACCCCCGTGGGGTCCCCATCGGGACCGTCGTCTCGGTCGAACAGGGAGGGCAGCTCTTCCACCGCATCCAACTCGCCCCGGCCGTGGACCTGGGTACCCTGGACCACGTCTATCTTCTCGACTACCAGGCCGTGCCCCAGGACCTCAAGGAGACCCGTCCCGGTGTCCTTCCTTAAGTTCCTTGCGGCGGTGGGCCTTGCCGTGATCGCCCACCTGATCGGGATGCAGGTCGACCAGGGGTTCGTCCGGGTGGTGGACGTCTTTGTGGTGGTCGTCGCCCTCCACGCGCTGGAGGGCAACTCGCTGTCGGCCCTGTTCGCCGGGCTCTTCGTGGGCCTCGTCCACGACTCGCTGACGGGGGGGCTCTTCGGTCTCTTCGGCTTCGCTGATACCATCGTAGGCTACGGCACGGCGCGGTTGGCGCAGCGCCTGGTCATCCAGCGGGCGACCGGCGTCCTGGCCGTGGTGGCCTTCGCCGCCGCCCTCCAAGAAGCGATCGTGGTCGGCCTGATGTTCCTGCTTCTGTCGGATCCGCCGTTGCCCGATCCCGTTTGGATCGGCATTCGGGCGGGCGTCTCCGGGGTGCTCGGCATGGCCGTCTACGTGCTGGCGGGCCGCTGGCGCCGGAGCTCCGAGGCACGGCGCCGCAATCGGATGGGCCGACTCCGGATGGGTTGAGGTTTTCGCCATGCAGATGGTTCGTGAGCATCGGGACGATCTGGTCCAGCGCATCCGCGTCATGAGCGCGGTGGTCACGACCCTGCTCGTGGCGATTGCCGCCGGTTTCTGGTTCGTCCAGCTCGTCCAGGGCGACTACTATCGGGAGCTGGCAGAGAACAACCGTCTGCGCAAGCTGCCGGTCAAGGCGCCGCGCGGCCTGATCTTCGATCGCAAGGGGCGGCTCCTCGTCGAGAACATCCCCAGCTACAACCTGATGCTCGACCGGAGCCGCAGCGCGGACCTCGGCGCGAGCCTCGCCTTCGCCGCCTCCGTCCTCGAGAAGCCCCTGCCCGAGCTCCAGGCGCTGATGGAGCGGTACCGGGCGATCCCGGAGTTCAAGCCTGTGCTGCTCGCCGAGAACCTGACCCTCTCTCAGGTCGCGCGGCTGGGAGTCGTTGGGCTTGAATACCCCGAGTTCGAGGTGGAGGTGCATCATCTGCGCCTGTACCGTCACCGAGAGCAGACGGCCCACCTCCTGGGCTATCTGGGCGAGGTCACGCAAGGGGAGGTCGACGCGTCGAACGGTCTCTACTCGCCGGGCGACCTGGTGGGCAAGAAGGGGATCGAGCAGACCTACGACGAGATCCTCCGGGGGGAGGACGGCGAGAGGGTGGTGGTGGTGGACAGCCGCGGCGAGTTGCTCGAGGAGTACGGGCGCAAGCCGGCCGTGCCGGGCAGGAATCTGACCCTCGCCCTCGACCTCGAGCTGCAGCAGGAGGCAGCCCGCTGGCTCGACGGACCCGAGAAGGTGGGCGCGATCGTGGCCATGGACCCGCGCAATGGCGAGATCCTGGCCATGGTCTCTTCGCCCTCCTACAACCCGAACCTGTTCGCCCGTCGGCTCCAGAGCCATGAGTGGAAGGCCCTGATCGAGGCCCCCTACCACCCTCTCCAGAACCGGGCCCTCCAGAACACCTACTCTCCCGGCTCGACCTTCAAGATCGTCATGGCCACGGCCGGCCTGACCGAGGGGATCGTGGACGAGCACTCGACGGTGCTCTGCACCGGCGCCCGGAGCTTCTACGGCCGGAGCTTCCGCTGCTGGAAGAAGGGGGGGCACGGCACCGTGGACGCCCACCGGGCCCTGAAGCTCTCCTGCGACATCTATTTCTACCTGCTCGGCCAGAAGCTGGGCATCGAGCGCATCGCCCGCTACTCCCGGATCTTCGGCCTGGGCTCTCGCACCGGCATCGAGATCAGAGGCGAGAAGAGCGGTCTCGTGCCCGATTCCGCGTGGAGCGAGAAGGTCCGCGGGCACAAGTGGTACCCCGGCGAGACGATCTCCGTGGCCATCGGACAGGGCCCGGTGCTCATGACGCCGCTCCAGATGGCCACCATGACCGCCATGGTGGCCAACGGCGGCTACCGGGTCGTGCCGCACTTCATCAAGGGGAAGCCGACGGCTCCTCCCGAGCACGTTCCCCTGGACGCGGACGCCCTGCGGATCGTCCGCGAGGGGCTCTGGGCGGTGGTCAACGAGCCGGGCGGCACGGCCTATCACTCGGCGCGGGTCGAAGGCGCCGACATGGCCGGCAAGACCGGCACCGTCCAGGTCATCGCTCAGGCGGCCCGCACCGACGCCAAGGCCCTTCCGTTCAAATTCCGCGACCACGCCTGGTTCACCTCGTTTGCCCCGCTCGAAAACCCCCGCCTCGTGGTGGTGGTCTTCGCCGAGCACGGCGGATCGGGCTCCCGGGCGGCGGCGCCCATTGCGCAGGCACTCCATGCAAAGTTTTTCACGCCCGATCTCCAGCCCCCCGTCGTTCACTGAGGAGCAGAAGCCCCTCCGCCAGTTCGCCGCCATCGACGGCGGGCTGATGCTGGCGGCCCTCCTCCTCGCCGCCATCGGTCTCGCCACCGTGCACAGCGCGAGCTCCGAGCTTCCCGTCGACTACTTCCCCCGCCAGGCCGCCTGGGTCGCCGTGGGGCTGGTCCTCCTCGCCATCGTGGTGAGCATCGATTACCACGTGCTCCTCGACCTCTCGGTGGTCCTCTACATCCTGGGGCTCGCGTCCCTGGTCGCTGTGCTCTTCGTCGGCGTCAAGCGAGGAGGGGCCGCGAACTGGCTGCAGATCGGACCGTTCCAGTTCCAGCCGTCGGAGTTCGCCAAGCTTGCCACCGCCCTGTTCCTGGCCCGCTACCTGGCCGGCCTCAACGCGCGGGTGCTTGAGATCCGGCACATCGTCGTGGCGGTCGGCATCGTCGCCCTCCCCATGGTCCTCGTTGCGGTCGAGCCGGACATGGGGGGCGCCGCCATGTTCGCGCCCCTGATCGCCGGCATGCTGCTGGTAGCGGGGGTCCGTGTGCGCCTGCTGGTGACCGCCGCCCTGATCGCCCTCCTCCTGGGCGCCGGGGTCTGGACCTTCGGGATGAAGGGCTACCAGCGCCAGCGGGTGATCACCTTCGTCTATCCCGAGAGCGACCCTCTGGGGGCCGGCTACCAGGTGCGGCAGAGCAAGATCGCGGTGGGCTCCGGGGCCCTCACCGGGAAGGGCTACATGCAGGGCACCCAGAGCCAGCTCCGCTTCCTGCCGGCCCGGCACACCGACTTCATCCTGGCGGTGCTCGCCGAGGAGTGGGGCTTCCTGGGGGTGGCGACGGTGCTCGGCCTGTATGGATTCTTCATCAGCAGCGCCGCCCGCATCGCCATGCGGGCCCGAGACCGTGCAGGCATCCTGCTGGTCGTGGGGCTCCTCTCGGTGATCTGCTTCCACGTGCTCTACAACAGCGCCATGGTGGTGGGCTTCGTGCCCATCACAGGCATTCCCCTGCCCTTCCTCTCCTATGGCGGTTCCTTCATGATGGTCAATTTCATCGCCCTCGGGATCATCCTGAACGTGGACATGCGACGGTACGTGAACCGGTAGGCTCCTCTCCTTCCGGGGAGAGGGCAAGAATGGATTACTCTATCGGTCGCCATGACCTCGAAGATGCTCATCGAAAGCGACCCGCACCAGACGCGGATCGCCGTGCTCGAGGACGACCGGTTGACGGAGATCTTCGTCGAGCGGCACCGCCATCGCGGGCTGGTGGGCAACGTCTACAAGGGGCGGGTCACGCGGGTGCTGCCGGGCATGCAGGCCGCCTTTGTGGATGTGGGGCTGGAGCGAGACGCCTTCCTCTACGTGAGCGACGTGGCCTCGGACGTCGAGAGCATGGAGGACCTGGACCTGGACGAGACCCGCCACGACGAGCCGCCGAGCCATCAGACCGGCTCCCCGTCCATCGACGACCTTCTCAAGCCCGGCCAGGAGATCATCGTCCAGGTCGTCAAGGACCCCCTGCCCAACAAGGGGGCGCGCATCAGCACCCATGTCACCCTGCCGGGCCGCTACCTGGTGCTGCTCCCGACCGTGCGCCACTTCGGGGTCTCCCGCCGCATCGAGGAGGAGGCCGAGCGGGAGCGCCTCCTGGGCATCCTCCACCATCTCCCGCTGCCCGGGGGCGGTCTCATCGTCCGCACCGTGGGCGAGGGCAAGGGTCCGGAGGAGTTCGAGAGCGATCTCCTCTATCTCTCCCGCCTCTGGGAGAAGATCCGCCAGCGGGCCGTGAAGGTGTCGGCGCCCACCCTGCTGCATCAGGATCTGGACCTCGCGCTCCGGGTCGTCCGGGACCTCCTGCGGCAGGAATTCTCCGTGCTGTGGGTGGACGGCGAGGAGACCTACGAGCGAATCGTCGAGTTCCTCGACCAGGTCCAGCCCTCCCTGGTCGCCAAGGTGAAGCTCTTCCGCCAGGGCGCGACCCTCTTCGAGCAGTTCGGCATCGAAGAGCAGATCGAGGCGGCCCTCAAGAGCAAGGTCTGGCTCAAGTCGGGAGGCTACATCGTCATCAACCCGACCGAGGCCCTGGTGGCGATCGACGTCAACACCGGTCGCTTCGTGGGCGAGAGCAACCTGGAGGACACCGTCCTCCAGACCAACCTCGAGGCCGTCCAGGAGATCGTTCGCCAGATCCGGCTGCGGGACCTGGGCGGGATCATCGTCATCGACCTGATCGACATGATCGAGGCCGCCCATCGGGAGCAGGTCTTCGCGGCCCTGGAGAGGGAGATCCGGAAGGACCGGGCGAAGACCAAGGTCTTGAACATCTCCGAGTTCGGCCTGGTGGAGATCACCCGCAAGCGGAGCCGGGCCAATCTGGAGCGGCTCCTCACGCAGCCCTGCCCCTATTGCTCCGGGCGCGGCCGCATCAAGTCGAACACCACCCTGGCCCTGAACCTCCGCAAGGAGCTCCTCCACATGCGGGACCGCATCGGAAACGGGGAGCTGCTCCTGCGCGTCCACCCGGAGATCGCGCGCAGCCTGCAGCAGGAGGAACGGGCGATCCTCGACGAGCTCGAGCGGTCTCTCGGCGTGCGCATCCTTCTCCAGAGCGATCCCGAGCTCCACCACGAGCGGTTCGACGTCGTGGAAGTCTGATGACCTTCGCTCTTCCCGGTTGGACCGGCGAGGTGAGCCCGGACTTCGCTCCGGTGGATCTCGCCGGCGCCGTTGCCCTCCTGACCGATCCCGCGGCGGCCGTGAAGACCCTGCACTGGGGGAGGAATTACCTTTATATCTCCCGCCTCGAAACCGTCCGCGGTCCTCTGGAGGTGGTCGTCAAGCAGTTCCGCAACCGGGACGCGCGGGACCGCCTCCGGCGGCGCTGGCGAGGGAGCAAGGCGGCGAAGAGCTGGCAGGTGGCCCGGGCGCTCCTCGCAGCCGGGCTTTCGACCCCCAACCCGGTCATGCTCCTCGAGTCGCAGGATGAATCCGGCCCCTCCTTCTACATCTGCCGCTACCTCCCGAATATGGTGGAGGCTCGGTACCTCTTTCGCGCGGCCAACGCAGGCACCGAAGCCGAGCAGTTCCCGCAGGTGGACTTCTCAGCCTTTGTCGAGGCCCTGGGTCGGTTCATCCGCCGCCTTCACGAGGCCGGCTTCTGGCACCGGGACCTATCCGGAGGAAACATCCTCCTCCGCTTCGGAAGCGACGGGAAGCCGTCCGAGCTCCATCTGGTGGACCTGAATCGCGCGCGGATGGGCCGGAGCCTCAGCGTCTCGGAGCGGACCCGGGACCTCTCGCGCCTGGCGCTCTTCCGGCCGGAGCACCAGGAGCTGCTGCTTGCGAGCTACTGGGGTGCCCGGCCAGCCGGGCTTCACAAGGCGCTCTATCTCGCCCGGCACCGCGGCTTCCTGCTCAAGAACGAGGCAAAGAGCCGGCTGCGGGGGAAGACCGGCAGGATCAAGGGTCTGGTGGGACCGCGCACGGCCCACGCCCACATCCCTGACCCTCCCGCCGGTGCCTCGGCCCGGGACAAGGTCGTCTGGGACCGCCTCTCCGACCAGCCGCACCAGCACGCGGGCCGTCTGACCAAGCTCCGCGTCCGCCTGGCGGACGCCCGGGCCCACGCGGAAGAGGCCGCCGCCGTGGCCGGGGCCCTGCCCCGGATCTGGTCCCGCTACCGCGAGTTGCAGAATGGATTGAACGCCGCTGCCGTAGATTGGCGGGGGGCCGGCGTCTGCCTCCGCCCCTGGCCGGAAAACCCCGAGGCCCTCCTCCGTCTCGTCGAGGAGCTGGGAGCGAAGCACGTGCTGCTCCGGCTTCATCCCTGGGAGGACGACCGCGCGGCGGAAAGAGAGCTGGCGCGGGAGCTCCATGCCCGAGGCTACGAGCTCTCTTTCGCCCTCCCGCAGAACCGGGCCTTGGTCAAGGAGCCGGGCCGCTGGCGCCGCGCCCTCGAGGAGATCGGGCCCTGCTTCGCGCCCCTGGGACCCCGATTCCAGGTCGGGCAGGCCATCAACCGGAGCAAGTGGGGGATCTGGACCATGCGGGAGTACGTCGACATGCTCCGGGTTGCCGGGGAGGTCCTGCGCCGGGAGCCGGGGGTCGAGCTCCTGGGACCGGCGGTGATCGACTTCGAGTACCACGTCACCGCCGCCGTGCTCAACCTGCGCGAACCGGGCTTCCGCTTCGACGCGGTCTCGGCCCTCCTCTACGTCGACCGCCGGGGCGCTCCCGAAAACTCCCAGGCGGGTTTCGATACAGTCGCCAAGGTGGCGCTGCTCAAGGCGATCGCCGAGACCTCGCGCAACGCATCGGACCGCTGCTGGATCACCGAGGTCAACTGGCCCCTCTGGGAGGGGCCCCACTCCCCCGCGGGCAAGTCGGTCTCGGTGGACGAGGAGTCCCAGGCCGACTACCTCGTCCGCTACTTTCTCCTTGCCCTGGGGACGGGGCTTGTGGAACGGGTCTTCTGGTGGCAGATGGTGGCCCGGGGTTATGGCCTGGTGGATCCCTCCGACCCGGCGAGCCCCCGGCGTCGGCCGAGCTTCCTCGCGTTCAAGACGCTCCTGCGGGAGCTGGACGGCGCCCGGCTGGAAGAGGTCCTCGCCGTGGCACCGCCCGCCCGGCTCTACCGCTTCCGGCGACCCGGCGGGGAGGATCTGGTCGTGGGCTGGAGCGCGGCGGGCTCGGCTCGCGCTGCCCTCCCCCGGCCGGCGGTCGCCGTGACGGGGAGAGACGGCGAGGATCTGCCCGTACCGGATGGCGTCGACGTGGAGGTCACCGCGTCCCCCCGGTATTTCCGGCTGCCCTAGGCTGGATGTGTGGCCGCGATGTCTCGCCGGGGAGACCGCGGCGCACTGACCAGAGGAGGACTGCTCCTCACTCTGAAGTCTGGAGGACAACCATGCGGAAAATGGTTTTCACGTTGTTGATGCTGCTGGCGATCGCGGGCGCGATCGGCACCTCGGCTCCCGTCGAGGCCGCCAAGGGCTCGATCTGCTCCAACCCCGGCCCCGGCTGCACCTGCCGCTGCGAGTGCGGACAGCTCGAGAGGTGCTGCACCTCGGGCGGCATCACCACCTGCGAGCCGGTCTGGGATCCCAACATCCTCTGCCCGCAGATCGCCTGCCTCTGAGGCGCCTGCAAGCAAAAGGGGGCTCATCCGAGCCCCCCTTTCGAGACCTGGACCTCGGCCTACTTCTGGAACACCTGACCTACCGGGACGATGTCGATCCGGGTCGGCTGGATCTTGATCGCCTGGATCGTCTTGTCGGCCTCGAGGACCTCCGCCGCCGGCTGGGCGTTGTAGGTCTTCGGGCTCGGGGCGTCCTTCTGCAGGGTCTCCTTGAGCTGCTGGGCGTTGCCGGTCACGAAGACGGCGTCGTAGTTGTCGGTCTGGATGTGCTTCTTGATCGCCGCGTTCACCTCCTCGACCGTCATCCCCTTGAGCCGCCTCTCCACCTCGTCGATGAAGTAGGGCATCCCGTAGAACTTGCTCTCCATGTGGAAGCCGAGGCGGTCGTCGAGGCTCTGGGCCCAGAGCTTCGAGAAGTTGATGAGGTAGTCGCGGGTGATCGCGAACTCCTCCCGGGTGATCCCGCGGTCGCGCAGGCGTTGGACCTCGTAGAGGGCGGCCCGGGTCGCGAACTGGGCGTCGCCGGGGACCACCGGGCGGACCCACACCGAGAAGTACTGCTGCCGGCGCGGCGCCACGGGCGTCGGCGTGTCGGTGAACGGCGGGTTGTAGTAGTGCTCGATGTAGGAGTAGTCGCCGTAGTTGAGGCCCCGCTCGCCGCGGAGCTGCACCATCAGCCGGCCGAAGAAGGTCCGGTGCTCGCCCAGGTAGCTGTTGGCCACCATGAGCGGATAGTAGTCCGCGTCCGCGCGGGTGAACGGGATCGGGAAGCCGAGATGGATCCCGGTGGAGCCGGTCTGCTTCTCGATCAGGGTGAAGTTGCGGCCCTGGATCTTCGGAAGGGCCGGCAGGTCCTTCTTCGCTCTCTGCCCCGCGGGCAGGGCGGCGAGGTCCTTCTGAAGCCCGGCCACGTAGTCGTTCGGATAGCCGCCGGCGACCCCCAGCATCAGGTTGGCCCGGGTGTAGTGGTCCTTGTAGAACTTCTTGACATCGTCGAGCGTGATGCTCTTGAGCCCCTCCACGGTGCCGGCCGGCGCATGCCCGTAGGGGTGGCTCTCGAAGATAGCCTGCTGGAGCATCTCGAGGCCGAGCATCTCGTCGTTGCTCCGCAGGGTGTTGGTGAGGAACGCGGTGAGCTGCTCCTTGTTCCGCTCGAAGTCGCTCTGGGAGAAGCCGGGCTTCAAGAGGGCCTCCTCCAGCAGATCCGTGTACGCGGCGAGGTTGTCCCGGTGGACCGTGCCGCCGAGAATGGTGATCTCGCGGTCGGTGACCGTGCTGATCGAGGCCGCCATCGGATAGAGGGCCTCGAGGAGGTCCTGGTAGGAGCGGCTCTGGGTGCCGGCCTCCCCGATCATCTGGGCGGTCAGAGCGGCCAGGCCCTCCTTGCCCTGGGGGTCATGGATGGAGCCGACGGCGAACTGGAGGCGCACCGCCACCAGCGGCGAGTCGGCGTTGGGCAGGGTGACAGTCTCGATGGCAGGGCCTCCCTGCGCCAGGGCCGGGGCCCCCGCCAGGACCAGCGCCGCCGAGAGGCAAAGCCCGGCGGCCACTTTTCCGCGATCACTCATGGTTGGCACCTCCCTGGGCTCCCGCAGCCGGCTTCTCCTGGGGGGCCTTGTGCGACAGGCTCACGAGGGTCTCGTTGGCGGTCCGGAACGTAGCCTTGACCATCCGCTGCACGTCCGCCGGCGTCACCTTCTGGTACTGGGCGAAGCTCTCGTTGATGGAGCTCACCTCGCCGGTGGCGGCGATGGCCTCGGCCACCTGCGCGGCCACGCCGCCGGGAGTGTCCAGCCCGCGGGCAAAGGAATAGCGCAGATGCGCTTTGATCCGCTCGAGCCGCTTGGCGTCCACCGGCTCGGCCGCGAGCTGCTGGACAGCGCCGTCGATCGCGCTCTTGACCTTGGGAACGAGGTCCTCCGACTTGACCCGGGCGTAGACGGCGAACAGGCCGGGATCGCGGCTGACGTCCGGCCCGCCGGCGATGAAGTCGACCCACTGCTTCTCCACCACCAGCTCCTGATAGAGGGGGGCCGACTCGCTGAACAGGAGCTGGCCGATCAGGTCGAGGGTCGCCGAGTCCGTGGAAGCCGTCGAGAACGCCGGGATGTGGTAGCCCATCATGAGATGCGGGCGGACCGGATTGGGCCAGTCGATGTGCGCCTTCTTGTGCCCGGTCTGCGGCGGCTCGGCTTCCACCTTCGGTGCCTGATAGCCCTTCTTCCAACTGCCGAAGTACTTCTTTGCCATCTCGAAGGCCTGTTGCGGCTTGACGTCGCCCACGACCACCAGCGTCGTGTTCTCCGGCCGGTAGAACCGGTCGAAGAAGCCGAGGCTGTACTCGTAGTAACCCGGCATGGCCTTGATGTCCTCGAGGAAGCCCATCGTGGTGTGCTTGTAGGTGTGCTTCGTGTAGGCCAGGTCGCGCATCTTCTCGTACATCGGCTGCACGGGGTTCGAGACGTTCTTGTTGTACTCGCCCAGGATGGCCAGGGCCTCGGTGCGGAACGCGTCCTCCGTGTACTTCAGGTTCTGGAAGCGGTCCGACTCCATGTCCATCATCGTCTCCAGAGAGCTCGCCGGCCCGACGATGTGGTAGACCGTCCGGTCGTCGGACGTATTGGCGTTCGATCCGGCGCCCATCCGCTTGAGCAGGTCGTTGTACGCCTCCGTGGAGTACTTTTCCGTGCCGCGGAACATCATGTGCTCGAAGAAATGGGCAAACCCGGAATGGCCGGGCTCCACCTCGTCGCGGGAGCCGGTGCGCACCACGAGGTAGAAGGCCACGGTCCCCGGGCTGTCGTATGGGATCACCACGGTCTTGAACCCGTTCTCCAGAGTGGCCTCGTGGACCTTATATGGAAAAATGTCTCCGGATGCCTTGTCGGCGGCGCGGGCCACGGTGGCCGCGGCCAGCAACCCGCAGAGCAACAAGCTGATACGGACTGACACGATCGAGAACCTCCTTTCGGTTCGGAACCCTGCGCCTGGTCCAGGCGTTTCGTAGGGAGCGGAACCCGCGGGCGGGGTCCCCCGAGTGGGGGGAACCACGGTACCCCCGGCAGGGATTCCCATATTACCCTACGCGCCATGAGCCAGCGAGTTGTCCTTTTCCCATCGTTCTCTCTCCTCGTTGCAGCTTTTCTCCTCGCCGACGCTGCCGCCGCACGGTTCCGTCGGAGCGCGGAGAGCGGCTGTTCACCGACTTCCTCCAGACCGACGCCTCGATCAACCCGGGCAACTCCGGGGGGCCGCTGGTCAACATCGCGGGCGACGTGATCGGCATCAATACCGCGATCATCTCGGGGGCGAGCGGCATCGGCTTCGCCATCCCCGCGGACCGCGCCCGCCGCATCGTCGACGAACTCGTCCGCTTCGGCGAGCTGCGGCCCCTCTGGACCGGGGCCCGGCTGGTAACCCTCGACCCCGAGCTGGCCCGGCGCTACGACCTGGTGGGATTGCGCCGGGGCGCCCTCGTCTTCAAAGTCTGGCCCGACTCCCCGGCGGCCGCCGCCGGTCTCCAGGAACGGGACGTCATCGGCTCTGTAGGCGGGCATCCGGTCG
>DASQEB010000013.1:0-3215 GCA_035633875.1 Thermoanaerobaculia bacterium
CATGGTCTTCATGCTCTCGTCGAAGCGCACCTGGAGGGCCAGGGCGAGGGCGCCCACCGTGACCGCGAGACCGCCGAGGATCGCCAGGCGCCGGTGCCGCATGCTCGCGCGGATCAACACGCCGGAGCCGAAGCTGTGGAGGAAGAGGTTGGGCGCGGTTTGCCGGCGCTCGTGGTGGTCCTCGCTCCAGGCGAGCATCGCCGGCAGGAGCAGGAACACGGAGATCATGCAAAAGAGGATGCCGGTGCCGGTGAGGAACCCCATCTGGCGCAGGCCGATAAAGTCGGTGATGGTGAAGGCGTAGAAGGTGGCCGTGGTGGTCACGGCGCCGATGAGCACGGCCCGGCCGGACGAGCCGTTCATCGCCATCAGGGCCGACTCCAGGCTCTCCCCCTTCTGGCGCTCCTCGATGTAGCGCCCATAGGAGACGATGACGAAGTCGATCCCCAGGCCCACCAGGAGGGCGGCCACGGCGCTGGTCGCGGAGCTGAGCGACCCCACCGTGATCTTGGCGAAGCCGAAGGTGAGCATCAGGCCGCAGAAGAGGGGCAGGAAGGCGTAGACCAGGGCGCCGGGACGGCGGAAGGCGAAGAGGAAAAGGAGGAGCACCCCGAGGACCGAGGTGACGATGTTGATGATCATGTCCCGCCGGATGAGAGAGGAGTCCCCCAAGGCGGTGAAGTGGGGACCGCCCACCCCCACCTCCGGCTTCGGCGGCGGCGCGGGCCCGGCAATCTCGTCCCAGCGGGCGAGGGTCTCGGCCACCACGCGGTCCACCTGCTCCGCGAGGCGCTCGTTGAACTTGAGGTTTTGGGGCGGCCGGACGGGCTCGGCGAGAATCAGCAGCATCCGGTGGTCGCGGGAGAGGTAATAGCCGCTCGTCCAGTCCACCTGCAGGGTGCCGCGGGAGCTCTCCACCCGGCCGAGGAAGATCTCGGCGACCCCCAGGGGGTCGAGCCGCGCGAGAGCCTTGACGGCGATCCCCTGGGGGGTCGAGAGCTGGCGGCGCAGCTCGCTCACCCGCTCGCGGATCCCCTCCTCCGACAGCCGGCCTTCCAGCGCCCGCCGCCCCTTCGCGTCGAGGAAGAGCACCGATTTGGGGAAGAACGTCCGCAGCAACTCCTCGGGGTCGCCGATCCGGTGCTGGACGTTTCGCAGGTCGGGGATCTCCGCGAGGCCCGCCGCCAGCTCGTCCACGAACCCTTCGTAAGGCTCCACCACGACGCCTTCGGGGATCTCCACCGCAACCAGCATCATGGTGTTGCTGCCGAAGGTCTCCAGCGCGTCGATGTAGGCGCGCACGGACGGCTCCTTCTTCGGCAGCAGACCCAGCATGTCGGTGTCGAAGGTAAGCCGGAGGGTGAGGGTCAGGCTGACGGCCACCAGGACGGCGAAGATCGCGAAGACCAGCGAATACCGGTGCCTCGCGAACAGGGCGAGGCGTTGCAGAAGAGACGACGCCATTCAGGTCCTCGGACTCGGTGGAGAGCTGGAAGAAGAGCCGGGCGGAGCGTTCAAGCCGTGCAGGATGAGCCCGCCGAAGCGCACGAAGTACTCGATCCCGGAGTAGGCGGTGATCAGGAGCGCCGCCCACATCGACCAAGGGGCCAGGCGCGGAAACCACTGCTCGAGCTGGCTGTGGATGATGACGAGCGAGATGGCGACGATCTGGACGATCGTCTTGATCTTGCCGGAGATCCCCGCCGGAATGACCAGGTTCTCAGCCGCCGCGAAGCTGCGCAGGGCGGTGACCGCGAACTCCCGGGCGATGATCACCACCACCATCCAGGCCGGGACGACGCTGGGGGTCATCTCGACCAGGGAGATGAAGGCGGCGGAGACCAGGATCTTGTCGGCCGCCGGGTCGAGCAGGGTCCCCAGCCGGGTCACCTGCTTGCGGCGGCGGGCGAGGAACCCGTCGAGGAAGTCCATGATCGAGGCGAGCAGGAACAGGCCGAGCCCCCACCACTCCTTCCCGTCGAACTTGGTGAGCAGCACCACCACCAGCGGCGGGACGAGCAGGATCCGGCAGATCGACAGCAGGTTCGGCAGGTTGATCATGGGTGACCGAAGCGAGACGGGTCTGCTTCCGGGGCATTCTATGCCACCGTTGGGCGGGACGGGACCGGAGATCACTGACTAGCGCGATCCGCCGCCGAGGGCCGTGGTCAGCACGAGCCGGTTCTGGGCGTTGCGGACGAGGTGAAGCTTGCGACCGCTTTTCGAGCTGAGACTCGGGCGGATCTGGACCGCGGGCAGGGCCACGTCGGCTCCGTTGTAGAGGCCGAGGACACGCCGCACATAGTTGCGGGTCTCCTGGAACGGCGGGATGCCGCCGTGCCGCTCGACCGCGCCCGGCCCGGCGTTGTAGGCGGCCACGGCCAGCTCCAACTGCCCGGCGAACCGGTCGATCATCTTCCGCAGGTAGGTCGTGCCGCCCCGGATGTTCTCGTCCGGGTCGAACGGATCGCTCACCTTGAGGAGCTTCGCGGTGCCGGCCGTGAGCTGCATCAGGCCCATGGCCCCCTTGTTGGAGACGGCGCGGGCGTTGTAGTTCGACTCCGCCTGGATGACCGCCATGACCAGCTTCGGGTCGAGGTCCTGGGCTTCGCTGTGGTAGGCGATCACCGGCTCGAGGTCGGGGTCGGGGACCTCCCGGAGCTTGATGGAGATCTTGGAGCCCGAAGGACGCACGCGGACGGCGGAGCCGTCGTCCACGATGGCTTTCCGTCCGTCCGGACCGGTGACCACCCGCACCCCGGCCCCCGCGAAAGAGGGAACCAGGACGAGGCACACCAGAGCGAAGACCCGCGTCGTCGTTCTCGTCACGGCAAAAATCCCTGCGTCCCGGCCTGATCGGCCGGGGGGACTGCATTGAACTGCGGAACTGCTGACTCTATCTTATTTGAAAATCCGGATCTGGCAAGACCCTCCCCGGTGCTCCTCTCTCTGACCGGGCGCCTCTCCCCTGCTGATCCTTACCCACATCTGCGGTCCCCCTTGCGCGCCCCCAGGGCGCTGTTCGGTTAGCCCAGGGCGGGAGCCCTGGGCGGTGGAGGTGCGCACGGCGCGGCCGGGACGGTGGAGGTGCACACGGCGCGGCCGGGACGGTGGAGGTGCGCACGGCGGCGGCCGGGGCGCTGGAGGTGCGCACGGCCGCGGCCGGGACGATGGAGGTGCGCACGGCGCGGCCGGGGCGATGGAGGTGCGCACGG
>DASQEB010000014.1:0-2056 GCA_035633875.1 Thermoanaerobaculia bacterium
GTCTCGTAGACGATCAGGATCTTCAAGGGACGGCTCGGCACGGGGGCGTCCCTACTTCCAGGGAATCCGGGCGGCGATCTCGGCAGAGCGGCGGTTGATCGTGGACAACAGCACCCCGCAGGCGAACGAGAGCGCGGCCAGGATGAACAGCGCGGCCGAGAGCACGGCGAGCGGCAGCCGGGGCACGAGCCCGGTGCGCAGGAACTCGGCGATCACGACGCTCCCTCCCGCGAGCGAGAGGACGAGAAAGAACAGCGCCAGCAGGCCGAAGAAGGTGAGCGGCTTGTAGTCGCGGAAGAAGGTCAGGATGGCGAAGAGGATCCGCGTGCCGTCTCGGTACGTATGGAGCTTGCTCGGGTTCTCCCGGGGGCGCGCCCGGTAGGTGACCGGCACCTCGGCCACCGGGAAGCGCTGCACCAGGGCCTGGAGCGAGAGCTCCGCCTCCACCTCGAACCCCTGGGCGATCAGGGGCGCCGCCTCCAGGAACCGCCGCGAGATCACCCGGTAGCCCGAGAAGAGGTCCTGCGTCCGGATGCCGAAGAGCATGCGCACCAGCCAGATGAAGAGCTGGTTGCCGAAGGAATGGCCGGCCCGGAAGGCCCCCTCCTCGGCGTTCGAGAGACGGGTGCCGATGACCATCTCGGCCCCGCTTTCGGCCGCTGCAAGGAGCCGGCCCACGTCCTCGGCCGGATAGGTGTCGTCGCCGTCCACCATCACGAAGTAGTCGACCCCGGTCGTCCGTGCCTTGCGGAAGCCGGAGAGGAGGGCGAACCCCTTGCCCGGGCGGGACTCCCGGATCACCTGCGCGCCGGCCTCCCGGGCTACCTCGGCCGTGCGGTCGCGCGAGGCGTTGTCCACCACCAGGATCAGGGCGCCGGGCAGGGCGACGCGAAAGTCCCGCACCACCTTGCCCACCGTGAGCTCCTCGTTGTGGCAGGGGACGACCACCGCCACCCGGGAGGGATCGACGGCGGCTGGAGGGCGCGGTTCCAAGGTTTCAGCCAAGTCGGGAATCATCGCAGGCCTTGAACGATCCGCGGCATCCTACTGCAAGCCCCGGTAGACGATCCACACGACCGCCAATCCCCAGAGCAGCATGTTGATGAGGAACGGCGGGTCGCGCAGGATCGCCTCGGTCGGATTGCGCTCCCCCGGGCGCTGATACATAAGATAGAGATAGCGGAAGACGCCGTAGAGGACCAGGGGGATCGTGTAGATCAGGTCCTCCGTGTGGTACTTCTCGACCGTCTCCGGCGCCACCGCATAAAGGGCGTAGGCCACCACCGACGACGCGGTCACCACGTTGATCATCTGGTCGAGGAAGGCGGGGCTGTAGTGGTCGAGCACCCGCCGCTGCCCCGAGGCCTCGCCGGCCAGCAGGGTGATCTCGTGCCGGCGCTTGGAGAAGGCGAGGAACAGGGCGAGGAAGGTGGTGCAGAGAAACAGCCACCGGGAGACCTGGACGTCCAGGGCCGCCGCCCCCGCCAGCACCCGCAGGACGAAGCCCAGGCTGATGGACATCACGTCCAGGATCACCATGTGCTTGAACCAGAAGGTGTACAGGAGGTTCAGCGCCAGGTACGCGACGAGGATCAGGGCGAAGTCGGTTCCCAGGTAGAGGGCCAGGGTCAGGGCCCCGGCCCCGAGAAGGACGACCGCGGCCACGGCCGTGGGCACCGCAAGGGTTCCGGCCGCGAGCGGGCGCAGGCGCTTGAGCGGGTGCCTCCGGTCCTCCTCCCGGTCGCGGAGGTCGTTGACGAGATAGACGGCGCTCGAGGCGGCGCAAAAGGCCGCGAGAGCCAGCAGGGCGCGCAGAGCGGCCTGGGGATCCAGCAGGAGGCCGCCGAAGACGAGCGGCGCGAGGACGAATAGGTTCTTGGCCCATTGCGCGGGGCGAAGGGACGTGACGAGTGGTCGAATCACGCGGCCTATTCTATGGTCGATCGAAGATTGCTACTCTCCACCGGTCTCAAGGGAAGCCTTGGAATGTCCGCGGAACACGACTCTCTCGATGCCGGATCAGAGCCCAGTGTAGGGGAGGGGCTTGCCCCCTCCC
>DASQEB010000015.1:0-7859 GCA_035633875.1 Thermoanaerobaculia bacterium
CAGGGGTCACCCCCTGGGGATTTTCCTTGTTGGAGAGACGCCATGACGACGACCATGACTGACACCGACTTCATCCGCAGCTTCGAGGACTGCACCCTGCCCGCCGATGCCTTCCACCACCGCGACCACGTCCGCCTGGCCTGGGTCTACCTGCGGCGCCTGCCCGCCCTCGAAGCGCTGACCCGTTTCTCGGAGGGCCTCCAGCGCTTCGCAACCAGCAACGGCCACCCAGGGCTCTACCACGAGACCATCACCTGGGCCTACCTCTTCCTCATCCACCAGCGGATGGCCGGAGCGGAAACGGACGAGACCTGGGAGGAATTCGCGGCCCGCAACCCGGACCTCCTCACCTGGAAACCGTCGATCCTCGACGCCTACTACCAGAAGGAAACCCTCGGCTCCGAGCTCGCCCGGCGGGTGTTCGTGATGCCGGACCTCGTCAAATCCCGATCCGCGGCAGCTTGTCCGGATTGACGACGGTGTAGATGTCGCGAATCCGCCCCTCTTCCACGTGGAGGGTGACCACGCTGAGGAGGCGCCCTCCGACCAAGTTCAGGAGACCGGTGCGGCCGTTGACGATCGCCACGCGGACCTCCCAGTCCGGCGGCGCGTTGCGGAGCAGGCCGAGGAAGAAGCGGGCCACGCCCTCGGCTCCGAAGATCGGCTTCCGGGCGGCGTGGGCCTTGCCGCCGCCGTCGGAGTACGCGGCGGCGTCGCGGGCGAGGAGGCTTACCATGCCGTCCAGGTCGCCGTCACGGACGGCCTTGAGGAAGCCGCCCAGGAGGCGGTCGTGCTCCGCGGGAGGGGCGGGCGCATGGCGGCGGCCGTCCTCGAGGCGCTTCCTCGCCCGGCGGTCGATCTGGCGGCAGTTCTCCTCGCTCTTGCCAACGATCTCGGCGATCTCCCGATCGTTGAAGTCGAAGGACTCGCGCAGCAGGAAGACCGCTCGCTCGACCGGAGAGAGCCGCTCGAGCAGGAGGAGAAAGGCGGTGGACAAGTCGTCCTCCAGCTCCTGGAGGGCGGCGGGATTGTCGGAGGGGTCTTCGATGACGCGCCCGATGAGCGGCTCGGGGAGCCAGGGTCCGACGTAATCGGTGAGCCGGTTGCGCGCCGCGCCCAGGGTGTCGATCGCCAGGCGCGTGACGAGACGCACGAGATAGGCGGACGGGTTCTCCACCGTCTCGTGCTCGACGCCGTGCCAGCGCAGCCAGGCGTCCTGCAGGACGTCCTCGGCCTCACTCACGGAGCCGAGCATGCGGTACGCGATGCCGAAAAGCCGGCCGCGCTCGCGCTCGAACGCGGCCAGCGGATCGACGGCGGTAGAGGTCTCGCTCATGCCTGCGGTGCGGGCCGGGCGGCGGGCCCGCCCGCGGACTCTACCAGAGGCCGGCCACCGGGCCAGCGGTAGAGCGGGACCCCAAAGCGCAGCTCGTTGCGCGCCAGCTCGTATGTCATCCGGCAGATCATCTCCTTGATGAGGACGCCCCGGCGGCGGGTCCACACCCTGGGCCGCGGAGTGTCGTCCGGCGCCACGAACTGGACGAGGCCGTCCCGCCGCCCGAGGCTCACACATCGGATGGTGAAGCCGAAAGAGAACGGCCGGGGCTCCTCCCCGCGGAGCAGCCGGCGGACGCTCTCCCCGGCATGGGCACCCAGGGGCATGGCACTCACACAGCCCATGCGGATCGTCCGGCCATCGGGAAGGCTGGCCGCCGCGGCGTCCCCCGCGACGAAGACGTTCGGGTGGCCGGCCGCGCGCAGGGCCGGGTCGACGAGGACCCGCCCGGAGCCATCCACCGACAGGCCCGCCTCCCGCGCCAGGGCCGGTGCCGTAAAGCCGCCTGCCCAGACGCAGAGGTCGAAGGGGATCTTGCTGTCATCGTCCAGCCAGGCCAGGCCCGGCTCGACGCTCACGACCGCTCTCTCGTCCACGAGCGAGATCCCCAGTTCGACGAAGCGGTCCCTCAGATGGGATGCCGCGGCCTCTGCGTATCCATCCCCCAGCCGGCCGCGCGTCGCCAAAGTCACACGCAGGCCCGGGAAGCGCTCGGCGAGCTCGGTGGCCGTTTCGATGCCCGTGAGCCCACCGCCGGCCACGAGCACCCGGCCGCGGGAGCCCGCGAGCGCACGCAGCCTCGCCGAAGCCTCCTGCAGGACGGCGGGGTCGTCTAGGCGGATGGCGTTCTCCGCCACCCCGGGAACACCGGCCGCCGTAGCGCTCCCCAGGGCGAGGATCAGCGTGTCGTAACCGATCTCGATCCGCGCGCCTCCACCATCCCGCGCCAGCACGCGCTGACGCCCGGGCTCCAGGGATTCGACCCGCGCCTGGACGAAACGGACGCCGCGCCGGCCGAGGAGGGACCTGTAGTCGAGGCTCTTCGGGCTCCCCCCGGCCAGCACCTCGTGAAGGCGGATGCGCTGGACGAAGAAAGGCTTGGCCTCGATCAGAGTCACCTCGGCCGGAGAGCCGCCGCGGGCAATGCGGGAGGCCGCCATCAGCCCCGCGTAGCCGCCGCCGAGGATCAGGACTTTGTGGTGTGGGTGACGTGTCATGGGATCGCTCCTCCTTGCTGTTCGAAAAGAAGACGATCCAGGCGGCCGGGACGTGACAGGGAACCCGCCCCACGACTCCCGGGCGCCTACTGCATCAGTTGCCCTTGCCCCGCTTGATCGCTACGGCCCGCGAGGATTCACTGCTCGCGGACCGTTGGTCGGCTCGAGCGCCTCCTCAAGCTCCAATCGCACCTCGTAGATCCCATTCGAGCCTCCGACATGGAACAGGTGACAGAGCGCTTGAAAGGCCCCGAAGGGGCCTGGGCGTAGAGCCTGGCATTTCAATGCCAGGAACGGACGCCCCCTCCCCTTCAAGTCCCGAAGGGACGATGGCATGATCCTGGCGCTTCAGCGCCAGGGGGTGGACGGGCTCCCCGAAGGGTAGAGATTAAAGACCGGGGCGGCCTGAAGGCCTGCGGGATGACGCCGTCCCTTCGGGACTTTGATAGATGGGGGACGCCTACCTGGCATTGAAATGCCAGGCCTTACGCCCAAGCCCGTTCGGGGCAAATCCCCCCCTCAGAGGTTTTGATAGGCGCTCTCTCGGTATAACCGTGAGATATGAGATTTTCCTTAAAGTACCTTGTGTGTCCGCAGACCGGGCAAACAAACTGCCCTATGTTACCGCTCCAATTTCAGCCCGCGAAACGGACGGGGGCTGTGGACCGGGTCTCTCCGCTTTGGGGCGACGGAGAGACCCGGCTTTGAGGGAGGTTACAGCGGCGGGTTCAAGCCGGTGGAGTAGACGTCCACCGAGTCTGCGGTTCCGCCGATCTCGCTGCGGTTGTCGGTGAAGATGCCGATGAGTTGGGTGCCCACGACGTCCAGGCCGTTGTAGTCGCCCCACTCGAAGCTGGTGTCGATCTGCGGCGACAGCGCGGTGGTCAGCCGGGCCGGAATCGACCAGGTCTGAGCGCCGTCGGACGAGACCGAGTAGAAGATGTCCACCGCCCTGCGGAGCGGGTCGCGCCGCGTGTCGTAATAGATCACGTAGACCTTGCCGTCCGGGCCGACTGCGAGCCACGGGTGGAAGCGGTCCACCAAGTTGGCATCGACCGTCTCGTGCGGCGTCCGCACCGACCAGGTGGCGCCGCCGTCGCGCGAGAAGGCGACCTGGATGCGGGCGTGGTTGTTGGCCACGGTGGCTGACTCGGCAGCGGTGGTGTCGGTCCAGGCGGCGTAGATGGAGTTGGCGAAGGGGCCGTTCGTCAGGTCGGCGTCCGCGGACACGTAGATGAAGGCGCGGCGGGTCTCCATGGACGGGATGGCGAAGTCGAAGCCGTCCTGGGTGATGCCGGCCGTCACGGCGGCGTTGAAGCTGGAGCCGCCGTTGGTCGACTTCCGCACGAAGATCCGCCGGGCGTTGAAGGCGGGCCAGAAGTAGTAGACGTTGCCGTTCTTGTCGGTGGTGATGTCGCTGCCGATGCCCTGCTGCCCGCTGAGCGAGAGGGTGAGCGGAGCGGACCAGGTATTGCCGAAGTTGCTCGAGCGGGAGAACTTCATGACGTTGGAATCGTGCCACGTCAGGTAGAGGTTGTCCTTGAACGCCGAGGTGGTGTGCTTGTCGACGTGCAGGTACTCCTTGTCGCTGCCGCGGGTGGTGAGCTCACGCCGCGGGTCGCCCGGCGTCGACGTCTCGAGGTGGTTCCAGGTCTGGCCGCCATCGCCCGAACGGTAGAACCAGACGGCGCAGCCGCGGAAGCTGCAATTCCCCAGGGTGGCGGCATAGGCGAGAGTACCGTCCGACGACCAGTCCACCGTCGGATCGCAGCACGTCCCGCCCTGGGGCAGGGCGGCGGCGGCGTTCCAGGTCGAGCCGCCGTTGGTCGAATAGAACATCTTCTGCCCCGAGCCCGGTCCGTTCGAGCCGGCGATCACCCGATTGGCGTCCGTGGGATGGATCTTGACGGCGGACTCGGCCGCGCCCTCCGGCGAGGTGACGCGCACGTCGGTGGTTAGCGCCTTCTCCTGCGCGAACTGCTCGGGCGTGATCCCCCGCTCCTGGACGACGATGTAGCGGCCGTCCTTGTAGACCACGTTGCGATAGATCTTGCCGCTGATCAGATAGCCGCCATGCTCCTGCTGGAAGATCTGCAGTGCGCTCCGCGGATACTGGGCAACTCCGCTGCGCAGCATGTCGGGATGGCCTCTCCGCAGTGCGATCCGGAAGAAGGCCGGGACCGGGTCTCTGAGCTCCTCCTCGTTCGGCGCGAGCCAGACGAGGTCACCCTTCTTAAGCTGATAGTTGCGGTCATCCCAGGGTCCGTACTTCACGAGCGTTGTGTAATCGACGTCCGGATCGACACCTCTGCGATTGTCGATCGATTGCGCGGAGCCCAATGATGCGAAGCCGACCACGGCGAGCACGACCAGCAAACCGATCCCGATCCCTCTCGACGTCCGAGGATTCTTCAACATACCTCGATCTCCTCTCCAACAAAAAACGGGGCGCAGGGATGGCAGCACAATGCTGCAACCCGCGACCACGAATGTGCCCGCCTTCGTTCCCTTCTGGAGGAACCCTGGTGCAGTTCTAGGAGCAGCAGGAGAAGCCTCTCTATTGATGGTGTGCGAGGCGGCGGTTTGCGAGCCGGTGCACCTCCCGCGCTTCGCGGTCGTTTTTGTCCCACTGGCGCTTGCCGTGTTGGCGCAGGAAGTCCTCGTAATCCAGCAGAAGCTCGTCCAGGCTGGCGCGGGCGACGTTGACCAGGCGCAGTTCGGTCTGCGTGGAGATTGCGGATGCCCGGCTGCCCTCGGCGATGTTCTGCCGTCCGCTGCGCGCCGCCTGCACCATCTGGTCCACAGTCCGTGAGCGCCTGTCGAGGAAGCGGGCGCAGAACGAGACGGTCGCGTCGTAGACGATCGTGGCCACCTGGGTGGCCACCTGGAACGACCGCAGCTTGCGATAGCCGCCACTCGGCCGCAGCCGCTGGTCAGATCGCCTCTCCCTCATGCCTCTCCTTCCGCGCCACCGCGATCACGCCCAGCCCCTTCCCCGGGATCAGAGGATCGATCCGCCGGATCAGGGGGACCGCCATGTTGAAGACCTTGAGCTGCGCGCGGCTGAAGTGCCGCCGCTTGAGGATCTTGCCGTTGAGCCACCAGCCCGGCACGCCGAAGTGGTTGAAGTCCTGGAGGACCTCGATCGTGAACCCGGTGGACCGCAACTCCTCGGCGAGCCCCTCCCGCTCGTAGCGGCAGCGGTGGCCGAGGACCTCGTCCAGGCTCGAGTAGCGGCGCTGACTCTGAGGCACGTAGAGCACCACCCGGCCCCCGGGAGTGAGGGCGCTGTGCATGTTGCGCAGCGCCAGGAGCGGATCGCGCACGTGCTCCAGCACGTTCAGGCAGACCACCGTGTCGAACACGCCGGCCCACCGCTCGAAGCAGCGTGGGTCTTCCAGGTCGATGCGGTCCACCGTGAGGTAGGGCTTGCCCAAAGAGAGGTTGCGCAGGTAGTCGAGATAGTGCGGATTGATGTCGCTCGCGACATAGAGGTCGCGGGGGACGAGCCACTGGGTGATGTTACCGATGCCGGCGCCGATCTCCAGGACCCGGGCGCCGACGTACGGCGCGATCGCCTCGGCCATCCACCGATTGAATTTCTGGGCGCGCTCCAGGCTGTGGAGGATGTGGGACCCGTACTCGTCCTCGGCGTAGACGTCGTCGATCAGGCGGTACTTGATCATCGTGCGCAGCGCCTTGACCGCGTCCCGCCAGCCGATCTTCTTGCCCTCGCGGTAAGTGCGGCCGAGGTAGCTGATTGGCACCTCGAAGACCCGGCACTCGCGCTTGGCGATCTTGGCCGTGATCTCCGGCTCCATGGCGAAGTCGTTCGAGCGGATGGGGATGGACTTGAGGAGCGGCGCCCGGAAGACCTTGTAGCAGGTCTCCATATCCGTGAGGTTCAGGTCCGTGAACCAGTTGCTGACGCTCGTCAGCAGCTTGTTGCCGAGGGTGTGGCGGTGATAGAGAACGCGCCGGCGTTCGCTGGGCAGGAACCGGGAGCCGTAGACCACGTCCGCGCCGTCCTCCAGGAAGGGGCGGATCAGCCGCGGGTAGTCGCGCGGGTCGTACTCGAGGTCGGCGTCCTGGAAGAGGATGAGGTCGCCCGTGGCCTCGGCGATGCCCCGGCGGATGGCGGCGCCCTTGCCTTGGTTCTGCTGCTCCACCAGGCGGATCCGGTCCGGGTTCTCGGCGGCGAGCCGGCGGAGGATCTCGGTGCTCCCGTCCTTGGAGCCGTCGTCGACCACGACGAGTTCGAGCTCGCGGATCTCGGGAGCCGACACCGCGAGCACCCGTCGGACGAGCTCCCCCACCAGGAAGCGCTCGTTGTAGACCGGGATGACGACGGACAGCTTGACCCCCTCGGGGGCCGTCTCCTGATGTGCTTGCACAGGGCTCCTCACAGCAGCGGCTGGAATGCCGAACCGGCGGGGCGGGATGATAGCACTCGAAAGGACGCTCCGACCCTTGCGCGAGGCTCCCCCCTCGCGTTCTGATAGGCCGGCGCCGATGAGACACGGTCCCTTTTCCTACCCGCCGCATCCCTGGGACGGGATCCTGGCGGCCACTGGCCAGGCGGAACGGCTGGTGCGCGCGGCGTTGCGGCGGCTGGGCCGGAAGGAGGCACGGCGCGCCACCCTTCTCCCCGCTTCTTCTCTCTCTCCTCAGCGGGAACGATCTCCCGCGGGAGCTCCCGAGGCGGGCTCCCCCATCCTCTATCTCCCCGCCGTGGCCTGGGGCTTCCGCGTCCAGCGGCCCCAGCACCTTGCACGGGCCCTGGCGCGGGCCGGCCACCCGGTGCTCTACGTGGACGGCTTCCTGCGCAGCCGGCTCCTCCCCGACCGGCAGGTGATCGCGGTCCAGGACGGCGTCCACGTCCTGCGGGTGCGGGTGCCGGGGAGGCCGGACCCGTACCGGGACGTCCTGCGGCGGCCGGCGGCGGAGCGGCTCGCGGATGTCCTCCTGGCGGGCCTCGGCTCCGCCCGGCCGGCGATGGTCTTCGTCCAGCTCCCCTTCTGGGCCGAGTTGGGCCAGGAGCTCGCCCGGCGGCTCGGGGCTCCCCTCGTCTACGACCGGATCGACCTGCACACCGGCTTTCCCGGGGTACCGCCGGAGATCGAGGCGGCGGAGACGGCGCTGATCCGGGAGGCGGACCTGGTCTGCGCTACCTCCTCCCTCCTGGAGGACCTCCCCCGGTCGCTGGGAGCCCGGGTGCTCCTGCTGCCCAACGCCGCGGACCTCACGGCGTTTCCGGCCCCATCTTCCACCCGTCCTCCCCGGACGGAAGTCCGGATCGGCTACGT
>DASQEB010000016.1:0-19099 GCA_035633875.1 Thermoanaerobaculia bacterium
CGATCGCATCCGGCTGTTGGGCAGGATGAAGCGGATGGCGTGATCGATGTGCCCGGCCGCGACCTCGTCGGCCGTGAACAGAAGGGGCGCGCTGGGGAAGCCGGCGGCGTCGGCGCTGGTGCACTGCTCGCCGCGGCCCGCAGCCGGATAGGTGATCGCCATGTCCCAGACCGCGAGGCAGCCGCCTTCGAACGTGTCGCCCACCACGTTCGCCCGCCACATCTCGAACAGCCGGTTGCTCGACGGATGGACGACGATCAGGTGGCAGTCGCCGTTGCTATCGCACGCATAGCCGTCCTCGCCCTCGATCGCGCCGCCGTCCGGCAGGGGGACGGGAGCGAAGTCGCAATCCGGATCGAAGAAGTCGCCAGTCGGAATGAAGCTGCGGAACGGGGTGGAGGCGTCCGCCTCGAGCACCTCGATCGAAAAATCGATCTGCAACCGTCCCCCGCCCCATCCCCCCACGCTGGCGAGCCAGTTGATCACCGCCGCCGACTCGGGGTCCACCGGGGCGGCGGAGACGTCCTGGTACCAGGGGGAATCGGCCGGGAAGTAAGGGCCTTGCCCGGCCGGAGGCTGGGCCCCGGCGGCGGAAGCGAAGAGGGCGAGACTTCCGAGCATCGCGCCCGCGAGCCGGCGCGGCGGATTCATCCATGTCTGGATTGTCATAAATTTATTCTAGCAGCTCGGCGACTTCGCTCAGACAAGTCGTGTCTCGATCACGGGTCCAGCCACAACCCCAAAGCAATGTAGTCCTCATCCACCCGGAAGAACTCGCCGATCGGCACGGTCCCGCTGTGGTAGCCCAGTCCAATGCGCCAGCGGCGGCTCCCGGCGGGGACGAGGAGGCCGGCCTGGAGCGTCGGGTCCACCTGCCAGTCCTTCTCCTCCAAGGCTCCGAGGTCCAGGGCGGCGTACCAGCCCAGGCGCCCGTGGCCGATGGTTCCGGGGGCCTCGTGCTCGAGGCCGAATTGGAGACGGCCGGGCTCCTGGCCGATCTCTTCCCGGAGGCTGAGCCCCCAGCCGGCTTCCGCATAGGTGCGCCAGCGGCCGTCGATCGCCCAGGCGATTCCCGCCGCCAGCTCTTCCCGGGTGTATTCGATGCGCCGCCGCCCGGTCCGCTCGGCGTATTCGTCCCCCACGTGGCTGGAGATGTGCTTGGTGCCGAACTGGACGCTCACGCCCTGGGCGAAGGCGGAGCTGACGAGGAAGCCGTAGGTGCCGTCCCAGCCGATGTTATCGAGCGAATGCTCGATGTCGAACTGCCCCGTGAACCCGGCCTCGATGTCCGCCTGCCACCCGCTCACGCGCAGCAGCCCGAACCGGCCGCCGAGCTTCAGGCCGACGCGCCGGTCCCCGGAGTCGGGGATCTTTGGATCGGGGAAGCCGAGGATCGTGACGGCGAACCCGGGATGCCGGGGGTCGGCCACGTAGCGGGGATAGAGGTTCGAGTCCGGGAACATCTCGAAGCCGACACCGGCGGCATCGCTGCCCGCCAGGAGCAGGCCGGCCCAGAGGAGGAGGGCGACGGGGCGGACGGTTCGGAGGGGAGGCATGGAGCGGGATTCTACGCGTCCGCCGCCTCGGCGCAGACTTTGGCCGTCGAGTTATAATCAAAGAAATTGAAGACAACCCAGGACGTCTCGACGGTTCTCCAAGATGGCGACGAAGCGAAAAACCCAACACCCCCTGCGGAAGCTCGACCGTGCGATCATGGAGCAGCTCATGTTCGGCACGGGCCGCGTGCGCCGCTTCACGCAGGACACCCCCGTGCTTCCGGACGTCTGGCTCGAGTACGCCAAGGGCCCTGAGGACGAGGAGACCCGTCTCACGCGTCCGACCGATCGGCAGGATCCCTTCCCGCCGGTGAAGCTGCTGCTCACCCCCTACCGCGAAGCGCACACCGGCGAGGTCCGGCGCGTGCTGCGCGACCGATTGGAAAAGGACCGGGAGACGGCGGAGTGGAAGGCGTTCGGGCACGCCCCCCGCCCGTTGCCGCGGGTCGTCTACAACCAGTCGACCGTGGCGGCGACGCTCTATTTCGAGGATCTCGTCCGGTCGGTCCTGCCGATGACGGACTGGTGGGACCGCCTCGACCGGCAGTGGAACATCGACGGGGTGCAGGCGGACTCCGTCAAGGAAAAGCTGGCCGAGGCCGTCCAGGACCCGGAGCACCCGCCGCTGCTCGAAACGGGCGAGGGAGACGGGGAGAAGAAGCTTCGTCTTCCTCCCGCGCTCCTGTGGATGATCCGGGTGGTAGGCGCGCTGGCGCTCGCCCACCGCGGCCAGCCGCTGCCGCAGGGCTTCCAGTCTCCGCAGGGTGTCGCCGGCGCCACGACCGCGGACTGGAGGGTCCTGGTCGATGCGGTGACCGATCTGATCCGCGGCGTCACGCCGGGCGACCGCAAGGCGCGCATCTACTCGGCGAGCCTCAACCGCGAGGCCACGCCCACGGTCTCCCGGTCGATGCTGGCGATCAAGGCGGACGCCGCACGGCGCCTGTTCGAGATCTCGTGCCGCGATCTGGCCTGGGCGGTGATCGACAGCGGCATCGACGCCCGCCATCCCGCCTTCCGGCAGCGGACGAAGGACGGGGCCCTGTGGCCCGATCCGTTCGTCGACAAGGACGGGGCGCTCGCGAACGGCACGCGCGTCGTCGAGACCTATGACTTTTCTCAGATCGAGCTCCTCCTCGATCCCGACACGCCCGAGCAGCCCGAGCACCTGACGAAGCGGTTGGAGAAAGGGACCGAGCGTGGAAAAAGGTTGCAAGAGCAGCTCGACGGGTTGAACGATGCCCTCGCCCTGGGCCGCTCGATCGACTGGTCGCTCGTCGCGCCGCTCCTGCGCGTCCCCCAAGACGAGGGCGAAGGGGCCTACGTGCCGCCGCCGCCCAGAAACGATCACGGGACCCACGTGGCCGGCATCCTCGCCGGCGACTGGAGGCGCACCGAAGCCGACGGTCTGGAGGAGGACCTCACCGGCGTCTGCCCCGATCTCCGCCTTTACGACCTGCGCGTGCTGAACGCCGACGGGCGCGGCGACGAGTTCGCGGTGATGGCGGCGCTGCAGTTCGTCCGCCATCTCAATTCGACGAACGACTACAGGGCCGTGCACGGCGTGAACCTCAGCCTGTCGATCCCGCACGACATCTCGAATTACGCCTGCGGCCGCACGCCGGTGTGCGACGAGTGCGAGCGCGTGGTCTCCTCGGGCGTGGTGGTGGTCGCCGCGGCGGGCAACCAGGGCTACCGGAAGTACAGCACGGCGGAAGGGCTCACGACCGAGGCCTACAACAGCATCAGCATCACCGACCCGGGCAACGCCGAGCTGGTGATCACCGTCGGCGCCACCCACCGCTTCCGGCCGCACACGTACGGCGTCAGCTACTTCTCGAGCCGCGGGCCGACGGGCGACGGGCGCTCGAAGCCGGACCTCGTGGCGCCGGGCGAAAAGATCACGGCGCCGCTGCCCGGCGACATGTTCGGCCTGAAGGACGGCACGAGCATGGCCGCTCCGCACGTGAGCGGGGCCGCGGCCCTGCTCATGGCCCGGCACAACGAGCTGGTCGGCCGGCCCGCCCGCATCAAGCAGATCCTCTGCGCCACGGCGACGGATCTCGGCCGCGAACGGTATTTCCAGGGTGCGGGGATGCTCGACACCCTGCGTGCCTTGCAGTCCGTCTGAAAGGAGAGCCGCCATGCTGGTCTTCGAAGCCCTGCGTGCGAAGTACGGCGATTCCCTCCTCCTCCACTACGGCAGTGCGGAGGAGCCCCGGCTCGCGGTGATCGACGGCGGCCCGCCCGGGGTCTACAACGACGCGCTCAAGCCGAGGCTCGAGGAAATCCGCAAGCAGCGGAAGCTCAAGGACACGAAGCCCCTGGACATCGATCTCATGATGGTCAGCCACATCGATCAGGACCACATCGCGGGTATCCTGCAACTGGTCCGGAAGATGAAAGACCTGCGCGACTCCCAGCAGCCCGTCCCCTGGAAAATCCGGCGCTTCTGGCACAACTCCTTCGATGACATCCTCGACAACGACGACGTCGCGGTCGCCTCGCCGGCCTCGGTGATGAGCCCGGCCTCGCTCGGCGGCCTGCTGGGGCACACCGGCTCGCTGATCCTCGCCAGCGTCGGCGAGGGCCGCGAGCTCCGCAAGCTGCTCGACGCCCTGAACCTCGACGGCAACCAGCCCTTCGGAGGGCTGGTGAGGACCGGGGTGGGCGAGGTCGTCCTCGGCAACCTGAAGCTCACGGTGGTGGCTCCGAGCGACGAGAACCTGCGGGCGCTGCAGGAGGAGTGGAACACGAAAATCAAGCCGATCCTCAAGAAGGAAGGGGAGGCCGCCCGCGCGGAGATCGCCGCCTACGTCGACAAGTCGGTCGCCAACCTCTCCAGCATCGTGGTGCTGGCCGAGGCCGACGGCAAGCGCATCCTCCTCACCGGCGACGGCCGCGGCGACCACACGCTCGAAGGCCTGGAGCAGGCCGGTCTCCTCGACGACGAGGGCCGGATCGAGGTGGACATCCTCAAGATGCCCCATCACGGCAGCATCCGGAACATCGACGAGGACTACTTCGAAACCATTCACGCCCAACACTACGTCATCTCCGCGGACGGCAAGCACGAAAACCCCGACATCGCCGCCCTGGAGATGATCTCGAAGGCGCGGCCCGACGACGACTTCACGATCCACCTCACCTATCCGACGGACGAGTTCAACGAGCCCGAAATCGGCGAGGAGGTCGCCCACTTTTTCGCGGAGGAGAAGGCCGCCGGCCGGACCTACAGGGTAGAGACGCGCACATCGGGGGAGCTTTCGTTGCGGCTCGAGCTGGCGTAGGCTGAGGAGCGAGCAGGCAAGGCTTTTGCAGTGTGTTTGAGCCCCGCCGCCTTGCAATCACAGGCGGCAGAGGCTTTATGCATCTGCATCGTCCGAAACCTCAGAACCTCTGGCAGGTCATCAAGGAGACCTTTACCAATTTCAGCAAACACGCCGCCTCGGTTCACAGTGCGGCGATTGCCTTTCTTTCCCTGTCCTCCCTGGCGCCGGTCCTGGTGCTGGCCGTGGCGCTGTCCGGCATGTTCTACGGCGCAGAGGCGGCCCAGGGGGAGGTCGTGCAGAAGCTGCAGCGCTTGATCGGACGCGAGGGGGCGGTGCTGGTCCAGGAGGTGCTGGCCAAGAGCTCCGAGCCGGCCACGAACCGGCTGGCCGCGGCCCTCAGCTTCGTGACCCTGCTGGTCGGCGGCACGGCGGTCTTCGCCCAGCTCCAGGACTCGCTGAACACGATCTGGGAGGTCTGTCCCAAGCCCGGGTTCTTCCTGCGCCGGCTGCTCAAGAAGCGCCTCCTCTGTTTCGGACTGGTCATCGGCATCGGCTTCCTGGTCGTGACGTCGCTCGCGGCGAGCGCGGCCCTCGCGGCCGTGCAGAGGATCCTGGAGGCCCGACTGGAGGTGGGCCTGGCGACGCTGGTGGGCTGGGCGGACGTGTTGATGTCCTGGCTCCTGATGACGGCGCTCTTCGCGATGATCTACCGCATCCTCCCGGACATCGAGCTCTCGTGGCGGGACGTGGCGTTCGGGGCGGGAGTGACGGCGGTCCTCTTCGCGGTCGGAAAGTACCTGATCGGCTTCTACCTGGCCCGGGCCACGGTCGCCTCGACCTACGGCGCGGCCGGGTCTCTGGTCGTGATCCTGCTGTGGGTCTACTACTCCTCGATGATCTTTCTCTGGGGCGCGGAGCTCACCCGGGTGCACTCGCGCCGCCATCGCGAGGGCCGGGCCGTTCCGGAGCCCGGCGCGGTCCGGACCGTCACGATCACGGAACCGGTGGAGGCGTAACGCATGCGCACGACGGCCCTCTCCCTCCTCCTGCTGGTCCTGCTCTCGACCGGCCCCCTCGCCGCCGTCCCGCTCCGGGTGGAGGTCGAGGGAGTGGAGAGAAACCTGGAGCGCAACATCCGCTCGGTCCTGAGCCTGGAGCAGGAGGACGAGGACGAGCTGAACGAGCAGCGCATCCGGCGCCTGCACGCTAAGGCGCCCGAGGAGATCAGCGAGGCGCTCCAGCCCTTCGGCTATTACCAGCCGCAGGTCCGCTCGCAGCTCCGTCAGGATGGGGAGCGCTGGATCGCCCGCTATGAGGTGGACGCCGGGCCGCCGATCAAGGTGGCGAGCGTGGCCGTGCGGATCACGGGCGCGGGCGGGGACGATCCCCGGTTCCGGCAGATCGCCCAGGACTTCCCCCTGGGGCGGGGGGACGTCCTCTTCCACCCCGACTACGAGCAGGGCAAAGGTGCGCTGACCGAATACGCGGCCGAGTCCGGCTACCTGGACGCCGAGTTCGAGGTGAGCGAGGTGCGGGTGGACCTGGAGCGCTACCGGGCGGACGTGGTGATCGAGTACGACACGGGCCCGCGCTATCGCTTCGGGGAGGTGCGCTTCAACCAGGACGTGCTCGATCCCGACCTGCTCAAGGGGTATGTCAACTTCGATCGGGGCGAGCCGCTCAACGTGGACAAGGTCTTGGAGCTCCAGAACTCCCTCTCGGACAGCCCGTACTGGAGCCGCGTCGAGGTGGTGACCGCCCGGGACGAGGCGCAGGGGCTGGAGGTGCCCATCGTGGTCAACCTGACGCCGAGCAAGAAGCAGCGGTTCTCCGGCGGCGTGGGCTATGGCACGGACACCGGCGCGCGCGCCACCGCCGCCTGGGAGCTGCGGCGGATCAACCGGCGGGGGCACCGGGGCCAGGTGGAGGCTGTGGGAGGGCAGATCGAGCGGAGCCTCCAGATGAGCTATCTCATCCCCGGGCCGTATCCGCGGACGGACGTCCTCTCGTTGAACGCGGCCTACGCCGAGGAGGACACGGACACCTCCCGCAGCGAGAGCGCTCTCCTCGGGGCCCAGCGGACCCAGTCGCGGGGCGGCTGGCGCGAGGCCCTGTCGCTCAACTACCGGCGGGAGGACTTCGAGGTGGGGTTGGACCAGGGGATCTCGGAGTTGGTCGTCCCCGGGGTCAGCTACGAGCGGGTGGACGCCGACGACCGCATCTACACGACGAACGGCTACCGTCTGCGCCTCGGGCTGCAGGGGGCGGAGGAGAGCCTGCTATCGGACAACACCTTCCTCCAGGCCAGGGTGGACGGCAAGTACATCCGCACGCTTGGGCGACGCCACCGCGTCATCACCCGGGCCGAGGCGGGCTGGCTGGAGTCCGACGAGTTCCGGCGCCTGCCCCCCCGGTTCCGCTTCTTCGCGGGCGGCGACCGCAGCGTGCGCGGCTTCGACTACGAGTCTCTGGGCGAGAAGGACGAGGCCGGCAACGTGATCGGCGGCGAGGCCCTGCTCGCGGGGAGCCTGGAGTACGAGCTGCGCGTGCTCGAGGACTGGAGCGCCGCCGTCTTCTACGACACCGGCAACGCCTTCTCGGCCTTCGGAGACCCGCTGGAGTACGGGGCCGGGCTGGGCATCCGCTGGCGCTCGCCCATCGGCCCGATCCGCGCCGATTTCGCCTGGGCCCTCTCCGAGGAGGGCCGGCCCTTCCGCTTCCACCTCAACATCGGTCCTGACCTATGAATCCGAACGAACCGACTCCCCCGGCGGCCGAGCCCCCGGCTCCCCGCCGTCATCGTCTCCGCCGCTGGCTGGTGGGGATCTTCCTCGCCCTGGTCCTGCTCGTGGCCCTGGCGGCGGGGCTGGTGTGGTGGGCGGCCACGACGGAGCGGGGCGGGGCCTTTCTCCTCGCCCGGCTGATGGGCATGATCCCGGGCGAGCTGACCATCGGCTCGCAGAAGGGTCCGGTCAACGGCCCCCTGGAGCTGCGGGATGTGCGCTGGCAGAGGGAGGGGATGGACGTCCGGCTGGAGCGCGTGTTCCTCGACTGGGACTTGCGCGACCTGCGGCGGCGGCTGCTCGACATCCACCAGTTCCACGCCGAGGGGGTGCGGATCGTGCTCCCGCCGGCCAAGGACGACGACACGGAGGACGGCCGGCTCGTGGACGTCCACCTGCCGGTCAACATCATCATCCGCGAGGGCCTGGTGCGGGACCTGGAGATCGTCCGCCCGGGTCAGCCCCCGTTCCGGCTGGACAGGATCGCGCTGGACGGCCGGACCCGGCCAGGGAGCGACACGCTGGTGGTGCGCAGCCTGGCGGTGGACGGCCCGATCTTCCAGCTCCGGGCTCAGGGAGAGGTCACCCCGGTGGGGGATTATCCCGTGGACCTCCAGGTCCGGGCCACCTACGATCCACCGGAGTACCCGCCGTTCGTCGTCGCCGGCGCGTTCGACGGCTCGCTGGAACGGCTCGGGGTAAAGGCCGACCTCTCCCAGCCGTTCGAGGCGCGGGTCACCGGCCGCCTGGACACCCCCATGCGGGAGCTGGGGATGGACCTCGCTGCCCGGGTGCGCGGGTTTGAGGCGCAGGCGATCAACCCGGAGTGGCCCGTGGCCCGGGTCCGCCAGGGCGATCTCACGATCAAAGGGAAGCTGGACGACTTCAAGTCCGAGGGGAAGATCGTCGGCGCCTACGAGGACCTGGGGGCCGGGGTGGCCACGTACCGCCTGGCCCGCAAGGGGGAGGAGTTTTTCTTCGAGTACCTGAACGTCCAGCCCGAGGGCGGCGGCGACATCACCGCCCGGGGGACGGTGAGCACCGGCGGGGAGGAGCTGCAGCTCGACGTGGCCGCGGACTGGCGGCGGCTCGCCTGGCCCCTCCAGGGGACTCCCACGGTGGTCAGCCGCTCCGGCGAAGCGACCGTGCGCGGGACTCTGGCCGATTATCGGGTGGAGATGGACGCCGCCCTCGCCGGCCCGGGCATCCCTCCGGGGCGGTGGGCCCTCGCAGGGCAGGGCAATCAGGAGAGGATGGTGGTCCGCTCCCTGCGCGGCAACGTGCTGCGGGGCCGGCTGGCGGCCGAGGGCACCGTCTCCTGGAAGCCCCGGTTGGAGTGGCGGGTGGCGCTGAACGGCCAGGGGATCGATCCTGGCGCACAGTTCGCGGAGTGGCCGGGCCGGCTCTCCTTCGCCGCGACGAGCGCTGGGCACCTGGCGGACGCCGGCCCGTATGGGAGCGTCGACCTGACGAGCCTCGACGGCCAGCTCCGGGGTAATCCCGTGGCCGGGCGGGTTCATCTGGTGCTCCAGGGGAACCGCTACCGCCTTCCCCGGCTCGACCTGCGCTCCGGCTCGGCCCGGCTCACCGCGGCCGGCTCGTTCAGCAAGGACGCGGGCGACCTGGACTGGCAACTCGCGGCCCCGAACCTCGGGGAGGCGCTGCCGGACGCCGCGGGCGGGCTCCAGGCCCGGGGCCATCTCGCCGGGCCGTGGAAGGCGCCGCGCGTCCAGGCCCGGGCCACGGGCGAGTCCCTCGTCTTCCAGACCTACAGCGTGCAGGGACTGACCCTCGTGGCGGACGTGGACTTGTCGCGCAACGGCCCGTTCTTCGTCGATCTCGACGCCGAGCGGGTGGGGGTCAACGAGCAGCGCTTCGAGACCGTGACGCTGGACGGCCGGGGCGTGCAGCGGCAGCATGAGCTCGTGCTCGCGGTGCGGGCCGAGGAGGGGAGCCTGGATCTGGGGCTCGCCGGAGCGTTCTCCCAGGCCACCACCACCTGGAGCGGCCAGATCCGCCAGCTCGATCTCCAGAACGAGGAGACCGGATCCTGGGGGCTTGTCCGGCCGGCGGGCCTGACCGCGGGGCCGCAAGTGGCTTCGCTCGCGGACTTCTGCTGGGTTTCCCGCGACAACAACGCCCGTCTCTGCGCCGAGGGTGCTTGGGCCAAGGCCGGCCCCTGGAGCGCGTCGGGAAACATCGCGGACCTCCCCTTCTCCCTCTTCGAGCCCTTCCTGCCGCCGGACTTGGAGATCACCGGCGGCGTCAACGGCACCTTCGCCGGGCAGGGGAGCCCGGCCGGGGTGGTGACGGCCAACGTGGACCTCCGCCCTGGGCCGGGGGAGATCCGCTACCCGCTGGAGAGCGGGGAGACCGCCCAAGTGCGCTACGAGCAGGGCGCGGTCGTCGTCCGGGCCGGCGCCGAGGGCCTCACGGGGAACGCCAATCTCACGTTCGTGGACACCGGTACGATCCAGGCCGACCTCCGGCTGCCCCAGTACAACGCTCTCGGGGCGCCGCTCCAGCAGCAGACCTTGAATGGCCGGATCGAGGCCGACTTCCTGAACCTGGGACTCGTCGAAGGCTTCGTGCCGGACCTCGAAAGCCCCCAGGGGGTCCTCACCGCCGACCTGACCCTGGGGGGCACGGTGGCGGATCCACGGCTGACCGGTTCCGCGGCCCTGCGCCAGGCCCGGGTGGACGTGCCGCGCTACGGCCTGGAGCTGCGGCAGATCGACATCAGCGCCCAGGGGCAGGGGGACGAACCCTTCCGCCTCACCGGCTCCCTCCAGTCCGGGGGCGGCACCCTGAGCCTCACGGGCATGGCCGCCCGGGACGGCCAGCCGGCCCGGCTCACCCTCCAAGGCCGGCGCGTGGTCGCGTCGGACACGCCGGAGGCCAGGGTGATCGTCTCTCCCGACCTCCAGGTCACCCTCGAGGGGCAGACGGTGGCGGTCACCGGCGAGGTCGTGGTCCCCGAGGCGGAGATCGCGCAGCAGAAGCGCCGGGCCACGATCCCCATCTCCGATGACGTAATCATCCTGCCGCCGTCCGAAGAGGAGACCGAGGCGGCGAACAAGGACCTGGTGATCACCGCCCGGGTCCGGGTGGTCCTGGGGGAAGAGGTGGAGGTCCGGGCCTCGGGCTTCACTGGGGAGCTCGAGGGAAGCCTCCTGCTGATCGAGCAGCCCGATAAGCCGACGCTGGGCGTGGGAGAGCTGGAGGTGGAGAACGGGGTCTACAAAGCCTACGGGCAGGACCTCACGATCGACCGCGGCCGTCTGGTCTTCGCCGGCGGCCCGCTCGACAACCCCGGGCTCGACCTCCGAGCCTACCGCAGGGCGGACGACGGCACGATCGCCGGGATCAACATCCGGGGGACCCTGGAAGCTCCCGAGACGACCATCTACTCCGATCCGCCCATGGACCAGAGCGAGGCTCTGGCCTACCTCCTCCTCGGCCGCCCCCTGGGGCAGGCGACCCCTGAGGAAGGCAACCTCGTGGCCAACGCGGCCAACAGCCTGGGAGTCAAGGGCGGGAACCTCCTCGCCAAGAAGCTCGCCTCCCGTTTCGGTCTGGAAGAGGCCCGGGTCGAGAGCGAGGGCGGGCTCGACGAGGCCCGGCTGGTGGTGGGTCGGTACCTCTCACCCCGCCTCTACGTCACCTACGGCTTCGGCCTCTTCGAGCCCCTGAGCACCCTGCGCATCCGCTACGTGCTCGGCCGCGACTGGACGCTCCAGGCCGAGACCGGCGAGGGGACCCGGGCCGACATCCTCTACAACGTGGAGCGGGGACGGGGGGCGGGGGCGACGCCGCAATAGCGGGGGAATGGGGAATCCCCCAACCCGAGTTGTGGTCCTGAGAGACATTTGAGAAAAACGGAGCCCCTCATGACGAGCCGTCGTCCCTCTCCCGCTGACCGTTTCTCGCGGACCCTCCTGCGCTGGATCGCAGTCTGGTCCCTGGTCCTCTCAGGAATCGCCTGCGGCTCGCCTCTCCCCGCCGGGGAGAAGGACGCTCCGGCTGCGGCGAAGCGCACGCCGGCCAACGTGATGAGCCACGCCGGGGCGGCCTGGCTCGAACGCGAGGGCCGGGAGGAGGAGGAGAAGCCCGAGGTGGTCCTCGCCGCCATGGGGCTCCGGCCCGGGATGACGGTCGCCGAAATCGGCACCGGCACCGGCTACTTCGCCCGCCGGATCGCCAAGGCCGTAGGACCGTCCGGCAAGGTCTACGCCGTGGACATCCAGCCCGAGATGCTGGATCTCCTGAAGGAGTACGCCGGAAAAGAGGGGATCACCAACGTCGTCCCCGTCCTCGGCACCGAGACCGATCCCAAGCTCCCCAGGAGGAAGATCGACCGCATCCTCCTGGTCGACGTCTACCACGAGTTCCAGAGACCCGAGCCGATGCTGGCTCGCATGCGCGAGAGCCTGGTTCCGGACGGGACCGTCACCCTGGTGGAATACCGGGCGGAAGGGGACACCGCCTCCCACATCAAGGCGGATCACCGCATGTCCGTCGACCAGGTGCTCGCCGAATGGCAGCCGGCGGGCTTCCTGCTGGTCGACCGGATCGAGACCCTCCCCTCCCAGCACCTGTTCGTCTTCGGCGCGCGGCAGGAGGCGCGAGGAGGGCGGTAGCGGCCGGCGGAGGGACCTGGAAGGCGAGCCCTCCGATTCGTGTTAGAGTCCTCGCGGGGAAGAGGTGTCTCCACCGACCCCGAATCCTGGTACCGAATCGCCGAATCGATGAACCACCCCGTC
The DNA here is from genome assembly GCA_035633875.1 of Thermoanaerobaculia bacterium. GTDB lineage: Bacteria > Acidobacteriota > Thermoanaerobaculia > Multivoradales > UBA5704 > DATARR01. The sequence continues at coordinate 12,375 of DASQEB010000016.1, forward strand.
CCTGGGGAGTGAGAGGAGTGTCCGCACGACGATGGCCACCGCCGCGATGACCCGACGCTGGACCGCGACCGACTCCATGGACCTCTACAACATCCGTGGCTGGGGGAACAACTTCTTCTCCGTCAGCGGAGAGGGCAACCTCCTCGTCCATCCGGGGGGGCCGGGCACCCAGGCGATCGACCTGAAGGAACTGGTGGACGAGGTGCGGGAGCGGGGGATCTGTCCGCCGCTCCTCATCCGCTTTTCGGAGATCATCAGGGCCCGCGTGGTCGAGCTCAACGAGGCGTTTGCCCGCGCGATCACCGAGTACGGCTTTCAGGGCTCCTACCGCGGGGTCTACCCGATCAAGGTCAACCAGGACCGCTTCCTCGTCGAGAAGCTGGTCGAGTACGGCCGGCCCTACCACTTCGGCCTCGAGGCGGGCTCGAAGCCCGAGCTCCTCGCGGTCATGGCGATGCTGGAGGACGAGGACGCGCTGATCATCTGCAACGGCTACAAGGACGAGGAGTACATCGAGACCGCCCTCCTCGCCACCAAGCTCGGCCGCCACGTCATCATGGTCGTGGAGAAGCCCTCGGAGCTGCCCCTCATCCATCGGATCTCCGAAGAGATGAAGGTGCGGCCCCACATCGGCATCCGCTCCCGGCTGTCGGCCAAGGGGGCGGGCCACTGGGAGGCCTCGGGCGGGGACCGCTCGAAGTTCGGCCTCTCCGGCCGCAACCTCCTCCACGCGATGGAGTTCCTGCGCGAGCACGACCTGCTCGACCGCTTCGAGCTTCTCCACTTCCACCTGGGGAGCCAGATCTCTTCCATCCGCTCGATCAAGGACGGCCTCCGCGAGGCGGCCCAGGTCTACACGAACCTGGTCCAGATGGGGGCGAAGCTCGGCTACCTCGACGTGGGCGGCGGCCTGGGCATCGACTACGACGGCTCGCAGACGAACTTCACCTCGTCCCTCAACTACACGCTCCAGGAGTACGCCAACGACATCGTCTACGGCATCCTGGAAGTGTGCGATGAAAAGGGCGTGCCCCACCCGACCATCGTCTCGGAGTCCGGCCGTGCCACGGTGGCCCATCACGCGGTGCTGATCATCGACGTCCTGGGCATCTCCGAGTTCGAGGTGGGCGAGCTGCCGCGCAAGGCCCCGGCCGAAGCCGAGCTGCCGCTCAAGAACCTCTTCGAGACCTACCGGGAGGTGTCGCGGAAGAACTTCCTGGAGTCCTACCACGACGCCATGTCCTCCCGCGACGAGTGCCAGAGCCTGTTCAACCTCGGGCACCTCTCCCTGGAGCATCGGGGGCTCGCCGAGGACCTCTTCTGGGCGACCTGCCAGAAGATCCTGCGCATCACCCGCAGCCTGCAGCAGGTGCCGGAGGAGCTCGAGGGACTGGAGCGGCAGCTCGCGGACACCTACTTCTGCAACTTCTCCGTGTTTCAGTCCCTGCCGGACTCCTGGGCCATCGACCAGCTCTTCCCCATCGTGCCGATCCATCGCCTTGCCGAGGAGCCCTGCGACCGTGCGGTGCTCGCCGACATCACCTGCGACTCGGACGGCAAGATCGACCACTTCATCGACCGCCGCGACGTCAAGGACGTGCTGGAGCTGCACAGCTTCCGGCCCGGCGAGCCGTACTACCTGGGCGTCTTCCTGGTGGGGGCCTACCAGGAGATCCTGGGCGACCTCCACAACCTGTTCGGGGACACCAACACGGTCCACGTCTCGCTCGACCCCGAGGAGGACTACAGGATCGACGGCGTGGTGACCGGCGACACGGTGAGCGACGTGCTCCGCTACGTGCGCTACAACCGGGACGACCTGGTCGCCCGGGTGCGGCGGGCGACGGAACAGGCCTTGCGGGCCAAGCGCATGTCCTTCGAGGAGTCCAGGCACCTCCTCCGGCGGTACGAGGAAGGGCTCTCGGGATACACTTATCTCGAACAGGAATGAGCCCGCCGGGCGACGGCGGATCCTTCAACCGACGACTGCAGCAGGGAGGCCCGGGCATGAGGACGCAGGCGACCGTCGTGGATCCTTTGATCGACCGGCTGCGCGAAGCGGTGCTCCTCCGGGACGTCACCGCCATCGCGGAACGAATCAAGGACGACCTGGAATCCTTCATCCCCGCCGAGGGCCTGCGGCTGCCCGAGCGCTTCCGGCGGGTGAAGCCTGAATCCTACGCCCGGCGCCTCCTCTACCGCGACACCGACCTGGACTTCACGGCCGTGGTGATGACCTGGGGGCCGGGCCAGCGCACGGCCCTCCACGACCACGCCGGGATCTGGTGCGTCGAAGGGGTGGTGGAAGGCGTGATGGAGGTCTCCCGCTTCGAGTTGCTGGAAGAGCCCGAGGACGGCGTCTGCCGCTTCGCGGAGCGGGGACGCGTCCAAGCCGAGGCGGGATCGGCAGGAGCGCTGATCCCGCCTTTCGAGCACCACGTGCTGGCCAATCCCCAGCCCGACCGGGTCTCCCTCACCCTGCACGTCTACGGGGGAGAGATGGACCACTGCTCCATCTTTGAGCCCGCGGGGGACGGCACCTGGCGCCGGTGCTCCAAGGACCTCTCGTACGACGAATGAACGAATCCCCGGACAATCCCTTCGGAAAGCACTCCGGCGTCCTCGTCCGGCAGGGCACCCCCTTCAACGCCGGCCCCGCGCCGGAGCTGCTCCTCCGTGGCTTCATCACCCCGAACGAGCTGTTCTTCGTGCGCAACCACGGAGGTGTCCCCGCAGTCGATCCGGCCGCCTACCGCCTGACCGTGGACGGCCGGGTGAGGCGCCCCCTCTCCCTGACGCTGGAAGAGATCCGCCACTTCCCCAAGACCACGGTCACCGCGACCCTCCAGTGCGCAGGCAACCGCCGCCTGGAGATGATGGCGGTCGAGCCGATCCTCAACGAGCTGCCCTGGGGGACCGAGGCGGTGAGCAACGCCACGTGGGGGGGAGTCCCCCTGCGCGACGTGCTCGCGGTGGCCGATCCCAGGAGCCGGGCGCGCCACGTGGCCTTCACCGGCCTCGACGACACCGAGCGGCACGGCCACCGCTTCTGCTTCGGAGGCTCGATCCCCCTCGACAAGGCGCGCGGCCCCGAGGTGCTCCTGGCCTACGAGATGAACGGCGAGCCCCTGCCGCCGGTCCACGGGGCCCCGCTGCGCGTGGTCGTCCCGGGCTATATCGGCGCCCGGAGCGTCAAGTGGCTGCAGACGATCACCCTGCGCGAGATGCCGTCCGACAACTACTTCCAATCCAAGGCCTACCGCCTCTTCCCCTCCCATATGCGGCCGGAGACGGTGGACTACGAGCAGGGCCTGATGCTGGGGGACTTCCCCGTGAGCTCGGTCATCTGCGCCCCCCTGGAAGGCGAGAGGCTGCCGGCCGGGCCGGTGACCGTGGCGGGATGGGCCCTGGCCGGAGGAGGGCGCCGGGTCGAGCGGGTCGACCTCTCGGTGGATAACGGGAGAACCTGGACCGTCGCCCGCCTGGCACCCGGAGACACCCCCTGGGCCTGGCGCCTCTGGGAGGCGGTTCTCGACCTCCCCGCAGGCGATCACGAGATCGTCTGCCGCGCCTGGGACTCCGCCGCCCACTCCCAACCCGAGAGCCCCGCCCACGTCTGGAACTTCAAAGGTTACGTCAACAACGCCTGGCACCGGGTGCGGGTGAGCTGCGGGTAGGGGTTGACCGCAGCCGGCCGAAAACACAAGGGCGACCACAAAGGGCCGCCCCTACACTGCGTTGATCGGGCGCCGGAGACCACCTCCGGAGCACGTCGACCCGGCTACTCTTCGTCGTGGTCCGACCACGCCTTCCAGGGGTTGTCCCCCTGGCGGCGCAGCACGCGCATCTGCATCCGGCGTTGACGCGCCCAACGCAGCAGGTTGGGGCCCACCTGCTGCTCGGCCATCCATCCGGCCACGGCCCCGACCAACAACGTGCTCATGAAGACTTCCAGTTCCATTGCAACCACCTCATGAAAAAAAGTCAGGCCCTTCACTGTTCGAACGTTCTGACTGGGTGGTATCCCTCAGGGGCCGGGCCGGTCGATTTTTCAAAAGCCGGCGCGCTCCTTGCTGGACCACCGCCCCAGGGGGGTAGTGCAAGTCCTGCCGATACCCCTTTCACTATTTTGTAGAAGAAGTCTAAACCCCTTCGCCCGCTCGCGTCAACGGCCCTTTATACGGAAGAATTCCTGATTTCGTTGCATCCGGCCCGGAAAATAGCGGCACGCCGGTTGCTTCGCTGGGGTCCTCATGGCAGAACCAATCCAGATTTCCAGTCTCCGGCGCACCTTGCGCCGCACCTTCGGGTTCAGGTCGCTGCGGGAGGGGCAGGAGGAGGTCATCCGGTCGGTCGTCGAGGGGAAGGACACCCTCGCCATCATGCCGACCGGCGCCGGCAAGTCCCTCTGCTACCAACTCCCCGGGACCGAGCTCCCCGGCACCACGGTCGTCGTCTCCCCCCTGATCTCCCTGATGAAGGACCAGGTCGACAAGCTCCAGGAGAAGGGCATCGACGCCGCCCAGGTCAACAGCACGCTCTCGACCGTGGAAGAGCGGGAGGTCCTGGAGGAGATCGGCAGGCAGAAGCGGGAGTTCGTCTTCGTCACTCCCGAGCGGGTGACCCAGCCGGAGTTCCTGGAGACCTTGAAGACCAACACGATCGACGTCTTCGTGATCGACGAGGCGCACTGCATCTCCCAGTGGGGGCACGATTTCCGGCCCTCCTACCTGCACCTCCGGGAGGCCCTGGCGGCCCTCGGCGATCCTCCGGTGCTCGCCCTCACGGCTACGGCCACCCCCGAGGTCGTGGACGACATCCGGCGCCAACTCGGCCGGGAGGACATGGAGGTGTTCGACATCGGCGTCTACCGGGAGAACCTCCGCTTCGAGGTGATCGCCGTCCGGGACGAAGAGCAAAAGCGCGAGCGCCTGGCCCGACTCCTCGCCGAGACCGAAGGGACGGGCATCGTCTACACCTCGACCGTGAAGGACTGCGAGGCGGTCACCGATTACCTTCAGGGCCTCGGCTTCGACGCCGCCCGCTACAATGGCAAGTTGGCCTCCCGAAAGCGCAAGGAGAACCAGGACCGGTTCATGGCCGGCGCCCTCAAGGTGATCGTCGCCACCAACGCCTTCGGCATGGGGATCGACAAGCCGGACATCCGCTTCGTCGTCCATTACAACCTGCCGGGATCTCTCGAGTCCTACTACCAGGAGGCCGGCCGGGCCGGGCGGGACGGCGAGCCGGCCCGGTGCATCCTGTTCCATCTCCCGGAGGACAAGAACACCCAGATCTTCTTCCTCAACGGCCGGTATCCGAAGGTGGAGCACTTCGAAGCCGTCTACAAAGCGATGGAGAGGATGAAGGCCGACCGGGAGGCGGTCACACCCGCCGCGATCCATGAGCGCTCCGGAATCGCCCAGCCCAAGGTGCGGGTCGTCCTCGCCACGATGCGGGACCTGGAGATGGTCGCGGAGGAGGGGGGCCCCGGCCGCTACAGGCTCGTCCGCAGCGGCCTCTCCGCGGGCGAGTTGGAAGCGATGGCCAAGAGCTACCAGCAGCGGGCCGAGGCCGACCGCGACCGGCTGCGGCGCATGGTCCTCTACGCCCAGACCGCCCTGTGCCGCTGGAACGTCATCCTCGACTACTTCGGGGAAGAGGTGGACTGGGAGCGCTGCGGCCACTGTGACAGTTGCGATCGTCCCATCCAGCAGCCGGTCGCTCCGCCCCGGGCCGAAATCCCCGAGAACGTAAGGCCGAAAACGGCCGAGGTGCTCCCCCTGCCCCCCATCCTCGGCGGCGCCGATCCGGCGGCAATCCAGGCGGGGGATACTCTGACCCTCCCCATCTTCGGCACGGGCAACGTCAGGGAGGTGGATGCGCAGCATCTCGTCCTGGTCTTCGCGGACGGCGAGACGCGGGAGTTCCGGAGGTAGGAACGCTACCTCTTTTTCCCTCCCCCTTGGGGAGCGGGCCGGGATGAGGGCGCCGACGACGCCGGCGTCGCCTCCGGCGAATACCGCTGGTGGAGCTGGACCGGAGCCTGCTTGCCCTTCGCTCGCAGGTTGAGCATCTCGACGAAGACCGAGAAGCCCATGGCGAAGTAGATGTAGCCCTTCGGGAGGTGCTGCTCGAACCCCTCGGCGACCAGGGACATGCCGATGAGCAGGAGGAAGGAGAGGGCCAGCATCTTGACCGTGGGGTGCCGGTCGACGAACCGGGAGATGGGGCCGGAGGCGAACATCATCACTCCCACGGCGACCACCACGGCGGTGATCATGATGGCGAGCTCGTCGGCCATGCCGATCGCGGTGATGACCGAATCGAGGGAGAAGACCAGGTCGAGGAGCAGGACCTGGATGATGACGCTGGTAAACGAGGCGGCGACCCGGGCTTCGGCGTGCCCCTCCTCGCCCTCCAGCTTGTCATGGATCTCGTAGGTGGCCTTGCCGAGCAGGAAGAGGCCGCCGCTCAGGAGGATCAGGTCCCGCCCCGAGATCTCCTGCCCGAAGATCGAGAAGAGGGGCGCGGTCAGCCGGGCGATCCAGGCGATCGACGCGAGCAGCGCGATACGCATGAACATCGCCAGCCCCAGCCCCACGAGGCGCGCCTTGTCCTGCTGCTCCCGCGGGAGCTTCCCCGCCAGGATGGAAATGAAGATGATGTTGTCGATCCCCAACACGATCTCGAGAATGGTCAACGTCACCAGCGCGATCCAGCTC
>DASQEB010000017.1:0-6050 GCA_035633875.1 Thermoanaerobaculia bacterium
AACCCGGATCACGTCCCCCGGCCGTACCTGCGTGGGGGTGAGGACCGGGTTGCCGTTCAAGAGCGTACCGTTGCGGGAACCCAGATCTTCCACGAACAGGCCGGCGCCCTTCCGGAAGAGCCGCGAGTGCCGGCGGGAGAGGAACGGGTCCGCCAGCGACAGCCCGGCATCCGCAGAGCGGCCGACAACGAGCGATTCGTCCTGGACCGTGTGGTCGAACGGAGGGCCTTCGGCCGGGGTGATGTGAAGACGGAATGTGGTGAGGTCCGTCACGGGAGGGGCCTTGTCAGAGCTCCAACGGTTCGTCTGCCCGTTCGAAGTCGAGGAGCTACGCGGAGAGTACCATTGAGCGGAACGCAACCAAGGGCAGAGAGGGATACAATGCGTTTCTTCTCGGGATCGAATGAATGCCAGACCCGGTACCTTCGCATTTTGGAGGGTCCTCTGTCGAGGAATGGATCGGTGCGTACCGGTTGGAGAGGCGGCTCGGCCGCGGCGGCATGGGCGAGGTGTTCCTGGCTCTCGACGAGCGCCTGGGACGGCGGGTGGCGATCAAGCGGGTGCGCCACGGCGCGTCTCCGGCACTGCGCGAGAGGTTTCGGCGCGAGGCGAAGGCGGCGGCGCGCCTGAACCACCCGGCGGTGGTCCAGATCTACGACATCCTCGAGGACGGCGCGGGCGACGCGATCGTCATGGAGTATGCCGAGGGGAGGACGCTCCGGGAGCTTCTGGCGGGCGGCCTGCCCCCCCCGGCCCTGACCGTCCGCCTGGCGCGGGAGATCGCCCAAGGGCTGGCCGCGGCGCACGATGCGGGCCTCGTGCACCGCGATCTCAAGGCCGAAAACGTCGTCGTCACCACGGACAGGCATGCCAAGATCCTGGACTTCGGGCTGGCCAAGCCGCTGGCGGAGGAGGGGAGCGAAGAGACGTTGACCGAGCATGGCGCGCTCCTCGGCACCTGTCACGCCATGTCCCCCGAGCAGGCGGGCGGCGGGGAGGTGGACGCCCGTTCGGACCTTTTCTCTTTCGGCGTGCTCCTCTACGAGATGCTGACCGGCCGTTCTCCTTTCCGCGGGCGCACTCCTCAGGAGAGCCTGAAAAGAGTGCTTACGGACGATCCGCCGCCGCTCGGCGTCCTCCGGCCCGACCTCCCGGCCGGGCTCGCCGTGCTCGTCGAGCGCCTTCTGGAGAAGGACCGCGACGCGCGGCCGCATTCAGCCAGGGATGTAGCGCGCGCTCTGGAAGAGGTCTCCTCCTCACCCATGCTCGCGGGGCTTCCGGCAGAAGCAGCCGCGGTGAACGAGCAGATGGGGGAGCTCGCGACCGCCTGGACGATTTTCGAGGAGGAGAGGTCGAGCGCGTTGCGGCCGCTGCCGGGACGGTCCCGGCGCCTGGTGGTCGTGGCGGGGCTGGTCGTTCTCGCCCTGGGAGCGATCCTCCTGCTTGGGCGTTTCCGGCCAGAGCCGTTGCAGAGCCCACTGCGCGTGGCGGTGCTCCGGCCCGAGGTGGTTTCGGCGCAAGGCGAGGATCTCGCTCTCGCGGCCTCGGGAGTCCTCGCCTCCGCCCTCTCCGCGCTGACCGCCCTGGAGGGCCTGGCTCCCCTCGACCCGGCCCAGGTGGATGCCGGCGCCGGGTCCCCGGTGGAAGCCGCGCGCTCGGCCGCGGCGGACGAGGTGCTGGCGGCGATCCTGGAGAGCCAGGGCACGATGGGAGCGCGGCTTTCGCTGCGCCGCATCCAGGGGAGCGACGGCCGGGTGCTGTGGACGGACAGCTTCGTCATCCCCACCGATCCCCGGGATCTCCGCCTCCTCGCCGACGCCGTCGCGGTCCGCCTGCGGCGGGCCTATCCAGACAAGGATCTGCGGGAGGGCACGCCTGCTCTGGACGTCCGTGACGAGGACTACGCCGCCTTCCTGCGGATCAAGCAGCGGGTGGATCAGGGAGGCCTCCCCGGCCTGGAGGAGCTTGAAACGATTCTCAGGAGCTCGCCGAGGTTCCTCGAAGCGCACCTCCTGATGGCCAAGGTGGCGCAGAATCTCTTCCGCTCGACGCGAGACCCCGCCCACCTCGAGCGCGGCAACGAGGCGGTCCGTGCTGCCCGGGCTCTCGCCCCCGGCGACCCACGTCCTCTCGCGGTCCAGCTCCGGCTCGCCCTCGCCGCCAACCGGCCGGCGGAGGCCCGGGCTCTGCTGACGGAGCTGGAGCGGCTCCTCCCGGGCGATCCGGAGCTGCTCACCCTCTCCGGTCAGGTCGCGGAGAGCGAGGGCGACCTGGAGCGGGCGATCTCCGATTTAGCGGCCGCGGTCGAGCGCATCCCCTCCTGGTCGAACCTCGTCCGGCTGGCGGATCTGGAGGCTCGGGCCGGCCGCAACGACGACGCCCGGCGGCACCTGGAGGAGCTCCTGGAGCGCAATCCGGGGAACCTCTGGGGGCTCGACCGGCTGGGCAATCTCGAGCTGCTGGCGGGAGATCCGGCCCGTGCCGAGCGGATCTACCGCGACCTCCTCCGCCGCCAGCCCCAGCGCTCCCACTATACGAATCTGGGCCTCGCCCGAATGCTCCTCGGCCGGCCCGCGGAGGCCGTCGAGGCGTACCACCAGGCGCTGGCGTTGTCGCCAGACCACGTGACCGTCCTCCTCAACCTGGCCGACGCGGAGCTGGAGCTGGGACGACGGGAGGAAGCCCACGCCCTCTACCGGCAGGTCCTGACACGTCTGGAGGAGAGCGAGGCGTCCGCTGGCCTCGTCCCCCGGGACCGCCTCGCCAAAGCCCAGTGCCTGGTCCGCCTCGGACGAACGCGGGACGCGGTCGCGCAGGTGCAGCGGGCGCTTCAGGACGGCTCCGAAGATCCCGAGGTCGCCTATCTCGCATCCCTCGTCTACTCCCTAGCCGGAGAGCGCGCCTCCGCGCTCGTCAACGCGGAGACGGCCCTCCGCCGGGGAGTCCAGCCGCGCTGGTTTTCGCTCCCCGCCTTCGATGCGCTGCGGGAGGACCCGGACTTCCAGGTCCTCCTGCGCCAGGCGGACTAGTCGGGGATCGGCGGCCCGAGGTTGTCGATGAGAGGATCGTCGGTGCTCACGATCCCCCCCAGAGAATCGCGCACCTGGATGTGGTAGCTGAGAGATGCCGGTAGATCGAGCACCTGGACGACATACTTCTGCGGGGATTCCTCCACGATCTTGGTGCGAAATCCGATGCCGTGGGCCCGGAAGGTGCCGGTGGGCTCGCCGGGCAGGGGAGCGGTGATATAGAAATCGGCGAAGGGGTGGGGCGAAGCCTCGCCCGAATCGAACTGGAGAGTGGCGAAGCAGCCTTCCGGAAATCCGCGGAAGTGCCAGGTCGCCGTATCCCCGAGGTTGAGGCCGATCTCCATCGGGTCGACCACGAGCGCCTTGTCTTTTCCCTCGTAGGTCACCTTGATGTCGGGAGTTGTATTCGGGTCCGCAGCTTCCTGGATCACGAAAGCTTTCGAGGAGACGGCCAGGACTCCAGGCGGCTTCCGGCTGAGCAGCATCGCCTCGTATGGATGCGTGACGTTGCTCGTTGCACCGGTGTTTCCCTTGCCGACAACGGATTTCTGGGCAAGGGTGCGCAGGGAGTGGAAGGGGCCCAACGCGGGAGCGTTGTCGAAGCGGAGATACCCGAAGCTGCCCGGAGGAATGTTATGGAATTTCCACTCGACCCAGTCCCCCTGTTTGTAGACGATCTCGATGTCCTCGGGGGAGATCGTCAGAGTACCCTTGGCCTGGTCGTACGTCACCGTCACGATTTTCATCATCCCTCCTTGAAAGTCAGGTCCCTTGTAGGGGCGGCCCTTGGGTGGCCGCCCTGCTTGCTTCGCCCTTCCCCGTCCAGGGCGGCCACCCAGGGCCGCCCTACCGACCAAAACCTTGACAGAGCGCTAGAGCACACCGGATGCCCGAATCCGTCGGAACGACAAAGGAGTGCTCCACGGCAGCCATCTGTTTGTCCCATCGGGAGTTGGAACGATCGGTCGGCGTTCTCCCGGACGCCGGATGCCTATCGGGCTGGTGAGACTCTCACCGAAAGGTTAGGATCGCGCAATCTTGAGTCCCACGCTGGTCTGTCTGAACGGCCCCCTCGCCGGCCGCGCGTTTCCTCTCGAAAGGGAGGAGCTGTCCATCGGCCGCCATGATTCGAACCGGCTGCAGCTCCCCGATCTCGCGGCCTCACGGCACCACTGCATTATTGAGCCGGAGGGCGAGGGGGGCTTCCGGCTGCGCGATCTCGCAAGCCGCCGGGGCACGTTCGTCAACGGCGTGCCTGTCCAGGAAAGGCTCCTGGAAGAGGGGGACCTCGTCACCATCGGCCGCTCCCTCTTCGTCTTCCAGAGCGGGGAGGAGGGCGGGGGAGGGACACCGCCAGGACTGCCCTTCGAAGACGCCACCTTCGAGACCACCGTCCTCCTCACGCTGGAGGACTCTCTGTACAACCGCTCTCCGGAGATCGTCGGCGAGAGGGTCGCGGCCGACCGGACTGGGCGGATTGCCCGCGACCTCCAGGCCCTGCTCCAGATCGGCAAGGTCCTCCAGGCGCCCGGCTCGACCGAAGACCTGGCGCGGCGGCTTCTGGAGCTCACCCTCGCGACCGTGCCAGCCGACCGTGCGGCGCTCACCCTTGCAGACCGGGGGGAGGCGGAGCCTGCCACCGCCTTCGCCTTCAGCCGTGCGAGCGGGCCGGCCGAGCCCTTCCCGATCTCGCGGACGGTCCTCCGGCGCGTGCTCGAAGAGCGGGTCGGCCTTCTCGCCAGTGACATCCTGCGGCAGGAGGGGCTTTCCGGAGCGGAGAGCCTGGAGGCGGCGCGCATCCGCTCCCTCCTCGCCGCCCCCCTCGTCCATCTTGGCCAGCCGCTCGGGCTGCTTTATCTCGATACGCGGGAGGCCCGCTTCGATCACGGCCATCTCGAGCTCGTCACCGCCGTGGCCGGCATGGCGGCGCCGGCGCTCGCCACGGTGCGGAGAATCGAGTGGCTGGAGGAGGAGAACCGGCGCCTCGCCGCTGGTTTCGACGCCGACATGGTGGGGGAGAGCCCGCGCATGCGCGAGGTCTACCGCCTCCTGCGCCGGGCCGCCGCCACGGATTCCACGGTCCTCCTGCGGGGGGAGAGCGGCACGGGCAAGGAGCTCGCGGCCAGGGCTCTCCACCGGGCGAGCCCCCGGGCCGAGCGCCCGTTCGTGGCGGTCAACTGCGCGACCCTCTCCGAGACGCTCCTCGAAAGCGAACTCTTCGGGCACGAGCGGGGCGCCTTCACCGGCGCCGTGGCGCGCAAGAGCGGCCGGGTCGAGGTGGCCGACTCCGGGACCCTGTTCCTGGACGAGGTGGGGGAGATCCCGCTTCCCCTCCAGGCCAAGCTCCTCCGTTTCCTCCAGGAGAGGGAGTTCGAGCGGCTGGGGAGCACCCGGACGATCCGGGTGGACGTCCGCGTGGTGGCCGCCACGAACCGGGATCTGGAGAAGATGATCCGGGAAGGGACGTTCCGGGAGGACCTCTACTACCGCTTGAACGTCATCACCCTGCACCTGCCGCCCCTGCGGGAGCGCAGGGAGGACGTTCCCCTCCTCGCGAGCCACTTCGCCGCCGTCACCAGCCGCCGCCTGGGCCGCGCCGTCGCCGGCTTCACCCCCGAGGCCCGGGCATGCCTGCAACGCTACGACTGGCCGGGCAACGTCCGCGAGCTCGCCAACGCCGTGGAGCGGGCGATCGTGCTGGGGGAGGGGGACCTTATCCGTCCCGAGGACCTCCCCGAGACCCTGCTCGACGCCGGCCCGCCGCCCGGCTCGGCCGGCGCCCGCTACCACGAGGTCCTCCACGAGACGAAGAGGCGGCTCATCCTGGACACCCTGGCCGAGACCCGGGGCAACGTCACCAGGGCCGCGGCCGTCCTCGGCCTCCATCCCAACTACCTCCACCGGTTGATCTCCAGCCTCGGCCTGCGCACCGACGGCAAGGGCTGAGCCCTCCCGCCGGTCCGGTCTATCCGAACGGTGAGACCGGTCTCACCGTTTTGGTGAGAGAAACCTTTTCAAATC
>DASQEB010000018.1:0-12292 GCA_035633875.1 Thermoanaerobaculia bacterium
TCCACGGCGCCATGGCGGCCGCCTACCCGCTGGGGAAGGGCGGGGGGCATGGGCCGGTGGACCACCTGTACCGGGTGTTTCCGCGGAGCTGAAGGCTTGAAAGAGATCGGACCGATCGGTCGGATCGGAACGATCAGTCGGATCTCTCCCTTTCTCCTGGGAAGCCCCCGCTCCGCACCAGCGTTTCTAGTAAGGTATTGGCGAAGGAGGTGTGCGTGAACGAAATGCTCGATCTGCTCGTCGTCGGCGCCGGGCCCACCGGGATCGCCATCGGCGCCGAGGCGCGGCGGCAGGGTCTTTCGGTGCTTGTGGTGGACCGGGGGCCGCTGACGGCTGCGATTCAGGGATACCCCACGTTCATGGAGTTCTTCACCACCCGCGACCGGCTGGAGATCGCGGACATCCCGTTCACCATTCCGGACGACAAGCCCACCCGGCGGCAGGCCCTGGCCTACTACCGCCTGGTGGTGGAGCGCTATCAGATCCCCCTCGCCCTCTATGAAGAGGTCACGGAGGTGAAGAAGGACGGGGAGCTCTTCGTCGTGAGCACGTTTCGCCGGCAGGGGCCGCGGACGTTCCGGGCCCGGGCCGTGGCCCTCGCCACCGGCTACTTCTTCAACCCGAAACGGCTGGGCGTACCGGGGGAGGACCTGCCCTGGGTCACCACCCGCTACACGGAGCCGTTCCCCTACATCGGGCAGGACGTGGTCGTCATCGGCGCCGGCAACACGGCCGCGGAGGCCGCCCTGGACCTGTGGCGCAACGGCGTCCGGGTCACCCTGGTGCACCGGGGGGCGCACCTCAAGCCCGGGGTCAAGTACTGGCTGAAGCCGGATGTGGAGAACCGCATCGAGGAGGGCTCGATCCCGGCCCGCTTCAACTCGATGGTCCGGGCGTTCCTCCCCGAGGGCGCGGTCGAGATCCAGACCTCGTCCGGGCCGGAGGTCCTGCCCGCCCACACGGCCTTCGTGCTCATCGGCTACCAGCCGGACGCGGCCTTCGAGCGGCGCTGCGGCGTGGAGATCGATCCGGAGACGCTGATCCCCACCTTCCACCCGGAGACCTGCGAGTCCAACGTGCCGGGGCTCTACGTGGCCGGCACTCTCCAGGCCGGCCGCTGGACCGACCGCATCTTCATCGAGAACTCCCGCGACCACGGTCCGCGCATCGTGGCGCACCTGAAGAGCCGGCTCGGAGCCCCGGTGGCGGTGGAGGCCTGATCCGGCAGCTTCTTTGCTAGACTCCAGATCAAGGTTCAATCCTTCGAAAGGAGAAGGACTTTGAGAAGGAAAATCTTAAACTCGCTTGCGCTGTTGGCCCTCGCCGGCGTGTCCCTGGGAGGCCAGCAGGCGCCTCCGGCGACCGAGCCGACGATCGAGCCGTTCAACGAGATCATCGACGTCCGGGTCGTGAACCTCGAGGCCGTGGTCACGGACGGAATGGGCGAGCGGGTCCGGGGGCTCACGGCCGCGGACTTCCGGCTCCTGGTCGACGGCCGCGAGGTCCCCATCGAGTACTTCACCGAGGTGGTGGAAGGGGCGTCCGCCACGGCGGCCCAGGAGGGGAGCGGGGCCGCGGCTCCGTTGCCGCCGGGGGAGGCCGTCGGCAGAAACTATCTGGTCTACGTCGACAACTCCTTCTCCGTCGAGAACATCCGCAACGAGATCCTGGAGCGGTTGGAGCGGGACCTGGCGCTGCTCGGTCCGGAGGACCGGATGGCGGTCCTGGCCTTCGACGGCCACCAGATCGAGGTGTTGAGCGGCTGGACCGGGGACCGGTCCTCCCTGACCGCGGCCCTGGCGCGCGCCCGCAGCCTCCCCTCGGACGGCAACCGCCAGCTCACCTCCCAGCGGGCGCTCGGACGGGACGTGGAGTGGGTGATGGACAACTCCGAGTCGCTGGAGCCGGACGAGATCGGGCTGATGCTCGATTACACGTCCCAGCGGACCCCTCTGGAGGCCCGCACCCAGCTCGGCCGGACCGCCGATGCGGCGGCTGCGGCGCTGCGGGGCTTCGAAGCTCCCCCGGGACGCAAGGTCATGCTGCTCGTCTCCGGCGGCTGGTCCCTGGGCGTGGCCCCGCGGCTTTACGCGCCGATGCTCGAGGCCGCGAACCGGCTCGGCTACACGCTCTACCCCGTGGACGCCGCCCAATCGGACGCCCGGATCATCACCGCCTGGGACGGCATGGCCAAGGCGACGGGAGGCCGGGCCGTGGTCTCCTCCCGCCTGGAGGTCTTCCGGGAAGTGGTGGCGGACACCGGCTCCTACTACTGGCTCGGCTTCACCCCGGCCTGGAAGGCGGACGACCGGCGGCGCCGCGTGACCTTGGAGGTGCGCCGGCCGGGCCTCGTGGCGCGCACGCGCAGCGGGTTCTCCGACCTGTCCAAGGGGACCGAGAGCGCGATGAGGGCCGAGAGCGTGCTCTTCTTCGGCGGCCGCGAGGAGGAGAAGCGGCTGATCGTCCAGCTCGGCGACCCGAAGCGGGCCGGCCGGAAGCAGATCGAGGTGCCGGTGACGATCGGCATTCCCGTCACCTCGCTGGCGCTGATCCAGGACGGAAAGGGCTACATCGCCGAGACGCCCCTGGCCGCGGCCACGGTCGACGAGAAGGGCGGCCGTTCGGAGCTGCCGCCCATGAAGCTGCGGGTCAAGGTCAAGCAGGCTCCGAAGGCCGGCGGCTACGCCCGCTTCCAGACGACCGTCAAGCTCCGCGACATCGAGCAACGGGTCGTCTTCACGGTGCACGATCCCGTCAACGGGGGAGTGATCTGGGGCGAGGCGAACGTGCGGCCGCAGCCGAAGCAGCGGTAAGAGAAAGTTTGTGATCCATCGCATCCCCCAGGTGGGGAGCGGCTCGCCTCGCCGTTTCTGTCGCAACCCTCCCGAGGAGAGCGGTTCCCCCCGAAGTTTCCGCCGTTGCCCTCGCCATGGTTGTCGCAATCTTCGAAAGGGGAGCCTCTCCCCCCGGGAGGGGAGACCCTGCCGCCGGAATCGGAGCGTCTCCCACCGCGAGGGGAGGCTCCGCCCCGTCGAGCGGAACGGTCGCCCTCGCAAGGGGAGCGGCTGTCGACGAGAGGAGAGCGTCCGCCGTCTGGAGGGGAACCGTTCCCCTCGCGAGGAGAGACGCTCCGAGCCCGGCGATTGCGACAGAAACCGGGAGGGTTGCGACACAAACTTCGGGGGGAGACGCTCCCCTCCAGCAGGCTGCGACAGCCCCGGAGAGGGTTGCGGCGAAAACCGGGAGGGCTGCGACGAAAACCGGAGGGTTGCAACAGAACACTCCAGGGGATGCGGTTGCCCGGCCAGGCCGATCCCCGTGTCCTCTCCAGAGGACGAATTGGAATCCTTCAGGACACTCCCAGGGCTCTCCCATCGCCTGGATTTGTTCTCAACCCCTGTTCTTCCAAGGACTTCGTGATTTTATTCCCTCAGGCATCCCCCTTGCTTTGACTTGGAGCCAGCAGGAAGGAGGAAACTTATGAGCTTGAAGCGATTCATGGTTCTGGCGCTCGCGGTCGTCGCGCTGGCCCTCCCCGTTTGGGCGCAGGAGCCCGAGGAGGAGGTGTTCGGCGAGGCGATCGACGTGCGGGTGGTCAACGTCGAGGCGGTGGTCACGGACAAGCGGGGCAACCGCGTCCAGGGGCTCACCGCGGCGGACTTCCGGCTGCTGGTGGATGGCAAGGAGGTCCCGATCGGCTACTTCACGGAAGTGGTGGGCGGGGAGATGGGCTCCTTCCCGACCGAGGAAGGGGAGCCCGCTCCGGCGCTGGCGGCCGCTCCCGGCGGCAAGGTGGGGACGAGCTACCTCGTGTTCATCGACGAGTCCTTCTCGATCGGTGCCCACCGCGACATCGTCCTTGACCGGCTCGCCCGCGATCTCGAGCGGCTGGGTCCCGCGGACCGCATGGCCGTGGTGGCCTTCGACGGCCGCCGCATCGACCGGCTGACCGACTGGACGGGCGACCGCGCCGCGCTCACCCGGGTCTTCACCGAGGCCCGCCGGCGGCCGGCCTGGGGCATCCACCGGCTGGCGGACCGGCGGTCGGACACCCTGGTAGGGTCGGATATCAGAGACCTTCGCCTGTATGCGGAGCTCGAGAGCGCGGTGTCCGCGGCGTCTGCGGCCATGCGCGGGATGAGCCAGCCCGAAGGCCGCAAGGTGTTCCTGCTGCTGTCGGGCGGCTGGCCGATGCCGGAGCCCGAGAGCCTGCTCGGCGATCCCCTGCGGCAGGTGCCGAGCCCGTACTACGTCCCCCGGGAGGAGGAGCTCTTCGAGCCCATCGCGGACACCGCCAACCTTCTGGGGTACACGATCTACCCGGTGGACGTGCAGGGGATCGATCCACGGTCGCAGCCCGCCGACGCGGCGCAGCCGGCGCCCGTCTTCCAGGCGGCCTCCCCGAGCGAGGCCGGAAGCGGCAGCGGGATCGTGGCCTTCGCGGTTCAGAATCCCCCGACCTCCCTCTCCGGAGGCTTCATCACGTCCGACTGGGAGCGGGGCGTGCACGCGGCCATGGAGTTTCTCGCCCGGCAGACGGGGGGAAAGCCGGCTCTCAACTCCGCGCGTCTGAACGCCCTGGAGCGGGTCCAGGAGGATACGCGCTCCTACTACTGGCTGGGCTTTTCCCCGCAACGGCGGGCGGACGGCAGGCGTCATGACATCCGGGTGGAGGTCCGGCGGCCGGGCCTCGAGGTGCGCTCGCGCGACGGCTTCCTCGACATGACGCGGAGCACCGAGACCGCCCTGGACACGGAAAGCCTCCTCCTGTTCGGCGGCACGGCCGGGTCGAAGCGGCTGCGCGTCCACCTCGGCGAGCCGCGCCGGTCCGGTCTGTGGAGCATGCAGGTCCCGGTGACCATCGAGGTGCCGGCCGAGGCCGTCACGGCCCTGCCGCTCGACGGCGGCTACGAGGTACGGGCGGTCTTCTCGACCGCCGCCCTGGACGCCTGGGGCGGCCGCTCGGAGGTTCAGTTGGCTCCTCTCCGCCTGTCCCTCGACCAGGCTCCCGCCCCGGGCTCGTTCGTCCGCTACGAGACCACCCTGAAGCTCCGCCGGGCCGGGCAGCGCCTGGTCTTCGCGGTGAGCGACACGGTAGGCGAAGGGCAGGTGTGGGGGGCGGCGGATCTGAAGAAGATGTGACCTGTCCCGAAAGAAATTCCCTCCGCCCGGTGTTCTGCCCTTCAGAAGACCGGGCGGCATCGCGGCCGTCCTTTTGGAGACAAGCAATGCAAATCATTCGATATAAGGGTCTGGCCGCCCTCCCGCTCTGCGCTCTGCTCGCGGCTCCGCTGCCGGCGTGGCAGCAGGCTCCGGCCCAGGAGCCGGCGCCGAGCCTGTTCGGTGAGCAGATCGAGGTCCGGGTGGTCAACGTCGAGGCCGTGGTCACCGACCGGCAGGGCAACCGGGTGCCGGACCTCAAGCCCTCCGACTTCCGCCTGACGGTGGACGGTAAATCGGTTCCCATCGAGTACTTCACCGAGGTGCGGGGCGGATCTGCCATCGCGCCCACGGGCAACGAGGCCGCGGCGCCGGTGCAGGGGCTCCCGACCCTGGCTCCGGGCAGCCCGGTGGGGACGAGCTATCTGGTGTACATCGACAATGTGTTCTCGATCGGCGCCCGGCGCAACGAGGTGCTGAAGGCCCTGAAGACCGACCTGGCGCGTCTCGGTCCCGAGGACCGGATGGCGATCGTGGCCTACGACGGCCGGCTGGAGATGCTGTCGAGCTGGTCGAATTCCGAAAAGGACCTCTCCCGCGCCCTGGACCGGGCCATGGACATGCGCTCCTACGGGGCCACGCGGCTGAGCGAGCTGCGGGCGTTCGAGACCTCCCGGACGCTGACCGGCGACATTCCGGTGCGCGACCGCCGCACCGCCTTCGCCGAGCGGCTGGAGGTGGACGAGGTGGGCTTCGTGCAGCGGTTCGCCGGCCTGGTGGAGCGCGCCGTGTCCGGGGCGGTGAGCACGCTGCGGGGGTTCGCCGCCCCGCCGGGCCGCAAGGTGATGCTCCTGCTCTCCGGCGGCTGGCCGTACAACCCGGCGGACTACGTCATCAACGATCCCATCCGGCCGGTCCTCCCCGGCCGGGAGATTCCCCGGGGCGAGGAGCTTTTCCGGCCGCTGGTCGACACCGCCAACCGCCTCGGCTACACGGTCTATCCGGTGGACGTGCCGGGCGTGGAGGCGGTGTCGGCGAGCGCGCTCACGGCGGGGCCGCCCAGGGGAGGGATCAACATCCGGGAGCAGGAGGTGGAGGCGTCGCTGCAGCACGTGGCCAATCAGACGGGCGGCCGGGCGCTCCTCAACTCCACCCGCGGGGAGGCGCTGGAAAAGGTCGAGGGGGACACCCGGTCCTACTACTGGCTCGGCTTCACGCCGACCTGGAAGGGCAACGACCAGCGCCACGAGGTGCAGGTCGAGGTGCTGCGCCCCGGGCTTCAGGTCCGCAGCCGGGACAGCTTCCTGGACCTGTCGCGCAAGGCCGAGGTCTCGATGATGGTGGAGAGCGCCATGCTCTTCGGCAATCCCCCCGGCGCCGTGAGCATGCCCATGCAGTTGGGCACCCCGGTGCCCTCGGGCAGGAAGCTCATGCAGGTGCCGATCACCCTGGCGATCCCGGTGGAGTCCATCACCCTGGTGCCCCTCGAGGGCAAGTACGTCTCGGAGCTGGAGCTGCGGGTGGCGGTCGTGGACGAGGACGGCAACCGTTCCGACGTCCCGGTGATCCCCCTCGCCGTGTCGACCGACAAGCAGCCGGACCCGGGCGGATTCGTGCGCTACGAGACGAAGCTCACCCTGCGGAAGAGGGGCCACCACCTCACCGTGGCGATCTTCGACCCGCTGAGCGGCAAGATCACGACGGCGGAGGCGGATGTGGAGCCGCCGAAGAAGTAGGGAGAGCAGAGGGGGAGCCTGCCGCAGGTCCGGGTGGTTGGTGCGGGGGTGCCCGCCCGTGGGCGGACTGCCCGAATTCGGGGACAAACCGGCGAAGGCATATAATGCGCTCCAGAAGGAGTCCGACGACTATGAGGCCATTCAAGCTCCATCGAACCACCGCGGCAGGTGCGCTCCTCCTAGTCCTGGGGAGCCTGGCGGGGGCGCAGCAGCAGGGCAAGCCCGCCGGTGCCCAGGAAGGGGAGGGGTTCTTCCTCGATATGGTCAACGTGAGCGTCGTCAACGTCGACGTCCACGTGACCGACAAGAACGGCAAGCGGGTCACCGGCCTGACCAAGGACGATTTCGAGATCTACGAGGACCGCCGGCCGGTCGCGATCACCAACTTCTATGCCGTCGAGGGGGGCCGGCCCGTGGCGCCGGAGCCGGTGGCGGAGACCCCGGCCGCAACCCCGGCGGCTCCCGGGGCGGCTGCGCCGCCGCCGTCCCCCAAAAACCTGGCGAGCGTGCCGGTGCCCGAGGACCAGCGGCTCCGGCTGGTGGTCTACATCGACAACTTCAACCTCCGTCCGTTCAACCGCAACCGGGTGATGCGCGAGATCCGCGCCTTCCTCGGCAGCAAGCTCGACAAGGACGACCAGGTGATGCTGGCGACCTTCGACCGCGAGCTGCACGTCCGGCGGACCTTCACCAGCGACGCGAGCCTGATCGCCTCGTCGCTGCTCGAGCTGGAGAAGGTCTCGGCCCACGCCGTCCACCACGACTCCGAGCGCCGGGACGCGCTGCGCCGGATCGAGGACGCCCAGAGCGTGGTCGAGGCCCAGGGCTTCGCCCGCACCTACGCCCAGTCCATGTTCAACGACCTCTCCTTCTCGATCGACTCCCTGAAGGAGATCGTCAACTCCCTGGCCGGCATGCCCGGGCGCAAGGCGATCCTTTACGTCAGCGACGGGCTCCAGATGATCGCCGGGCAGGACGTGTTCTACGCCGTGCAGAACAAGTTCGGCGAGCGGAGCACGAGCCTGACCGAGGCGTTCCAGTTCGACGCCTCGCGCCGCTTCCAGGAGCTGACCGCGCAGGCGAACGCCAACCGCATCACCTTCTACACGATCGACGCCGCGGGCCTGCGGGTCTACGACTCGGTGTCGGCCGAGAACCAGGGCCCGGGACCCCAGCAGCCGGGTTTCTCCACCCTCATCGACTCGGTGCGCATCTCGAACCTCCAGGCGCCGCTCCAGCTCCTGGCGGAGCGCACGGGCGGGGTCGCGGTGATCAACGCCAACATCGTGGGGCCCCACCTGGCGCGGATCGCCGAGGACTTCGACAGCTACTACTCTCTGGGCTACACCCCGACCCACCACGGCGACGGCCGGTACTACAAGATCGAGGTCAAGGTGAAGCGCAAGGGGCTGCAGGTGCGGCACCGCGAGGGCTACCGCGACAAGAGCACCGAGGCGCGGATGACCGACAGCACCATGGCCGCCCTGAACTTCCCGTTCGAGGACAACCCCCTCGGCGTGACGCTGGATTTCGGCCCGGCGCAGGCGCGGGAGGACGGGTTCTTCGTCCAGCCGATCTCGGTCCGCATCCCCCTGGGCAAGCTGGTGCTGGTCCCCCGGGAGACGACCCACGAGGCCCGGGTGCGCCTGTTCATCGGTGCCATGGACTCCAAGGGCAACACCTCGGACGTCCAGCAGACGCCGGTGCCCATCAGCATTCCGAACGCCGATGTCCAGACCGCCACGACCAGAGACTACGTCTACTCGGTGAGCCTGCTCATGCGCCCCGGCGAGCAGCGGGTGGCGGTCGCGGTGCGGGACGACGTCGCCGCCCAGTCCTCGATCCTCAGCCGGAGCGTCCGCGTGGGGAGGTCGACGGCCTCGCGGTAGACGCTTCTCGATCCGCCCGGAGACCGCGATAGACTGGGGGTCGTGTGGAGAGGAGACGGGATGCGGGAATGGATCGACCTGTTCCGTTCGCTGGGTGAGGCGTTGCTCGAGGTCCTCCGGGCCGAGCTGGCGGCCCTCCAGGAGGATCTCGGCCGCTCCGGCCGGCACTTCGGGGTGGCCCTGGCACTGTTCGGCGGTGCCGCCGCGCTGGGTTTCTGGATCATCGGGCTGGTGATCTTCGTCCTCATCACCTTGTTGAACGTCTGGCTCCCCCTGTGGGGGGCGGCGCTGATCGTGCTGGGGATCTTCGTCCTCGCGGCGGCGCTCCTCGCGTGGCTGGGCCTGCGGCGCTTCCGTCAGGTCGAGAACCCCATCACCAACGTGCAGCGGCGGGTCGACGACCACCTCGAGTGGTGGCAGCGGCTGCTGGCCCAGCCGGAGCCGCTGGACGTGTCGCCCGCTCCCGCCTCCGACCCGCTGGGGAGGGACCTGCCATGAGCGACCGGCTGGAGGAGGCCCGGCGCGCCGCCGAGCTGCGCCTGGAGACGACCCGCCGCGAGGCCGAGCAACGCCTGGCCGAGGTGCGGTCCGCCATCCGGACCGAAGTCGGATTCGCCCCGAACAAGAAATACCTCCTTCTCGCCCTCACCGTTGGCGCCATCGGATTTACCATGGCGCTCCGCCGCGGCCGGCGCCGCAAGAAGCTGGCGTCCCACGAGCCTTCTCCCCGCGGGAGGGGGAGGAGAAAACTGAACGGCTGAGAAGGGGCTTGCCTAGCAGCCCGGCGTCGGGGGGTGCGCCGGGCTGTCCATCGGATTCTGCTTGGGAAGGTCGATCAACTGACGGGTCGCTTGAAGACCATGGCGATGTTGTCGGTCGCGCCCGTCTTGAAGTTGACGGAGGTGATCGACACCAGCTCCCATCCTTCCTCGCCAAGCGTGTTCAACTGCGTTGCGGCGTTTGGATCGAGGCGGTAGTTCTCGCTGCGGATGTTGATGATCTTGTACTCCCACTTGTTCATTTCCACACGCTCCTTCCCAGATATCACGATCGGGCGTACGCGGCCTCGACCAGGCTCATTGTAGCCCGGTCCGGCTGACAATCCGTCACCGCCTCGTTATAACCGTGCAAGAACCGAGCCGTTTTACGAAAAATCGTACTTCCACGTCACGTGGACGGGGGCACCCCGTGCCACGCCCCACCGCCGGGCGAGATCGTCGCCGTTGAGGGACAGCTCGATCGTGCCGAGGGAGCCGGGGAGGGCCGCCGCCTGGCCCGGCGGAATCTCGGCGTAGTGGCTGACGAGCAGGCCGGTGGAGTGGAAGGCCACCTCGAAGCGGCAGGGCCGGCCGGGAAGCCAGGAGGCGGGGATGTCGGTGACCAGGTTGCCGTAGCGGTCCACATGGGCCACCCGGCCCAGGAGGCGGTCCGGCTCGCGCCGTGGGGGATCGAGGGGGAGGCGCCGCGGGTCGCCGACCTGTGGTCCCAGCTCCTCCCCGGCTCCACCGAGGAGGAGGAACGCTGCCACGGGCGCGAAGCGGTCCCGGCCGTGGAAGGTCTGGCCCGGCCCGGGGAGGAAGAGGTCCTCCCGCTCGACCGACCGCACCGTGAGGGCGCGATGGAAGAAGGGGGTGAGGAGGCCGTTGTCCGGCGCCACCAGCCAGGCGGCCGGCGTCCGCACCGCCAGGATCCGCCGCGAGCTCCCCACCCCCGGATCGACCACGGCCAGATGGACCGAGCCTTCGGGGAAGCTCGGCGCCGCTGCGGCCAGGAGGAATGCTCCGGTCTCCACGTCCCCCGAGGGCACCTGGTGGGAGATGTCGACCAGGGTGGCTCCCGGGGCGAGGCGGAGGACCGTGCCCTTGACCGCGGCGACGTAGTAGTCCGCGGTCCCGAAATCGGTGAGCAGGGTCAGGATGGGCATTGTGTAGAATCCTCCGCCGTGTCCGCACCGCCCTCCCACTCTCGACGTCTGCTCCTGTTCACCAAGCCGGCCCGGGCGGGGCGGGTCAAGACCCGATTGATCGGGGATCTTACTCCGGGGCAGGCCGCCGAGCTGCACGCGGCCTTTCTGGCGGATCTGCTGGACCGCCTGCGGGAGGGGAGCTTCGAGCTGCGCCTCGCCTGGGCCCTGGACCCGGGGGAGGAGGTGCCGCCCGGGCCGGTGCCGGGCATGCGCCAGCGGGGGGAGGACCTGGGGGAGCGCCTCTACCTCGCCCTTTCCGAGGCCGGTGAGGAGGCCGCGGCCGTGGCGGCCCTGGGGAGCGACCATCCCACGCTGCCGCTCCCGATCGTCCACCGCGCCTTTGCGGCGGTGGAGGCGGGGTCGGATGTGGTCCTGGGACCGGCCGAGGACGGCGGATACTATCTGATCGCGCTGAGGGCGGTTGCCGTATGCCGCCGGCTCTTCGAAGGGATCGAGTGGAGCACCGAGCGGGTGCTGCCGGTCACCCTCGAGCGCTGCCGGGAGCTCGGGCTCGCCGTGGAGCTGCTGCCCCCGGCGTCGGACGTGGATACGCCGGAGGACCTGCGGCGGCTCGCCGCCCGGATGGCGGCGGCCGGAGACCTGGGCTGCCCGCGCACCCGGGGGCTCCTGGACGCGTGGCGCCGGTTGCCGGCCCTGGAGGGAACAGGATGAGGATCTTGACCGCCGAGGCGATGCGCGAGGTGGACCGCGCGGCCATCGAGGAGCTGGGGATCCCCGGCCTGGTGCTCATGGAGAACGCCGCTCTCGGTGTGGCCGAGGCCATCGGCCAGGCCTTTGGAGAGACCGAGCGCGCGGCGATCTTCTGCGGCCCGGGCAACAACGGAGGAGACGGTCTGGCCGTGGCCCGGCACCTCGCCGTGCGCGGCTGGGAGGTGCGGATCTTCCTCGTCACCGGCGGGCGTGCGCCCTCCGAGGACTGCGCGACTCACCTCGCGATCTGCCGTGCGATGGAGCTTTCCCTGCGGGAGATCTCGACCGGCGACGACCTGGACGAGGCCGCGGAGTCGGCCGCGGAGTGCGATCTCGTGGTGGACGCCCTGTTCGGCACGGGTCTCGCCCGGGCTTTGAGCGGGATCTTCGCCCACGTGGTGGAGCTGATCAACGAGCTGCCCGCGCCGGTGGTGGCCGTGGACCTGCCGAGCGGCCTCTCCGGGAGCCGGCCCGAGCCCCTCGGGCCCCACGTGCAGGCGGACCTCACGGTCACCTTCGCCGCGCCCAAGGTGGCCCACGTCTTCCCCCCGGCGGCCGAGGCCGTGGGGGAGATGGTGGTGACGGACCTGGGGATCCCTTCCCGGCTGGTGGAGGAGGTGGAGGAGGCGGACGGCGACCTCCACCTGCTCATGGGAGACGAGCTCTCCGAGCTGCTGCCGGCCCGGGAGCCCGACAGTCACAAGGGGGACTACGGGCACGCCCTGATCGCGGCCGGCTCGCCGGGCAAGGCGGGCGCCGCGATCCTTGCCGCCCGGGCCGCCGTGCGCTCGGGGGCAGGGCTGGTGACCGCGGCGGTGCCGGAGCCGAGC
>DASQEB010000019.1:0-5533 GCA_035633875.1 Thermoanaerobaculia bacterium
CGTGGGCGCCACCCTGCGCGGCACGAGCGCCAACTCCATGGCGTCGTTCTCGAGCTGCGGACCCACCGCCGACGGGCGCCTCAAGCCCGAGGTGACGGTCCCCGGCTCGAACATCGTCTCGGCCAACAACGACCTCAGCACCACGACGAACAACTGCGGCACGCTCAGCCTCTCCGGCACCAGCATGGCAACACCGGGGGCCGCGGGCCTGACCGCGCTCATCCGGCAGTACTTCACCGACGGCTGGTATCCCACGGGGAGCGAGGTGTCGACCGACGGCTTCACCCCCTCGGCGGCCCTGCTGCGGGCCACCCTGGTGAATTCCGCGGTGAGCATGACCGGCACGACCGCCATCCCCGCCAACTGCCAGGGCTGGGGCCGGGTGCTGCTCGAAAACGCTCTCTTCTTCACTGGCCAGACGCGACGGCTCTGGGTGAAGGACAACGCCGCGGCCTTCGCCACCGGCTCGACGGGAGAGGACCGGACTTTCTCCTTCTCCGTGAGCTCTGGCGAGCCGTTCAAGGTCACCCTGGCGTGGACCGACTTCCCGTCCACCCCGGCGGCGAACCCGAACATCAACAACGACCTCGACCTGATCGTCACCGGCCCGACCGGCACCGTCTGGCGCGGCAACGTCTTCTCGGGCGGCGCCTCGGCCACGGCCGGCACCGCCGACCGCCGGAACACCTTGGAGCAGGTGCTGATCGCGAGCCCCGCCTCGGGCGTCTACACGGTCACCGTGCGCTCGTTTAACGTGCCGAACGGCCCGCAACCCTTCGCCCTGGTGGTTACCGGCAACGCCACCGAAGGGGGCACGCCGCCGCCCCAGCCCGTCACCGTCTTCTTCGACAACTTCGAGACCAGCACGGGGTGGACGGTCAATCCGAGCGGCACCGACACGGCCACCACGGGCCCGTGGGAGCGCGGTGATCCGGAGGCGACCACTTCCAGCGGCGCCAAGCAGCTCGGCACGACCGTCTCCGGCGTCAACGACCTGGTGACCGGCCGCCTGGCCGGAGCCGCGGCGGGGGACCACGACCTCGACGGCGGGATCTCCACCGTCCGCTCGCCGGCCATCACCCTGCCGTCCACGGGGACGCTGACGCTGTCGTTCGCGTATTACTTTGCCCACGCCACCAACTCCTCGACCGCGGACTTCCTGCGCGTCAAGGTGGTGGGCACGACGACCTCGACCGTCTTCGAGGAGCTGGGCGGCACCGAAGACGACGACGCCGTCTGGGCCACGGGCTCGGCCAACATCACCTCGTTCGCGGGGCAGACGGTCCGGATCCTGATCGAGGCCGCCGACGCCTCGACCGCCAGTCTCGTCGAGGCCGCGGTGGACGACGTGAGGATCACGCAGCAGCCTTGAAGAAGCAACGCGACGGACGAGAAAAAAGGCGCGGATCTCCCGCGCCTTTTTTCTCGCAGCCCGAGCCGGAGGGCTCAGGTTACGGAGGGGTGAAGCCGAAGTGCTCGTAGTTCTTCGCGATGAAGGCCTTCCACTTGTCGGGGGTCTCCTCCAGCGGGTAGATCGCCTCGACGGGGCAGGCGTCCACGCAGAGGCCGCAGTCGATGCACTCTTCCGGGTGGATGTAGAGCATCTCCCAGTCTTCGTCCTTCCCGTAGATGCAGTCCACAGGGCAGACGTCGACGCAGGCCGTGTCCTTCACGCCAACGCAAGGTTCACAGATGATGTGAGTCATTCCAGGCCCCTCCTTAGGCCGCCTGTTCTGAGTGAAACCCTCTCATGCGGGGGTGGATTATACCCGACCCTCGCCGGCGCTCAATTGTCATTGCTGGGAAATCGGGCCGGATGGAACGCCAGGACCTCCGGATCGGCTGCTTCGGCGGAGCCGGAAAGCACCATTCGGGCCACCTGGCGCGCCGTCCAGGGGGCGAGAAGGATGCCGTTGCGGAAGTGGCCGGTGGCGAGGACGGCGGGCCAGCCGGGCACGTGCCCGAGGATCGGCAGATCGTCGGGGGTGCCGGGGCGCAGCCCGGCCCAGACGGACTCGAGGCGCACCTGGCCGAGGCCGGGGAAGAGCCGGTGGGTGAAGGCGAGGAGGCCCTCGATGCCGGCAACGGTCGGATGTCTGTCGAAACCCGCCTCCTCCAAGGTAGAGCCGATGAGGAGGCCGGTGGCGCCACGCCGCACGGCATAGGAATTGGCAGCGGCGCGGACGATGCCCTTCCAGGGCCAGTCGACGCCGCCCAGCAGGAGCATCTGGCCGCGGACCGGCCGGACCGGGACGGGCGGCAGGGGCGGCAGGAGACCGCTCCAGGCGCCGGCCGCGATGACGAGAAGGCGGGCCTCCTTGCGCCAGTGGTGGCCATGGATGAGCACGGTGCCTTCCGGATGCCGGATCTCCAGCCTCTCGACCTCGCTGGAATAGTGGACGAGGACGCCCTTGCGTTCGAGGGTGTGAGCGAGGGCGGCGCACATCTGGACGTTGTCGACCCGGTGGTCGCCGGGCAGGAGCAGAGCGCGCCGGACGTCAGGTGAGATCCCGGGCACCCAGCGGCGGAGCGCATCCAGATCCACGTCCTCGACCATTTCGCCCAGCTCGCGGGCCACGCGGGCGGTCCTCTCCAGGGCACTTTCCTCGGCGTCGTCCCGGGCCACGACGAAGGCGCCGCTCGTGTCGTAGTCCAGCCCGAGGCCGGTCTCTTCCTCGACGGCCGCCACCCAGGAGCCCCAGAGGTCGCGGGAGGCCCGGCAGGCATCCAGGAAGGGACCCGGGACGGAATGCTCGTCGACCGGCGAGAGCATACCCGCGGCGGTTGTAGAGGCCTCGGCCCCGGCGGGAAGCCGCTCGACGACCTCCACCCGGAGACCCTGGAGGGCCAGCTCCCGGGCGATGGCCAGGCCGATGATGCCACCGCCGATGACCAGGACGTCCGGATGGGTCACCGTGCGCCTCCGGAGCGGGCCGCCTCGGCAAACGCTTCGTCGAACGCGTTGAGCGTGGCCTCGAGCTCGGAGTCGCCGTGGGCGGTGGAGAAGAACATGGCCTCGTAGGGTGAGGGCGGGAGGTGGACGCCCCGCTCCAGGAGGAGGTGGAAGACGCGGGAGAAGAGCTGCCGGTCCGTGGCGTGGACGTCCTCCAGGCGCCGGACGGGGCCATCGGTGAAGAAGAGGCCCATCATCGCCCCCTGGCGCTCGATCCGGCAGGGAAGGCCGTGGCGGCGGGCCGCCTCCAGGATGCCGGCTACCAGCCGCTCGCCGGTCTTCTCCAGTCTCTCGTAGGGGCAGTCCACGTCCCGGGAGAGCTCGGCGAGGGCGGCCCGGCCGGCGGCCACGGCGAGGGGGTTCCCTGAGAGGGTGCCGGCCTGGTAGACCGGGCCGGCCGGGGCGATCATCGACATCAGGTCCCCCCGGCCGGCGTAGGCGGCGAGAGGGAGCCCGCCGCCGATCACCTTGCCCAGGGTGGTGAGGTCCGGGGTGATGCCCAACACGGTCTGGGCTCCGCCCCAGGCGACCCTGAAGCCGGTCATCACCTCGTCGAAGATCAGGAGCGCGCCGTACTGGTCGCAGAGAGACCGCAGCCCCTCCAGGAAACCAAACTCCGGGGGCACCAGGTTCATGTTCCCCGCGATGGGCTCCACGATCACCGCGGCGATCTCGTCCCCGTGCCCGGCGAAAAGCTCCTCCACGGCGTCGAGGTCGTTGTAGGGGGCGAGGAGGGTGTCCGCCACCACGGCCGCGGGCACGCCCGGGGAGGAGGGGACGCCGAGGGTGGCCGCGCCCGATCCCGCGGCGATCAGGAACGGGTCCGCATGGCCGTGATAGCACCCCTCGAACTTGACGAACCGGTTCCGGCCCGTGGCGGCCCGGGCGAGGCGGAGGGCGGACATGGTCGCCTCCGTCCCCGAGTTGACGAGGCGCACCATCTCCACCGAAGGGAATGCGTCGACGATCTGCTCCGCCAGCTCCACCTCTGCCAGGGTGGGGGCCCCGAACGCCGTGCCGCGGCCCAGGGCCACCTCCAGGGCCGCCACGATCGCCGGGTGGCGATGGCCCAGGATGTGCGGCCCGTAGCCGCCGATGTAGTCGATGTAGAAGCGGCCGTCCTCGCCTTCGAGATACGCCCCCGAGGCGGCGCGGACGAAGACCGGCGTGCCGCCGACCCCGCGGAACGCCCGGACGGGGGAGTTGACCCCGCCGGGAAGGACCTTCTCGGCGCGTTGCATCAGCTCGTTCATTCCACCCATCCTTCGGCCAGCAGCCGGGCCGCATCCCGCGCCCCGTAGGTGATGATGAGATCGGCGCCCGCCCGGCGGATGGCGACGAGGGACTCCATCAGGACGCGGTTGTAGTCGATCCAGCCGCGCTCGGCCGCCGCCTTGACCATGGAGTACTCGCCGCTCACGTGGTAGGCCGCGAGGGGGAGGTCGAAGCGCTCCCGCAGGGCGGCCAGGATGTCCAGATAGGGCAGGGCGGGCTTGACCATCAGCATGTCCGCGCCCTCCTCGAAGTCCAGCTCCGCCTCGCGCATGGCCTCGCGGCCGTTGGCCGGGTCCATCTGGTAGGCCCGGCGGTCCCCGAAGGAGGGCGCAGACTCGGCGGCTTCGCGGAAGGGACCGTAGAAGCCGCTGGCGAACTTGACGGCGTAGGAGAGGATGGGCGTCTGGGAGAAGCCGGCGGCGTCCAGAGCGGCGCGGATCGCCTCGACGCGGCCGTCCATCATGTCCGACGGGGCGATGATGTCCGCTCCGGCCTCGGCGAGAGAGACGGACTGCCGGGCCAGGTTCTCCAGGGTGGCGTCGTTGTCCACCTCGTCGCCGTGGAGCACGCCGCAGTGGCCGTGGTCAGTGTACTCGCAGAAGCAGACGTCGGCGATCTTGACCAGCCCCGGAACCCCTTTGGTGAGGGCGCGCATCGCGCGCTGGACGACGCCGTCCGGCGACCAGGCGGCGCTGCCCACGGCGTCCTTGTACTCTGGGAGGCCGAAGAGGAGGATGGAGCGGATCCCCTCGGCGTAGGCGGCTGTGGCGGTCTCCACCAGTCGATCGACCGACTGCTGGGCCACGCCGGGCATGGAGCCCACTGGTTTTTCCACCCTTTCGCCGGGACAGACGAACAGGGGGAGCACGAGGTTGTCGGGGGAAAGCCGGGTCTCCCGCACCAGGCGGCGCAGGGTCGGGGTCCGGCGGAAACGGCGCAGGCGAGTGGATGGGAAGCTCATGGCGTCCCCGGTTTTATCGCGCGGTCGGAAGAAAGGCAACGCCCCGGGGACGTGGAGGCCCCACCCCATGGGGTGGGGCGTAGGGCGCTTGGGCTACTCCTGTTCGACGCAGGTGAGCTGCGAACCACCCGGGCATTGCTGCCAGGAGCAGGTGTTGAAGCAGGATCTCGAATCACCCTGGATGGTGCACCCGGCGGTCTCGCCTCCCACGGCCGCGTCCCGTAGCGCCGAGATCTCCAGGTGCCGGAGGGTTTCCCTGCTGAGCAAGAGCTTCTTCAGATTCTTTTTCATTTTAAAACCCCTAGTCCATCGCGGCCATCATTGACCGTGAATTCATCCAGGCT
>DASQEB010000020.1:0-2771 GCA_035633875.1 Thermoanaerobaculia bacterium
GGACCGAATCCGTCCCACGCGTAATCGGCTCGGGCTGGAGGAGCGATCGTCATCAGGAGTCCGGCGATGGTGACGATGGCGAACAACCGACTGCGCATTTCGTTGAACCTCCTTGCCCGGTGGATTCCACGAAGCGTGCCAGTCCCCATCCTGGAACGAGGATCCTTTGTTTTCAGCGACTTGCCTGCGGAAAGAGGTCAGGAGGGTGTCCGCAGGGTCGGACACCTGTCATCTGCCGGTGACGGAGGTGAGATCTGGGGAGGACCTCACCGGAGC
The DNA here is from genome assembly GCA_035633875.1 of Thermoanaerobaculia bacterium. Lineage (GTDB taxonomy): Bacteria > Acidobacteriota > Thermoanaerobaculia > Multivoradales > UBA5704 > DATARR01. The sequence continues at coordinate 277 of DASQEB010000020.1, forward strand.
CGGCTGACGATCTCGATCTCGGAATCCAGCGTCCGGTGGACGGGGCACTTGTCCGCGATCTCGAGGAGCTTGAGGCACTGCTCCTCGGTCAAGGGGCCCATCACGTCGATCTCCCGCTCGATGCGGTCGATCTTCCCCTGCTTGGACTCGCAGCGGGCGCAGTCCACGGCGTGGACCTTGGCGTGCCGCAGGCGCACGTGCACCCCTTCGAGGGGGAGCTTCCTGTGGTTGGCATACATGCGCAACGTCATGGACGTGCAGGCTCCGAGCGCCGCGAGGAGGAGGTCGTAAGGCGTCGGTCCGGTGTCGGTGCCCCCCAGCTCCACCGGCTCGTCCGCCGTGAAGCGGTGCCGGTGGGCCACGATGTCCTGGGCGAACCCCGTGGGTCCCGAAGAGACCACTACCTCCCCCTCCCGGCCCTCCTCCGGCCGCCGATCCATCTCCGGCTGCACACCTTCCAGATAGCGCCCCGACCAAGCCGCCAGGACATCGCCGACATAGCGGGCATCCTCTTCGTTGGTCAGCAGGTGGTTCGCCGTGTCCAGCGAGACGAAGCTCTTCGGATGCTTCGCCATCTCGAAAAGCCGCCGGGCGTGGTCGATGCCGACAGTATTGTCGACCGGAGAGTGAAAGAGGAGCAGCGCCTTGTGGAGCCTTTCGAGGACGCCGCGCAGGTGATCCTCCTCCAGGTCGTCCAGGAGCTCCTTGCGGATCCGGAACGGCCGGGCGCCGCCGAGGTGGACTTCGGCCTCCCCCCGCGCCTCCAGGTCCGGAGCGATCCGGACGAGCGTTTTCCGCAGGTGCTCTGTGTCGCTCGGGGCGCCGATCGTCGCCACAGCCCGCGCCTCCGGGATGCGCTCCGCCGCCGCCAGCACGGCGCAGCCGCCCAGGCTGTGACCGACCAGGAGCCGCGGGGCCTCGTACTTGCCGCGCAGGAAGTCCGCCGCGGCGACCAGGTCCTCGAGATTGGAGGAGAAGTCCGTGCCGCTGAACTCCCCCTCGCTCTCGCCGATCCCGGTGAAATCGAAGCGCAGCACGGCGATCCCCCGCGCCACCAGGGCACGGCTGATCCACACGGCGGCCTTGAGGTCCTTCGAACAGGTGAAGCAGTGCGCGAAGAGGGCGTAGGCCGTGGGCGTCGTCACCGGGCTTTCGAGGCGCGCCGCCAGATCCTGGCCGTGGGCTCCGGGGAAGCGCAGGGGCTCGCTTTTCATGGCCGGATCGTACCACCCGGGCCGGGATAGACTCGCCGCATGCCCTCCGAGCCCACCCTCGAAGCGGTCGGCGTCTCGAAGACGTACGGGGACGGCACCGCCGCCCTCTCCGGCGTGACCCTGGGCGTCCGGCCGGGCGAGACCGTCGCCCTCGTCGGCGAGAGCGGCTCGGGCAAGACCACCCTGCTCCGCCTCTTCAACCGGATGGTGGAGCCCACCGCCGGCGAGGTGCTGGTGGAGGGTCAAGATGTCGCCGGGCTCAACCCCATCGCCCTGCGACGCCGGATCGGCTACGTGCCCCAGGACGGCGGGCTCATCCCCCTCTGGCGGGTGGAGCGCAACGTGGAGCTCGTGCCGCGGCTCCTGGGCTGGGACCGGGAGCGCCGCCGGGACCGGACGCGGGAGATGCTGGAGCTGGTGGGCCTCCAACCGGACGTTCACGGTCCCCGCTACCCCGCCGAGCTCTCCGGAGGCCAGCGCCAGCGCGTGGCCTTCGCCCGCGCCCTCGCCGCCGATCCGCAGGTCATCCTCCTGGACGAACCGTTCGGCGCCCTGGACGCCCTGATCCGCCTGGAGCTCCAGCGCCAGTTCCTCGATCTTCAGAAACGGCTCGGGAAGACGGCGGTCCTGGTGACCCACGATCTCGGCGAGGCCTTTCGGCTGGCGGACCGGATCGGCGTCATGAAATCCGGCCGCCTCCTCCAGCTCGCCCCACCGGCCGAGCTGGCCGAGCAGCCCGCGGACCCCTATGTGCAGGCTTTGCTGGAGGTGCGATGAGCAGGCCCCTCGCCCTGGTGGTCCTCCTCCTGCTCGGTTCCCCGCTGGCCGCCGCGGACCGGATCGTCGTGGGCTCGAAGAATTTCGAGGAGAGCCGCCTCCTCGCCGAGATGTTCGCCCAGCTCCTCGAAGCCCGCACGGATCTCGACGTCGAACGCCGTCTCGGGCTCGCCGGCACCCAGATCTGCTTCGAGGCCCTCCGCACCGGTGCCATCGACGTCTACCCCGAGTACACCGGCACGGGGCTGGTCTCCATCCTCGGCGAGACCGCCAAAGGGGATGCCGCCGAGACCCTCAGCCGCGTCCGTGCCGAGTTCCTGGGCCGCTGGGATCTCTGGTGGCTCGCTCCCCTGGGGTTCGAGAACTCCTGGGAGATTGCCGTTCCGAAAGAAATGGCCGAGCGGGAGGGCCTGCAGACCATCTCCGATCTCGCACGGATCTCGGGCCGCCTCCGCGGCGGCTTCGGCCACGAGTTCGTCGGGCGCGAGGACGGCCTCCTGGGGC
>DASQEB010000021.1:0-2156 GCA_035633875.1 Thermoanaerobaculia bacterium
TGGGCGAGGCCCGGACCAAGGCCGAGGCCCTGGCCCGGGCGGCCGGGGTGCGGCTGGGAGAGCTCGTGGAGATCACCGAGGGGGGCGTCACCGTCTTCACCCCGACGTTCCAGAAGGCGCGCGGCATGGCCCTGGAGACGGCGGCCATGGCGGACACGCCGGTCCAGTCGGGCCAAGTCTCGGTGGACGCCAGCGTCACCCTGCGCTACCGGATCGCGCCGTGACGGCCGGCGAGGTGGTCCGCCTCCTCGGCCTCCAGCCCCACCCCGAAGGGGGCTTCTACCGCGAGACGTTCCGCGCCCCCGCGGAGGGAGGACGCCGCGCCGCCTCCACGGCCATCTACTACCTGCTCCGGGAGGGCGACGTCTCGGCCTGGCACCGGGTGGACGCCGACGAGGTCTGGCACTGGTACGCCGGGGCTCCCCTGGAGCTGACCACTTCGGACGGCGGACGGGACCGGGCCACCGTCCGCCTCGGCACGGATCTCGCCGCGGGCGACAGGCCCCAGGCGGTGGTGCCGGCGGGCGTCTGGCAGACCGCCCGGTCCCTCGGCGCCTGGACCCTGGTGGGCTGCACGGTGGCCCCGGCGTTCGAGTTCTCGGGGTTCGAAATGGCGCCGGCGGGGTGGGAGCCGGGCTGAGGGAGGTTACTCCTTCTGCGCGTCCGGGCCGTCGATCTTGGCGGCCTCGGTCCAATCGTGGATCTCCTCGGAGCTCATGTTGCCCACGGGACGCAGGCGGGCGTCCTTGAAGCCCCAGCGCTCGAGGTCGATCAGGTACTGGGAGCGGGAGAGGATGGTGCCGCGGCAAAGGCGGTTCTCGATGGGCACCTCGCCTTCCTTGCGGTGGAGCCTCTCCACCAGAGTCTCCAGCACATGGTCCGGGATCCGCCGGGCCTCCCCCGGATAGATGTAGCCGAACAGGACGAGGTGGGAGAGGAGCACCCGCCAGTCGCCGTTGGAGCCGAAGCGGTAGAGGAGCCGCTGCCAATCCAATTTGTCGGCGCAGTGGAGCAGCAGGTGGGCCACGTCGGCGCCGTCGAAGCGCTCGCGCTCCATGATGAAGGACTTGGACCAGATCATCTCCTCGGCCGGGATGAGCTTGGTGGAGATCCCCAGCACCTCCTCCTCGACCGCATGCTCGAACCAGAGGTCGTCGACCTTGGCGACGCCGTTGCCGGAGCTGAAGATGACGTCCACGAAGTGCTCGCCGCAGTGGGCCTTGCCGAGCCAATGGGCGAAGCTGTGCTCGATCTCGCACCCGATGTCGGCCAGGGTTTCGAGGATCCGCTCGTAATCCCGGGGACGGACGAAGATGTCGAAGTCCTTGGTGTGCCGCACCACGCCGGTGTAGCGGGCGTAGGCGTAGGCGCCGCCCACGAGGAAAGGAAGGTTCCTCTCCTGGAGGGTGGTCATGGCCCGGCGATAGAAGTCGCGGACCTCGGATGAGAGCTCTTCGCTCGGCGTCTGGCCGCTGGGCGTCTCGTCGTCGGCTCGTCGGGGAAACATGCTGAGGATGGCCATCGTGCGTTCTCTCCCGTAGGGCTTCTCTGTGGCAGCAAGAGCCGTACCACGGGGCGCGGACCTTTTGACCGCCCTCTCCCTCCGTGCTAGAATTTCCGGAGGGGAGGATAATGAATGAGCCGGCATGTCTTTCACGTGGTTTTTTTCAGGGATCGAGGCTGGTGGGTCGCCCAGTGCCTGGAGCGGAATCTGGCGGCGGCATCGCAAGACCTGAGGGAGCTGCCCGGCAAGCTGGAGACCGTTTTGAAGGTGCAGATCGAGGCCGATCGAGAGGCCGGCATCGAACCCTTCACCGCCCTGCCCCAGGCGCCGCGCCGATTTTGGCAGATGTTCCAGAATGCCGAGCCCTGGCGTCTTGACGACGACACGGCGGAGCCGCCCGCCAGGTTTCCCGGCTGGGCCGAGTTGGCAGTCGCTTAGTCCTCCGCTCTGGGGTCCAGCCCAAGCAAGCCTCGTGCAGAAGAGGCATCTCACCGCCAAACGGCATGGAAGGACACTTCGCGGGCAGGAGCAGGGATACTGCCCCCCGTACTGGCACGCCTCTTGCCTCGTTCCGGACCCCGTGAGGGAGGAACGATGGTGCGAACGAACGGAACAGTGAAGATCGCCGCTCTGGCGGACCTGCATTACACCC
>DASQEB010000022.1:0-5944 GCA_035633875.1 Thermoanaerobaculia bacterium
GAGAAGACGAGGGCGCCGTCGCCCAGGGCATCCCGAAGGTCGAACGCAGCCGCGAGGTGAACGGCGTCGAAGCCGCGGAGGAGATGCTTGACGGCGAGCGCTCCGGCTCTCCGTTCCCGCACGGGGAGTTGGACAAAGCTCGGCCAGTCGCTTTCGAAAGTCTCCTGAACGGCTTGGAAGGACCTTGCGTCCAGGTCCCCATTCGCCCTGCGCCGGGCCAAGGCGCTCATGGCTTCGGGGTAGGCGACGCAGGAGGTGGCGATCGCTTCCGCCTCGTCAACCCACCCCCACACCAGGTCCGAGCCGGCCTCTTCGACGTAGATCTTGACCAGACTGCTCGTGTCGAGGTACAGGATCACCGCCGGTCCCGGATCACCGTCTCCGCCACAGGCTCCCCCTGGACGACCACGCCCCGGAGCCCCTTGGGCTTTCCTCCATGCCAGTCCAGATGGCCTTCGCGAGCCAGCCTGGTGAGGGCCTGGCGCTCCTGACTGAGAGGGCTCAACTCGGCGACCGGTTCTCCGCGATCCGTCACAACGAAGTGCTCCCCTTCCCGCGCCCGCTCCACGAACTCACTGAGCCTGGCCTTAAGCTCTTTGATCCCGACTGTGTGCGAGGTGTTTCTGGTAGTCACTTGCTCATTCTGGAGGTAGTCACCTCAAAAGGTCAAGGGATTCGCCCCTTGTCAGGCGCCAGCCTCGCTGCTCCTGTCTTGGCGCGGCAATACCGTAGTCGCGCACTTTCCTAAGTAGGGAGCGACTCAACGCCGGGAGTCACGCCCGCTCGATCCGCCGCCGCATCGCCGGCGTGGTGTTCGCAATCCCACTCATCCTGTGGACAAGGAGACGTGCGTGAGAAACAGAACCATCCTCTCAGCTCTCGTGGTATCGCTCCTGCTCGGGCTTTCCCCTCTCTCCGCCGATCCCGTGATCCAGCGCGGTATCGACGTCTTCTCCACCTTGGGAGACGGCAAGACCTTCTACGACTTTTCCCAGCGCCCCATCCCGGCCGGCTTCTTCTGCAACCGCTCCAAGGCGTTCACCGGCCGGGTGACGTTCCGGGGCCTGCCTCTCGCGACCGATCCCCGGAATGGATTAGGGAACATCGACACGATCGTCGAGCGGCTCGACGACGCCCCCTTCGATGATCAGGGCATCGCCGCCACCCGCATTCAGTTCCGGGCTCTATCGCTGGCCAGCATCGCCCCCATCAAGACCGCCTGCGGCGCCTTCCACGTCTATCTCTCCCTGCACGGCCAGCAGAGGGTGACGAAGATGACCATTCTCCGCACGCAGGAGAGCGGTGGGGACTTCATCGCGCCTCTCGCGGTGGACGTGAAGATGACGTTCATCCCGGTGAAGCCGGCGCGGACCAGGGGTGCGCGGAAGCTGGAGCTCACCGGACGCGTCACCTTCCCCGGCAACCCCCTGCCCTGGAGCCTCGCGCAAAGCGCGGTGAAGGGGGCCGGCGCCCTGATCGTCGACACCAATGGAGACTTGATCCCGGACACACGGCTTCCCGGCCCCTCGAACTTCCTGGCGGGCCAGTCGCCGGACCGCTCGTCTGTCCGCCCCAAGGCGACCTGCAGTTGCTGCCCTTATGAGCTCTGCCACGCCGATAGCGGCGAGCAGCACTGCACAACGGTCCCCATGTGTCCGAACACGTGGAGTTGTTGTTAGACAGCCGGGAGGCGGAGGCTCGAGACCTCCGCCTCCGTTCCGCCCGCTTCGCGATCAGTATCGAGCCCCCTCAGAGCCTATCCCGGTCGGCGGCATCCTCGCGGGTTGAAGCGCGGAGCCGCTCCGGCCTGTGACGCCGATAGACCAGAGTCCTGAGCCCTCGCAGGACCTTCGGATGAACCCCGAAGTACGTGTTGCCCTCCCGCGGAAAGCTCGCCGGCTCCTCCGCCACCTCGCAGACCTCCTCCAGGAGGAGGCGCATGCCGTACAGGATTCCCAGGAGGTGTTGCGCCGACGTGATCGGTCGCCTGTCCTCGAGGATCCCTTTCAACTCCTCGGGGGAAGGCGGTGGGATCCGGGATTGCCAATAGGTGATCTCGGCGCTCACCTCCCGCAGCGTCTCGGTGAGCTTTCTCAAGCGGCGGACGACCACGCGGACCTTGATCGCTCGCCTCGGGGGTCCGTCTCCGCTCACCTCTGGATAGCTCAGGATCTTCGCCATGATGCGGGTCAGACTCCGCGGTACACCAGCCGGCCGGGCTCGTCCGCCGCTTCCGTGAGCACGAGAAGCTCGCGCCGTTCCGCCTCCTTGAGGCTCTCCGGCTCTTCCAGCTTCAGCCAGGTGGCAAACCAGCGGCCGTGCTCGCAATACACTCTCAAACCGGCCTGCTCCGGCGTATAGGGAGGCACCCAGACATCGTCCGGGGCCTCGTCGCGTTGGGGCGTGAAGTTGTCCCTCACCACGAGATCGTAGAGCGCCTGACGGGTCTCCTCGCTGTCCGAATGGAGATCGAGCCCGGCGGGAAACATCCCGCCCTTCGCGGGAGACCTGGCTGTCGACGACGAGTCGATCGCGGCGAGGAGGTGCCGGGCCGCCGGTTCCAGGAAGTCGCGAAGCACGCAGGCGATGACCGAGCGCAGCTCCGTCCGCACGTCCAACTCGGTATCCAGGTCGTCGGCAGACATCTCACGCGGAGACGCCGGCAGCCTCTCGTGCAGCTCGAGCAGACTGTCCCGAATCGTGCCGATGTCTCCCGCGGCCGTGCGCAGCCGCGCCAGCGCGGCGTTGAGCCGGGTGATCACTGCGCCGCCCTCGGGTCCACCACGTCGTTCCACAGCGGATCGGCTTGGGCCACGTTGAAAAAGGTGGCGTCGAGCTTCTTGTCCCCGCATTCCCAGACCTGCCGCCGCTGAATGGCGACGACGAAGATGCCGATGGCCTTGTCCCCCGTCCAGCCACAGGAGAGGACACGCTCCTTCCCCTCCCAGATCTCGAGCGACCATTTCCTCCCTCGCCTCCCCTCCTTCGACAGGTGCTTGATCTGCCGGCTGGCGTGGGGCGGAACCCGCACGGGGATGAATTCGTTGCCGATCGTCGCGAACACGAGATAGGCGGAGCTCCTCCACCTCTCGAACGGTTGCCGGGCCTTTTTTCTGGCCTCGCTCGCCGCATAGCCCTCTTCCGAGGTCTGATCGATCCCCTGCGTGTCATACCCGGGAAGGCTCTGTCCCAGCGATGGAGCCCAAAGAGGAAGGAACAGGATCAGCAACAATCCAGCGGTTGCCTTCTTCATCTTCGTCGACAAGAGCCCCTCTTGAGGGGCCACGGGGCTTGACAAGCTCTAGTCCGCGAATCTCCAGACCGTCCGCGTGACCGCCACGCACTCCGGGCAGCCGGTCAGCAAGTGGCGGACCACCGCGCGGCACTCCGCGCGCGTTGCCTCCTTCCGGAGGAAGCGCAGGAGGGTGGCCGAGCTGGGGTGTGCCCGATGTCCCATGTCCGGGCGGGATCGTAGGACGGCCCGCGCGGCTCCGGAACCGGGAACTTGGGAAAGACCCTGAGGCAGGGCGGAATCCGGGTTGCAGCATCGATTGCCGCAACTCTTCTCAGATTCACGGGTGCCGGTGTCACAAAAACGGGCCGGCGGGCACCCTTCTCCTTTGAACCGATCCATGGAGGAGCCGCGTGCCGCGCAAGAGACGACCCCCGAAGGCCCTCACCCTGCTCAGCCTGCGCCTGGAGAGCGGCTGGACCAAAGAGGAACTGGCGAGCGCCCTGGGTTTCGCCAGCATCCGCCCGATCACCCGCGTCGAAGCCGGCGAGGAGGAACCCACCCGCGAGTACCTGGACTTCCTCCTCGCTCCCCTCGAGCGCCCTCCCGAAGCCACGGACGCGCTGCTCTTCGCCTTGGGCCTCGCCCGGCCCCCGGCCCTCGAAGAGCCCGCCTCGCCCGTGGCCCTTACCCCCCGGGAGCGCACCCGCCTCCACCGCGCCGCCCTCACCGCCGGCTGGACCCTGGCCGAGGAGATCCTCACCCTCCTCCCCCGCCAGGCGAGGGAAGAAAAGATCGCCGCCGCCCGCCGCGAGGCCGGCGAGCTCTGGGAACGCCTGAAGACCGCCACCCGCGAGGACCGCCGCGACCTGGTCGTCATCTTCCCCGAATTCCGGAGCTGGGCCCTGGCCCTGCTGGTGTGCGACGCGAGCGTGAAGGCCGCGGCTCACAAGGTGGACGAGGCCCTGGAGCTCGCGGATCTCGCCCTCTTCATCGCGGAACGGATTCCGGGCGACGGGCGCTTTCGCTCCCGCCTTCAGGGCTACGCGTGGGCTCACCTCGGAAACGCCCGCCGGGTGGGCAACGACTTCGACGGCGCCGACACGGCATTCGTCCGCGCCTGGGAGCTGTGGCGGGCCGGGGAGGGCGCTGATCCCGAGCTTCTCCCAGAGTGGCGCCTGCTCGACCTGGAAGCCTCCCTGCGCAGAGCGCAGCACCGCTTCTCCGAAGCGCTGGATCTGCTCCGCCGGGCCAGGTGCCTCTGCGAAGGAAACGATTTCGCAACCGCGCGGATCCTCCTCAAGGTGGAGCGCGTCTTCGACCAGATGCTGGACTGGCAAAGCGGGCTCGCGAGCCTCGCAGAGGCGGCTCCCTTCATCGAGGCGTCACGAGACCCCCGCCTGCTCTTCGCGCATCGTTTCAATACGGCAGATAACCTGTGTCACATTTCGCGTTATGAGGAAGGAGCGGCGCTGCTTCCACAGATCCGCGAGATGGCGGTGCAGCAGGGCAATGAGTTGGATCTGATCCGGACCTTGTGGCTGACTGCGCGAATCGACGCCGGGCAGGGGCGGCGGGAAGAGGCCGAGGCCGCCCTGGTCCAGGTCCAGCAGGATTTCACCGCTCGCAAACTCCCTTACGACGCGGCTCTCTGCTCGCTGGATCTGGCGGTGCTCTGGCTGGAGGCGGGGCGCACGGCGGAGGTGCAGCGCCTGGCGATGGGCATGAAGTGGATCTTTGTTTCGAAAAAGATCGCCCGCGCAGCCCTGGCGTCGCTCGCCGTGTTCTGCGAGGCCGCCCGGAGAGAGACCGCCACGGTCGGGCTGGCGCGGCAGGTGAGAGCGGAGCTCGAGGCGGCGAGGCGCTCGGCCCCTCGGCCGGCGAGTAAGCCGAGAGGCCGAGCTTGACGAGCTACGACCCGCAGCGGCCATCCGGGTCAATGCCGCAGCCCGACTCGGTCTGCGCGGACGCGCAGCCGCTCGGGTCAATACCGCAGCCGGTTTCGGTGGCCGGGGGAGGCGCGGGACTCGCACCGGTAAGGCAATGACCATCCGGGTCGATGCCACAACCTTCCTTGGTTTGGAGGCCCGTCAGGCGGCTCCAGACCCGGCTGACGACGTCGAAGACCAGGGAGGCGGCGGTCTTGCCGGCCCGGGGGCTCTCCCGCCGCGGGCCGGCGGCGGCCCAAGGGGCGGCGGCGAGGGTGGAGAGCAGGAGGAGGAAGACGATCTTGCGGTGTAACGAGGGGGTGGTCATGGGGTCTCCGTGGGAGAGCGCTCCGGCGCGGTCCCCCGTGGCCGGCCAGGCGGCCCTCCAAGAGAAAAGGGTGAGCCAGACCACCCACTTCAGGTCTGTTGGATGGAAAGGAAGCGCACATGGCAAAGCGAGGGGACCCGCGCGTCCCGCAACTGGTGGTGATGTTCTTTCTGGACTATTCCGGGTTGTCGCAGCAGGCGCTCGGCGAGAGGGCCGGAATCGATCAGAAGACGATTTCCGACTATAAGCTCGGTCTGGTGACCCCGTCGGAGAAGGCCCTGCGGCGGCTGGCCCGGGCCGCCGACGTGCCATGGCCCGTGGTGGTCCACCTGCGGCGCTTCTATACCGCCCTGCTCTCGGCAATTGCCCGCCGGAGCACCCCGGCCGCCTTGGCCGAGGCGGCGCTGGACGTCGCCCGGCTCGCCGTGGCGCCGTTCTTCCTCGAGGGCGAGGAGG
>DASQEB010000023.1:0-14591 GCA_035633875.1 Thermoanaerobaculia bacterium
GCAGCCGAAATCGGCGAGGGCGCACACATCCCCGGCGGGGGCGGAAGCGTCCCTCGCGAGGGCGCGTCCGAAATTCGCGAGGGCGCAACCAAAATTCGCCGGGCGCAACCAAAATTCGCGAGGGCGCGGCCGGAATTCGCGGGGGCGCACACGCCCCCCGCGAGGGTGGCTCTGGTATAAGGACTGGGGCAAGGTGCGGGTGGTGATCCGGGACGGGGACGTGATCCTTCCCTGAGAGGTACGCCATGCTGATCCGACCCGTCGAGCCCACCGATTCCGCCGCCTGGGAGCGCATGCGGCAGGCGCTCTGGCCCTCCGCCGACGGCGAGCACGCCGCCGAGATCACGTCGTTTTTCGAGGGGGATCGCTCCAATCCGGCCGAGGTGCTGCTCGCCGTCGACGAAAGCGGACAGGCCGTCGGCTTCGTCGAGCTGTCGATTCGGGACTACGCTGAAGGCTGCTCCTCAGGTCGCGTCGCCTATCTCGAGGGCTGGTACGTCGAACCCGGGATGCGGCGCAGGGGCATCGGGAGCGCTCTGGTGCGAGCGGCCGAGGAGTGGGGCTGGTCTCGAGGATGCAGCGAGATGGGCTCCGACACGGAGATCGAGAACACGATCAGCGCCGCCGCGCATCAGTCTCTCGGATTCACCGAGGTCGAGCGGATCGTCTGTTTCCGGAAGTCTTTGTGATGATGGACCTGCGCAAGGCAGAGACCCATCTGGCATGGTTTACTCTGGGAGGACTGCTGGTCTACGCTCTCGTCGAGACCTGGACGTCTCTGCCGCACGGGCTCTGGAACCCGTTCTACCTCGTTGATCTGATCGCAATGCTCCTCCTGTTTTTCGGCGCCCTGCATTCGCTGCGTGCGCGACCGCGTCCGGCACCCGCGGTGCTGTGCGCCGCTTACGCTTGGACGGCCGCAAACGGCTGGCGTGCGACGTTCGGGCGTGTATTCGAAATCCTGGAAGGTGGTGAGCTGGACTACGGAACTGGAGAGTTATGGGCCGTGGGTGTGGGAACCGCCCTCGTCCTGGCGCTCTTCGCCTTCTCACTGTTCCTGGTTGTCCGAGCCTCATCCGTCGGGGATTAGCGCGGTTTTTCTTGGTCTGTCATTTACGCCCTTGTGTTCCTGTCATTTCCCACCATAAGATGGTGAATTATGACAGCCTACCGGCAGCGCGAGATCTCGGCTCTGGTTCAGGAGGCTTTGGGCTCTCTTCCTGTCGTCGTTCTGACAGGGCTGCGGCAGGCAGGCAAGACGACGTTCCTCCTGGAGGATGAAGCTCTCCGGGGGCGGCGGTATCTGACGCTCGACGATTTCGCGACACTGGAGGCGGCGCGCAGAGACCCGGAGGCGCTGATCGCGGGCACCGGGCCTCTCACCATCGACGAGGTTCAGCGGAGCCCGGAGCTTCTCCTCGCGGTCAAGAAGGAGGTGGATCGCCGGCGGGCGCCGGGCCGGTTCCTCCTGAGTGGCTCGGCCAATCTGGCGCTCCTCGACGGGGTCAGCGACTCCCTTGCCGGACGGGCGCTCTACCTCACCATGTATCCCTTTTCGCGCCGCGAGCGGACGGGGAACACCACCGAGCCCCCGTTCCTGATCCGCTTTCTGGAAAGGCCGGATCTGCCGGGTCAGGTCAGGTTCGAGCCGTTGTCCGAGGACGAGATCCTGGACGGGGGCCTCCCTCCGGTCGCCCTGGGGAACGCGAGAAGCCGGGAGCTCTGGTTCCTCGGCTATGAGCAGACGTATCTCGAGCGGGACGTGCGAGACCTCTCCCAAGTGGCCGACCTGGTCGCGTTCCGGAACCTTCTGCGGCTGACCTCGCTGCGCACGGGCCAGATCCTCAACCAGAGCGAGTTGGCGCGGGACTCCCGGCTTCCCGCGACGACGGTGACGCGCTCTCTGGGCCTGCTGGAAGCCTCGTTCGTCCTGACCCGGCTGACACCCCACCTGCGGAGCCGGGCTTCGCGGCTGATCAAGTCCCCCAAGGTCTTTCTGACCGACTCCGGCCTCGCGGGGCACCTCGCCGGGGTAACCGACCTCTCGCCAGCATCGGACGAGCCTCTGCGGGGCGCGCTGCTGGAGACCTACGTGCTCCAGAACCTCTCCGCCCTCTTGGCCTCCCACCTTCCGGGGGGACAGGTGGACTTCTGGAGCGTCCAGGGGCGCCACGAGGTAGACTTCGTCGTCTCCAAGGGGCGCTTCTCCCTGGCCGTCGAGGTCAAGGCCGCCTCCCGCTTCGGCGAGCGGGACCTCGCGGGGCTGCGGGCCTTCGCCGACAGCACTCCGGGCGTCCAGGCCTGCATCCTCGCCTACAACGGCACGGAGGCCCTGCGTTTGGGCGAGAGCCTGTTCGCGATCCCCCTGGGACTCCTCCTCTCTTGAGGAGGGTCCCGGATAGGATGTCCCAGAGGAGGGCCCTATGCTCTACGAAAAGCTCAACCCCGAGATGAAGAAGCTGGTGGACGACTGGGCCCGGCGGCTCCAGGGCTACGACTGGCGCCGGCGGAGCGAGCTGTTGGCGGAGGTCTCCCTCCCCTTCACCGAGGAGATGGAGCCCCGCAAGGCCCGGCTCGCGGCGGCCGGGTTCGTCACCGGCGTCCTGGAGCGGTGGGACGTCCAGGACGTGGACGACCCCTGGCAGGCCCGGCTCTATCTCCTCTCGCTCCACCCCGAGCACCGGTCTCTCGCCGCGCAGTACCTCGAAGACCATCCGGAAGAGCGGGCGGCGATCGAGGCGGAGGTGGAAGGGAGCTGATCCCCTTGGAGATCACGGAGCTTCGGGAGCCTCTTCCAGGAAAGGCTGCGCCAGGAGCAGAAGAGAACACCCGCCGTCGTCGAGCATGGATTGATTCCTCGTACCTGCCGGAGATGATACCCGGAAGCGTTCCGTTTCGCGGAAGAGCCCCGGGCCGAGGCGGCGTTATAGGATTCCGCCCGCGAGAGGAGGCTCGATGAAGACACTGCGAAGCTATGTCCGTGGAAGGTGGCACGAGGCCCAGGGGGGCTTCGCCGCGCTGGTGGACCCGTCGACCGAGGAGGAGATCGCCCGGGCGTCGAGCCAGGGGATCGACTTCGGGGCGGTGCTCGCCTACGCCCGCGAGCGCGGGGGGCCGGCCCTGCGGGGGATGACCTTCGCCCAGCGGTCGGCGCTCCTCAAAGACATGTCCAAGGTCCTGCGCGACCACCGCGACGAGCTGCTCGACACGTCCGCCCGCAACACCGGCACCACCCGCCCGGACGGCTCCTTCGACGTGGACGGCGGGAGCGGCACCCTGGCCTACTACGCCTCGATCGGCAGGGGGCTCGGGGACAGGACGTTCCTCGCCGAGAGCGAAGGCGTGCAGCTCGCGAAGACGGAAGGTTTCTACGCCCGGCACATCCTGATCCCGCGGACGGGCGTCGCCGTCCACGTGAACGCCTTCAACTTCCCCGTGTGGGGCTTCGCGGAGAAGGCCGCCTGCGCCCTCCTCGCCGGCATGCCGGTGATCACCAAGCCGGCCACGGCCACCGCCATGGTGACCGAGCGGGCGATCGAGCTGATCGTCGAAGCCGGGATCCTTCCGGACGGCGCGCTGCAGCTCGTCGTCGGCTCCACCGGCGACCTGCTGGACCGGCTGGGGCCGCAGGACGTCCTCGCCTTCACCGGCTCGGCGGATACGGCCCGCAGGCTCCGCTCCCGGGACAACCTCCTGGCGGCGAACACCCGGGTGAACGTCGAGGCCGACAGCCTGAACGCGGCCGTGCTCGGGCCGGACGTGGCCCCGGACGGCGGCTCGGCCACCTTCGGCCTGTTCCTCAAGGACGTGGTCCGGGAGATGACCCAGAAGACCGGCCAGAAGTGCACGGCCGTCCGGCGCATCCTGGTCCCCCGCGACCGGGTGGACGCCGTCCAGGAGGCGCTCGCGGGCAGGCTCTCGCAGGTCGTCGTGGGCAATCCGGCGGACGGGTCGGTCACCATGGGGCCGGTGGCCACGGCCCAGCAGCTCCGGGACGGCGAGGAGGGCATCGCCGAGCTTCAGAAGGGAGCGCGGCTCGTCCACGGCACGGGGAGGCGGACGGACGGCGTCGGAGCTCCTTCGGGCAAGGGCTTCTTCCTCCAGCCGACCCTGCTGCGGGCCGACGATCCCGGAAACGCCGGTCCCGTCCACGAGCGGGAGGTCTTCGGCCCGGTGGCCACGATCCTGCCCTACGACGGCACCGCCGCCGACGCGGCCGGAATCGCGGCCCTCGGGGGCGGCACCCTGGTCAACTCCGCCTACACGGATGACGCCGCCTGGGCCGCGGACTTCCTCGTCCACGGAGGTGGCAGCACAGGGCGCCTCTACCTCGGCTCCGAGTCCTCGGCCGCGGACGCCCCCGGCTCCGGCGCCGCCCTCCCCCAGGCCCTCCACGGCGGCCCCGGCCGGGCCGGCGGCGGCGAGGAGCTGGGCGGGCTCGTGGGGGTGAAGCTGTATCTCCAGAGGGTAGCCGTACAGGGGAGCAAGGCGGTCGTGGAGGGGTTGGTGGGATAGGGTATTTGCCCCGGCCTCTGAGCCCCGGCCCCTCTCCTCCCAGAGGGGCCAGGGCTCGGCTGCTTCGATGTGAAACTCTTCACATCATCCGGCAGTACAGCCTGAAGCCATCGCACTCGACGAAGCGCCAACCCGCCGTGCAGTAGAACTTCCCAACGCACGACACATAGGTGCCGTCAAAGCAATCCGAGGTGCAAAGGTAATTCTCCGCGGAAGAAGCCGGGGTGACGCCCACCAGGGCGGCATTCTCGTTCGCTTCCAGGGCGCCCGGCTGAGAGGCGAGAATGCAAACGAGAGCCAGCGCGAACACGGATAAAGCTCGCATATCCTCTCCTTTCGTCAGAGGGCCGGTCTTCTTCAGAATAACATGAATTAATCGGTGGAACTACCCCACGAGACGGCGCAAGAGAACCAACCCTATGGACCAAGACCGTATCCTCCGCGACCACCTCCTGGAGCTGCTGCGCGGCGGCAGCGCCCACCTGGATTTCGACAAGGCGATCGGAGACCTGTCGGCTCACCGTCGCGGCGTCCGACCTGCGGACCTGCCCCATTCCGTCTGGGAGCTCCTGGAGCACCTCCGGATCGCCCAGTGGGACATCCTGGAATTCAGCCGCAACCCGGGCCACGCCTCCCCGGCCTGGCCCGAGGGCTACTGGCCGGAATCCCCGGCCCCACCAAATGACGCTGCCTGGGAGCGGAGCGTCGAGGCCGTCCGCCGGGAGCTCCGGGAGATGATGGACCTCGTCTCCGATCCCAGGACCGACCTCTACGCGAAGATCCCCTGGGGAGACGGCCAGACCATCCTCCGCGAAGCTCTGCTGGTGGCGGACCACAATGCCTACCACCTGGGGCAGATCGTCCTGGTGCGGCGGCTGTTGGGCGCCTGGGATTAAGCCAACGTGCGGCCGGAGGATTTTCCCTTAGCCTTTTTCAATGGAGATCTGGGGAGAGAGGGGCCGGAGTCAGGGAGATCTCCAGAGCGGCGCGCTGAGGAAGCTCGACCTTGCGTTCGTCCGCAAGGCCTCGGGCAGGGTGGGAGAGCACCAACCGGTATTGCCCCGGCTCCAGGCCCGAGATCCGGATCTCTCCGCGTTCGTCGGTCACGGCAGCGCCTCCTCCCTGGCCGGCGGTCCCGATCGCCTCGACCCGGACATCCGCCAGCGGAGCGCCGTCGAGCAGGATGCGTCCAGACAGGGTCAGCCCCTGACGGAAATCGAGATCGGCGACGGCCGGGCTCGCGCTCGCGGCCACCCGTACGGGAGCCTTGGCCTGCCGAGAGCCGGGAGGCACGGAGGCGATGGCCATCCAGTCGCCGGGCGGGAGCCCTTCGATCCGATAGCGGCCGTCGCCCCCCACCGTCCCGGTCCTCACTCCGAAATCCGGCGAGAAGGCCGACACCTTGACGCGCGCGAGGTCACCGGCCTCGAGCCCCAGGATCCGCCCTTCGAGGATGACGCCGCGCTCCAGGCGCAGCTCGATCCCTTCGACCGGAGCCTCGGCGAGCTCCACCACGAGATGGGCCGGCGAAAACCCTTCCCGGCTCGCTTCGATCGAAAGCCGTCCCGCGCTCAGGCCGGTCAGGCGAAAGGAGCCGTCGGCGCGGCTGCGGGCCGAGGCACGGTCGGCTCCTGCCTCCGTTAGACGGACCAGGGCGCCAGCCACAGGGGTGCCTGCCTCGTCCAACACCCGGCCGGCCACCGCGAGCCCCGTCTCGAGGACGAGGTCGATCCGGTTGACTCCCGGATGGAGGTCGAACGGGCGCTCCATCTGCCGGTAGCGGTCATGGTCGGCGAGGACGAGGACCGCGCCTGGAGCGAGGCCGTCCACCCGAAACCGTCCCTCGGCATCAACCTGGCGATCCGCCACGGTGCGCGTTCCGTTCTCGGGACCATCCACCGCCGGACGCACGGCGATGCGGGCGCGAGGTACCGGAGCGCCTTGGGAATTGCGGACGGTGCCTTCCAGCACCGCCGACGGCGCCAGCACCAGTCGGACGTCGTCGAGCGGCTCCAGAGGCTGAAGCTCCAGGCCGGAGACTTCGGCTTCCTGATGCCCAGGGGCGGAGGCGCGGAGCCGGAGGGTCCCAGGCGGCAGACCACGGATCTCGAAGTGGCCGTCCGCCGCAGCGGCGACCTGCAATCCGTCGACCCCGCGCGCCCCGGACCCGGGCGCCGGGCTCACCCAGGCCGCGAGGACGGCACCCGCGACTCCCTCTCCGTCTTCATCCACGACCTGTCCCGACAGCCAGGCCCCGGGAGCCAGGACGATGGAGACCGCCGGGTCGGGCGCGGCTTCCACGCCGGCGATCTCGGCCGGGGCATAGTCCGGATGCTCGGCCCGCAGATCGATCGGCTCTCCTTCGCGCAGGCCGCCGAGCCGGAAGCCTCCGTCGTCGCGGGTGGTCGCCCGGATGGGCGGGTCCTCCGGCGCGCTCTCCCTTCCGGGGAGGGTCGCGCGCACCTCTGCCCCCGGAATCGGCCGCCCCTCGGGATCGGTCACCACGCCGGCCAGGGTCACGCCGCGCGGCAGGACGATGCGGCCGAGGTCGAGGTCCCGCAAAGTCTCAGAAACGACGACCTCCGGTAGGACTGGCGCGGGCAGATCCGGCTTGCGCACGTCGAGCCGGTAGCGGCCCTCGGGCAGGTCGGCCAGGAGGAACCGTCCGTCCTGGCCGGTCGTCACCTCCACAGCCGGCGAGCCCGCGCGCAGAGGCTGGAGGCGCACCCGGGCGCCGGCCGCCGCGGATTCCTTGCGCCCCTCGACCGCCACGACGGCTCCGGAGACAGCAGCGCCGCGGGCCAGCACCAGCCGGACGCCCTTGCGCGACTCGCCAGGAGCGAGCGGGCTCAGCGGCGACGCGGCGGAGACCGGCCCCGGCGGTCTTCCAGGGTGCTCGAGGCGGGCGCTCAGGGCCAAGGCCGAGGCGGGCGGCAGACCGTCCAGGCGAAAACGGCCGTCCGGAGCGCTCGCGACGGGTGGATCGGAGGGCAGGGGTGGATCGACGAGGATCCGGGCGTCCGCCACCGGACGGCCTGACGGATCGACGACCCTGCCTTCCACAGAGGCGGCCGGCTGCAGCCGGACCTCCGGCGGGAGCGTGCGGGCGTCCAGGCTCGCCAAGACGTATCCGGGCGCGGCCAGGAGCAGCCGGCCCGGTCCGCTCGCGGTCACCTCGAAAGCTCCGTCCGGCGTGGTGAACACCGCGTTGCCTCTCCCTTCCACCCAGGCGAGGGCATTCCCGATCGGACGGTTCGTGGCGGCATCCACCACACGGCCTCGGAGCCGGATCGTCCGCGTAGCTTCTGTCAAATTCTTCCGCGCCGGGTCGAGCCGAATCAGCAGCATGCGGCCATGGCCTCGGACGGGAGCGGATTCCGCGTGGAGCGGAGAGCGGGCGCGGACCTCCAGGATCTCACCTTCGGCGCGCTGGAGCACAGCGGTGCCGTCCGGGCCGGCTTTGGCGACGCGCTCCGCCGGGACCCATACGGCGTGTTGATCTACGTCCTGAGAAGGCGTCGCTCGAACCAGGGCGCCCTCCAGCGGACGGCCTTCCCGGTCGGCGACCGCAACTCGCTGGCTGGTATCCAGTTGCAGGATGGCAGGGGGGAGCTGAATCCCGTAAAGCAGGGGTTGAAGCGGAGCTTCGACGGACACGTAGCCGGGAGAGCGCACGGCCACACGCCAGAGCCCCGGCCCGGGTGCTTCCAGCGAGAAACGGCCGTCGCGGTCGGTCGTGGCCGCGACGACCGGAGCGGGATCGGTGCTCTCTCCTTGGCGGACCAGCTCGGTCCGGGCGCCCTGGACCGGAGATCCCCCCGGCCCGAGCACCCGACCCGACACTGGCAGCGCAGCGGCCGGCCCGAGAGGAGCCAGAGCGAGCGCTGCGGTCAGCGCGGCCAGCCGATCGCGCTTCAGAAGGGGCAGTCCGGACTTCCGCAAGTGGCGATACCAGTGCACCAGGAGAAGGGATAGTGGCAGTTGCAGCAGGCGCCGGCGCTGGTGCCGCAGCCGGATGGATTGAAGTTGCAGCTCGCGGAGGAGATCAGGTACCGGTCGCTGCAGTAGCTGCCGTCGCATTCGTTGCGGTAGCGCTTGGCCGCAAACTGCTCGATCGTGAACTTGTTCCAGTGGACATCCGAATCCGTCTCGCAGCGGCCGAGGTCTTCCACGAAGACCCACTTCTCGTTGCGCGGATCGCAGACGTCGCCCATGCCGTCTGTATCGCAGTCCGCCTGATTGGCGTTCGCCTGACAGAGGCAGTTGTCGGATTCGTTGGAGACCCCGTCGCCGTCATAGTCGGGGCCGCCTCCACCGCAGGTGGTCCAGTTGCCTCCCCAACCCGTACAACCTGTATCGCAGGTGGCGCCAGGCTCGCCACACACGCCCTCACAGGCGCTGGGGTCTCCGCACCAGTAAGTCCGGTCTATGTCGTGACACCACTGGGCCTGGGCTGAAGAGGGAGCGAAGAGGAGCACGAGCAGGAAGGAACCGAGGAGCAGGCCGGTCTTCACAAGGAAACTCCTTTCTGAATGTGGGTCGCTGGTCCAGCAGGACAACGACATACGTCTCTCACGGCGGGACTGGCAGAGGTGAGTGGCATTGGCTGTTCACCAAAGAAGTCTACCTAAAAATATATCTCAAGATTGAGTAGGAAGTCCAGCAATTCTCTAGCTTTGTAAGGTTCCGCCCGGTCCCGAGACGACCAAGGATAGAGCGGGAAATCGATCCCGCCAAGGTGAGCCGGAAATGTCCGAGTCTGGCCGCCTGTCCCGCCACACCCGCTGGACCCTGCTTCGAGTCCTCGCCGCCGCCAGTAAGCCGCCCGTTGACAATCCTCCTCCCCCCCGCCTATGATGGAATTCGTACCGAATCGGTACTGTTTTCTCATCCGGGACTAGAAGGGCGGGGTGACATGATCCGCATTACCAAGCAGACAGACTACGGGATCGTTCTCCTGACCCACATGGCGGGCCGGTCGGAGCAGCAGTACAACGCTCCGGATCTTGCGGGCGAGACGCGCCTGCCGCTTCCGATGGTCAGCAAGATCCTCAAGCTCCTGGCGCGGGAGGGCGTGCTCGCCTCGCACCGGGGCGTCAAGGGCGGCTACAGCCTGGCGCGGCCCGCGGACGAGATCTCCATGGCGGACATCATCGCCGCCCTGGAGGGCCCCATCGCCATCACCGAGTGCGTGAGCGTCGAGAGCGACTGCTCGCACGAGCCGGTGTGCCCGGTGCGGAGCAACTGGCAGCGCATCAACGAGGCGGTGCGGGAGGCCCTGGAAGAAATCACCCTGGCCGAGCTGGCTCCCTCCAAGGAGCCGAAGCTGGTGACGCTCGGACGCGGCAACACGTTCGGGCGCACGCAGCTCGGGCAGGTCTGACATCACGGAATACCAGGTCACGAGATTACAGATACGAGGAAACGATGGAACCGACTTCCACCAGCACGATCGAGCAGTTCGCGACGCAGGAGTACAAGTTCGGCTTCGTCACCGAGGTCGAGCAGGAGACCTTCCCGCCCGGGCTGAACGAGGACGTCATCCGCATGCTGTCGGCGAAGAAAAGTGAGCCGGAGTGGATGCTCGAGTGGCGCCTCAGGGCGTACCGCCACTGGCTCACCATGGAGGAGCCGACGTGGGCGAACATCCACTACACGCCGATCGATTACCAGTCGATCGTCTACTACGCGGCGCCCAAGCCGAAGGGCTCGGGTCCCAAGAGCCTGGACGAGGTGGACCCGGAGATCCTGGCGACCTACGAGAAGCTGGGGATCCCGCTGCGCGAGCGGGAGCTCCTCGCCGGGGTGGCCGTGGACGCGGTGTTCGACAGCGTGTCGGTGGCCACCACGTTCAAGGACAAGCTGGCCGAGATGGGGATCATCTTCTGCTCCTTCTCGGAGGCGGTGAGGAACCACCCCGAGCTGGTCCAGCAGTACATCGGCTCGGTCGTGCCCTACACGGACAACTTCTACGCCACGCTCAATTCGGCGGTGTTCTCCGACGGCTCGTTCGTCTACGTGCCGAAGGGGGTGCGCTGCCCCATGGAGCTGTCCACCTACTTCCGGATCAACGCCCGGAACTCGGGCCAGTTCGAGCGGACGCTGATCATCGCCGACGAAGGCGCCTACGTCTCCTACCTCGAGGGCTGCACGGCCCCGATGCGCGACGAGAACCAGCTCCACGCCGCGGTGGTCGAGCTCGTGGCCCTGAAGGACGCCACGATCAAGTACTCGACGGTCCAGAACTGGTACCCGGGGGACGAGACGGGCAAGGGCGGCATCTACAACTTCGTGACCAAGCGCGGCAAGTGCGACGGAGCGAACGCGAAGATCTCCTGGACCCAGGTGGAGACCGGGTCGGCCATCACCTGGAAGTACCCCAGCGTGATCCTCAAGGGGGACCACTCGGTGGGCGAGTTCTACTCGGTGGCCCTGACCAAGGGATACCAGCAGGCCGACACCGGCACGAAGATGATCCACATCGGGAAGAACACCCGGTCGAACATCGTCTCCAAGGGCATCTCGGCCGGCCACGGGCAGAACACGTACCGCGGCGCGGTCAGGATCCTCAAGGGGGCGGACGGCGCCCGCAACTTCTCGCAGTGCGACTCCATGCTGATCGGCGACCAGTGCGGGGCCCACACGTTCCCGTACATCGACGTGCAGAACCCGACGGCGCGCATGGAACACGAGGCCACGACCTCGAAGATCGGCGAGGACCAGATCTTCTACTGCAACCAGCGGGGCATCTCGACCGAGGACGCCGTCTCGATGATCGTCAGCGGCTTCTGCAAGGAGGTCTTCCGGGAGCTCCCCATGGAGTTCGCGGTGGAGGCCCAGAAGCTGCTGGCCGTGAACCTCGAGGGGAGCGTGGGCTGAGGAGGTCCGCCCTCTCGGATCTTGACGTCGAAAGCGGACGGGGCGGACCCTGCGGGGCGTCCCGATTCAAACGTCTGGATTCAACATCCAAAATTCTGAAATTCAAATCGGGAAAACCGCGATGCTTCAGATCAAGAATCTACACGCTTCGGTGGAGGGCAACGAGATCCTCCGGGGGATCGACCTCGAGATCAAGCCGGGGGAGGTCCACGCCATCATGGGGCCGAACGGCTCGGGCAAGAGCACGCTGGCCCGGGTGCTCGCCGGCCAGGAAGAATACGAAGTGACGGACGGAACGGTCCTGTACGACGGGCACGACCTGCTGGAGATGGCTCCCGAGGACCGCGCCCGCGAGGGCGTCTTCATGGCTTTCCAGTACCCGGTGGAGATCCCCGGGGTGAGCAACACCTACTTCCTGAAGGCCGCGCTGAACGCGGTGCGCAAGCACCGGGGGCTGCCCGAGATGGACGCCCTGGAGTTCCTCACCATGGTGCGCCAGAAGATGAAGCTGGTGCAGATGGAGGAGAGCCTCTTGAACCGGCCGGTCAACGAGGGTTTCTCGGGCGGCGAGAAGAAGCGCAACGAGATCTTCCACATGGCCGTGCTGGAGCCCCGGCTGTGCGTCCTCGACGAGACCGACTCCGGGCTCGACATCGACGCCCTGCGGATCGTGGCCGACGGCGTGAACGCTCTGCGCAACAAGGAGCGGTCGTTCCTGGTGATCACCCATTACCAGCGGCTGCTCAACTACATCGTGCCGGACTACGTTCACGTGCTGGTGGACGGCCGGATCGTCCAGTCGGGCGGCAGGGAGCTGGCCCTGGAGCTGGAGGAGAAGGGCTACTCCTGGCTCGAGGTGGAGCCGGCGAGCTCGGGATCGCAGCGGGTGGGGGCTTGAGCATGGCGGCGATCGAGACCTCGGAAAAAGTGCTGGAGGGCACGGCCTTCTACCTGGCGGACTACGACCTCTTCCGGACGGGTCTGCCGGCAGGCGAGCCCGCGTCGCTGAAGGTCCTGCGGCAGAGGGCCCTCGAGCGGTTCGCGGCCCTGGGCTTCCCCACCCCGCGGCAGGAGGAGTGGCGGCTGACCAACGTAGCGCCCCTCGTCCAGGAGACCTTCCACCGCGCGGCGGTGGACCCGAACGCGGTCGACCCGGGGCAGATCGCCCCCTACGAGTTCGCGGCCCAGGCACGGCTCGTGTTCGTGAACGGCCGCTTCTCGGAGCGGCTGTCCACGCTCGGCGCGCTACCCGAGGGCACGGTGGTGGCGAGCCTGGCCGAGGCCCTGGAGCGGATGCCGGACAAGGTCGAACCCTGGCTCGGCCAGTTCGCGAAGTTCGACGACCACCCCTTCGTGGCGCTCAACACGGCGTTCCTGCGGGACGGCGCGTTCGTCTGGGTGCCGCGGGGTGCGGTCGCCGGGCCGGTCCACCTGCTGTTCCTGGCGTTTCCCGAGGACGGCCGGCCTACGGCCTCCTACCCGCGCAACCTGATCGTCACCGGGGAGGGGAGCCAGCTCACGGTCGTGGAGACCTACGCCGGGACCGGCACCTACTTCACCTGCCCGGTCACCGAGCTGGTGGCGGGTCCGAATTCGGCGGTGGACCACTACAAGGTGCAGCGGGAGAGCCGCGACGCCTTCCATCTGGCCACCTTCCAGATCCAGGGGGAGCGGAGCTGCGTCCCCTCCTCGCACTCGATCTCCATCGGCGGTGGCCTGGTGCGCAACGACGTCAACGCGGTGCTCGATGGCGAGGGGATCGACTGCATCCTGAACGGGCTCTACCTGGCCGAGGGGCGGCAGTTCGTGGACAACCACATGCGGGTCGAGCACGCCAAGCCCCACTGCGGGAGCCACGAGCTGTACAAGGGGATTCTCGACGGTCGTGCGCGGTCGGTGTTCAACGGCCTGATCCACGTCCACCCGGGCGCGCAGAAGACGGACGCCAAGCAGTCGAACCGCAACCTCCTGCTGTCGCGGGAAGCGGTGGCCAACTCCAATCCGCAGCTCGAGATCTACGCCGACGACGTGAAGTGCACCCACGGCTCGACCGTCGGCCAGCTCGACGATGACGCGGTCTTCTACCTGCGCTCCCGCGGCATCGGCGAGGAGGCGGCCCGCAGTCTGCTGACCTACGCCTTCGCGAGCGACATCGTGGAGCGGATCAAGGTGGAGCCGGTGCGCAAGGACCTCGAGGAGTTCCTCTTCGCACGCCTCCCCCAGGGCGAGGTCGTCCGGCAGGCGGTCTAGGATCGGGGAACACGATGACTCTGGCGAACCCGGCGGAGATGACCACCCGGACGGCGGCGCCGTCGTTCGATCTCGCGCGGGTGCGGGCGGACTTCCCCATCCTCTCGCGGGAGGTCCACGGCCGTCCCCTGGTGTACCTGGACAACGCCGCGTCCACCCAGAAGCCCCGGGCCGTGCTGGAGGCCATCACCGCCTGCTACGGCGAGTACTACGCCAACGTGGAACGGGGCGTCCACACCCTCTCCATGCGCTCTACCGACGAGCGGGAGCGGGCCCGGGAGGTCGTGCGGCGGTTCCTGAACGCTCCGAGGGCGGAGGAGGTGATCTTTGTCCGTGGCACCACCGAGGCGATCAACCTGGTGGCCTGGAGTCACGGCCGGCAGCGGGTGGGCCCCGGCGACGAGGTCCTCATCACCGGGCTGGAACACCACTCGAACATCATCCCCTGGCAGATGCTCTGCGAGGAGCGGGGGGCCCACCTGCGGGTCGCTCCCCTGGACGAGCGCGGGGAGGTGCGGCTCGACGAATTCGAGCGGCTCCTGTCCCCGCGCACCCGCATCGCGGCCTTCGCCCATGTCTCGAACTCCCTGGGGACCTTGAACCCCGTCCGGGAGATGGCCGCGATGGCCCACCGGCACGGCGCGACCGCGGTGGTGGACGGCGCCCAGGGCGTTCCCCATCTGTCCGTGGACGTGGCGGAGCTGGGCTGCGACTTCTACGCCTTCTCCGGCCACAAGGTCTACGGCCCGAGCGGCATCGGCGTCCTCTGGGGGCGGGCCGAGCTGCTCGCCGGCATGCCCCCGTGGCAGGGGGGCGGCGGGATGATCTCCTCCGTCACCTACGAGGAGACCACCTTCGCGCCGCCGCCCGAGCGCTTCGAGGCCGGCACGCCGTTCATCGAGGGGGCCATCGCCCTGGGGACGGCGCTCGACTACCTGACCGCGATC
>DASQEB010000024.1:0-4193 GCA_035633875.1 Thermoanaerobaculia bacterium
GGGCAAGCACCTGCAGTTCCAGGTGGTCCTCAAGCCCTCTCCGCTCGACGTGCAGGACCTGTACGTCCGGAGCCTCGCAGCCATCGGTCTCGACCTCACCCAGCACGACCTCCGCTTCGAGGAGGACAACTGGGAGGCGCCGACCCTCGGGGCCTGGGGCGTGGGCTGGCAGGTGATGCTCGACGGCATGGAGATCACCCAGTTCACCTACTTTCAGCAGGCCGGCGGCCTGGAGCTGAAACCGATCAGCGCCGAGATCACCTACGGCCTGGAGCGGCTGACCATGTTCCTCTCCCAGTCCCGGAGCATCTACGAGATCGACTGGGTCGAGGGGATCAAGTACGGGCAGGTGCGCCATCAGGAGGAGTACGAGATGTCCAAGTACTACTTCGAGCTGGCGGACGTCTCTTTCCTCCAGATGCAGTTCGACGGTCAGGAGCGGGAGGCGAAGCGGTGCCTGGAGGCCGGCCTCGTGCTCCCCGCCTACGAGTGCGGCCTGAAGTGCTCGCACCTGTTCAACGTGATGGACGCCCGGGGCGCCGTCTCGGTAACTGAACGCGTGGCCTTGATGAAGCGGGTCCGGGATCTGGCCATCGGCTGCGCCAGGGCGTATGTCGAGAGCCGCGAGCGGCTCGGCTTCCCGCTCCTCAAGGGAAGTGCGCGGGAGGAGGTTGTGACGGAGGTGGCCGATGCCGCGCGGTGAGTACCTGCTGGAGGTGAGGAGCGAAGAGATCCCGGCCCGGATGCTGGAGGCGGGCACCCGGGAGCTCGCCACCCGCGTCTTCGAGGAGCTGATGGCCCGCGGCCTGGGACCGCGCGAGGTGGAGACCGGCTACACGCCCCGGCGGCTGGTGCTCATCCTCGCGGGGCTCCCGGAGCGCGAGCCCGACCGCGAGGAGCAGGTGATGGGCCCGCCCGTGCGCGCCGCCTACGCCGCGGACGGCTCGCCCACCCAGGCCCTCCTGGGCTTCGCCAAGCGCACCGGCCTGGAGCCGGACCAGCTCTCGAAGGTGCAGACGGAGAAGGGCGAATACCTGGCAGCGACCAAGAAGATCGCGGGCCGGCCCACGGGCGAGGTCCTCGCCGAGATCGTCCCCCGCATCCTCGCCGGCATCTCCTGGGCCAAGACCATGCGGTGGGGGAGCGGCGAAGGCCCCTGGGTCCGTCCGGTCCACGGCGTCATCTCCCTGCTCGACGGCCAGGTCGTCCCCTTCGAGCTCCTCGGCGTCGCGGCCGGGGATGAGACCGTGGGCCATCCCATCCTCTCGCCCGAGCCCTTCCGGATCTCCGGGGTGGAGGGCTACAAGAGTCAGCTCGCCGGTCGGTCCATCGAGGTGAGCCCGGCCGAGCGCCGTCGCATCCTCCTCGACGCCATGAGCGCCCGCGCCGGGGAACTGGGCGGCCGGCTCACCGAGGACACCGAGCTGCTCCACAAGCTCGCGGCCATCTGCGAGATCCCCGGCGTGATGGAAGGGCGCTTCGACGACTCCTTCCTCGATCTCCCGGCCGAGGTGCTGACCACCAGCCTCCGCGATCACCAGAGCGCATTCACCGTGACGGCCGGAAACGGCCACGGCGAAGGCCGGCTCCTGCCCTACTTCCTCACGGTCATGGACCGGCCGGACGACCCGGCGGGCCGCGCCCGCTCGGGCAACGAGTGGGTGGTGGCCGCCCGGCTCGCCGACGCCCGCTTCTTCTACGGAGAGGACCGGAAGGCCGGGCTCGCCCGCCGCGCCGAGCAGCTCGCGCGCCTCACCTTCCAGGAGAAGCTCGGGAGCTACGCCACCAAGACCGAGCG
Organism: Thermoanaerobaculia bacterium; assembly: GCA_035633875.1. GTDB lineage: Bacteria > Acidobacteriota > Thermoanaerobaculia > Multivoradales > UBA5704 > DATARR01. The sequence goes on from DASQEB010000024.1 coordinate 1,799, forward strand.
CCTCGTGGGCCTCGCCGAGGCCCTCTGCGACCAGCTCGGCCTTCCCGAGGAGAAGCCCCGGGCGGCCGAGGCGGCCCGGCACCTCAAGGTGGACCTCGCGACCGAGATGGTGAAGGAGTTCACCTCCCTTCAGGGCATCATGGGAGGCATCTACGCCCGCGAGGAGGGGCATCCCGAGGAGGTCTGGCAGGCGGTCTACGATCAGTACATGCCCGCCTCCACCGACGACCGCATCCCCCGCGGCCGGACCGGAATGATCACCGGCCTCGCCGACCGCCTCGACAGCCTGGTGGGCATCTTCGGCCTCGGGCTGATTCCCACGGGCAGCAAGGACCCCTTCGGCCTGCGCCGCGCCGCCCAGGGAGCCGTGCGCATCTCGCTGGAGGGCGGTCTGCCCCTGGACTTCGACCGCGCCGTGGCCGACGCCGCCCGCCTCTATGGCGACCGGCTCACCCGCACGGCGGAGCAGATCCTGGAGGACCTCCGTCCCTTCCTCTACGACCGTATCCGCTACATCCTTGGCCTCGCCGGCTATGCCTACGACGAGATCGAGGCCGCCCTCGCCATGGGAGTCACCAACCTCCCGGACCTCCGCGCCCGGGTGGACGCCCTCCACAAAGTCCGCGAAGAGCCCGCCTTCCTCTCCGTGGTCCTCGCGGCCAAGCGCATCGCCAACATCGTCAAGGACGCCGCCGAGAGCCCCCTGGACGAGACCGCTCTGGTGGAGCCGGCGGAGAAGGACCTCGCCGCTGCCTTCCAGAGTCTCCGCAAGGAGGTCGAGGAGGCCGCCGCGGCCCACGACTACGAGCGCTGCCTGCGCCGCATCGCCGACCTCGCCCCGGTCCTCGACCGCTTCTTCGTCGAGGTGCTCGTCATGGCCGAGGACGAGAAGGTTCGGAAGAACCGCATCGCCCTCCTCCAGGCGATCGGACGGACGGTCTCGCGTACGGCCCGGTTGACTGAGGTGGTGGTGGACAAGGCGGAGGCGCGGGCGAAGGCGGGAGGGTAGACCGCGTCGCCCGCTCGACCCCGTCCTCGGGCCGAGGACATCCTGGGAGCGCCGGCATCCTTGCCGGCAGGCTAACTCAAGAGGAGTAAGAAGGCCGGCAGGGATGCCGGCGCTCCCAGGGCTGCGACAAAGGCAGATCGTCCAGGCATCGTGTCCCTCTCCCGGGTGGACAAGTACTATTAAATGTAGATACGTCTGCTCGCGGGCGCGCTTGCGAGCAGGCTCAGAAACGTTGCGGCCGTTGCTGACCCCTCCGCCGATCCGGACCTCCGGCTCGCGGATTGCGCTCTCGTTGTACCCAACCGTCCCGATGGGACAAGGAGGTTTGCGTGAGGAACAGAGGCATCGTGGCAGCGTTCGTCATCCTGGTTCTGTGCGGTCTCTCCCCTCTGGCCGCAGCTCCCGTCATCGAGCGGGGAATCGACGTCTTCACCACCACCGCCAACGGCAAGACCTTCTATGACTTCGGCGCCAATCCCATCCCGGCCGGCTTCTTCTGCAAGCGGTCGGCGGCGTTCACCGGTCGAGTGGCCCTCAAGGGGCTGCCGCTCGAGGCCGACGGGGACCTCCGGGGAGCCGACACCGTGATCGAGCGCCTCGATGACGCCGCCTTCGACGAGAACGGCGTCGCCAGGACGCGCGTCCGGTTCCGCGCGCTCTCCCTCGGCAGTATCGCCCCCCTCAAGACCTCCTGTGGAGCTTTCCACCTCTACATCACCCTCGACGGCCCGCAGCGCGACACCGGGATGCGGATCTTCCGCGCCAACGAGTTGGGCGGGACCTTCCACGCTCCTCTCTCGGCCACCGTGCGGATGACCTTTGTGCCTGTGAAAGGCAGGAGCGTGCGCCGGCTCGAGCTCAAGGGAAGCGTCCTTTTCCCCGGTCACCCCATCCCGTGGAGCCATGACGGTGGCCCGACGGCCAAGCGGATCGTCTCCGCCGTTGTCGACACCAATGGCGATTTGACTCCCGATACCCCTCTCTTCGGCACCTCGAATTTTGCGCCCGGCTGGTCGCCGACCGGTGCCGTGGCCAAGTGGGGGGGGAGCTGCTCTATGTGTGAGCCGGAGATCTGCCATGACAATGATGGCGAGCAGCACTGTACAGGGCCAACGTATGCATGCTATCCCTATCACTGCCCGTAGCATCAGTTTGACCTGCCCCCAAAGCTAGCAATCAGAACAGCCAAGTGGTTCGAGAGCCCGCTCGTCGGAGCGGGCTCCCAACCGTCTTACCGTTCCGTCCCCACAAGAAGGCCCAGCTTCTGCGTCTCTCCGAAGGCGTCGCCCCTCTCCCGGGTCGGGAGGGCGGTGGAAAGAGGGGACAGGGAAACCTCTTCACCTCAGCCTCTCCCCCCGAGAGGCTTCCCAGGCTGGACAAGAGAAA
>DASQEB010000025.1:0-5363 GCA_035633875.1 Thermoanaerobaculia bacterium
ACCCGATGCAGAGTTGTCTACGGCTTTCATCTGAGAGATCTTAACTCTCTTGCGCGGCGAAACATGTGGAGCCCTTGAATAACGAGTCGCAGGGCTCTGGCCAGGTCCTGGGTGGATCCAGAGGCCGCCAATGCCTTCGGGGAAGCGGACTGGTACGACACCGGTGCCGGTTCAGTTCGAAGCCATTCGGCCCTGTAAAAGGGGAGCAGATTTGGTCCGGGTCGGGGCGAAGCGGGCCTTCGCCAACGCTCCGCTCCTGCTGCGGAAGTGGCCCTCTCCTCTCTGAAAATGGCTTCAAGTTCTTCGAAGAACGATCGTGGAGGCACGGGACCGCCGCTCTCCAGGTACCGGCGAGCATAATGGGCTGCAATGTCGGCGTATCTGCGGACGCGAGCTAGCACGCGCCTAAAGTCATCCTCGCTGCAAGGCGAGGACGACACATGCAGAATCCCAGCTATCGACATCAGACCGTGTTCGATGGCGATATGGAGATCGATTTCCAGGCTCAATGGAACCCTCCCCATGATTCAACTAAATGCGCGTTGCGAAAGAAGAGGGCCGCGGGACCGGCGAGGGGGGCGATCCCTGCGAGGAGATCTGCGCGTACGCACAGAGGTTTGAGGCAAGAAAGGAGGCATTCCCCCAAGAGTTCCTTAGTTGGGCTTCCCTGTAGAGGCTCTGCACCCGGTCCATGAGACGGCTGAAGAGAAGAGGGCCAGGGTTGGCCGTGCGCCAATCTGATTGTGAAATCGAGGAAACCACCTCCATGAAGAGGCTCTCCACTTCCTCAGGCGGAATCCCATGCCTCGCCAAGAGATCGCGAAAAGCGGGTCGATTCTCACGAAGAAAGGCAGCGAGTTGGCTTCCCAACTGTCGAGAAATCTTCATGGTGCCTCAAAAAAATGGCGGCCAGCCGGCCGGAGAACCGGCTGGCCGCGAGTAGAGGAGCGCCCTCCCACTGGGATAGGAGGGCGCCTGAGAAAGAGCCAAGGCCAAGCCTGACCCGGGGAGAACCGGCGACAGGTCGGCTCCCCAGCCTCGCCGAAATCACTTTCCTCCGTTCCCTGCAAGATTGGTATCAAGCTCCGGTTGAGATCTCGGGTTGACCACGTCATTCCATAGCGGGTCTTCCTGGGCCACCCTGAAGAACGAATCGTCGATTTTCTTTTCGCCACATTCCCAGACCTGCCGGCGCTGAATGGCGACAATGAAGATCCCGATGGCCTTGTCCCCCGTCCAGCCACAGGTCAGGACGCGCTCTTTTCCCTCCCAGATTTCGAGCGACCATTTCTTCGCTCGTCTACCTTCCTCCGAAAAGTGTTTGATCTGGCGGCTAGGATGAGGTGGAACCCGTACGGGGATGAACTCGTTGCCGATCGTCGCGAAGACAAGATAAGCCGACTTCCTCCATTTTTCGAACGGTAGCCGGGCTTTCTTTCTGGCTTCACTCGCCGCATAGCCCTCTTCGGAGGTCTGGTCGATCCCCTCCGTGTCATACCCGGGAAGACTCTGCCCCAGAGAGGGAGCCCAGAGCGGAAGGAATAGGATCAGGAGAATTCCAGCGGTTGCTGTTTTAATCATCGTGAACGATTGTGAACGATGTTCCTTGGAGAGCTCACCCGACAGAGGCCGCCGGGCTTGACGATCGGTTCATCCGCAATGTTCCAGACCGGCCTCGTGACCGCCATGCACTCCCGGCAGCCGGTGAGCAGGTGGCGCACCACCGCGCTCCTCTCCGGGCGGGTTGCCTCCCCACGCACAAAGCGCAGGAGGAGCTCTTTCCCGGGATGGGAGCCGGGGTGTGTCCGATGTCCCATATCCGAGGCGGGATCGTAGAGCGGCCCGCCAGGTTACGGAGCCAGGGATCTGTGAAAGGCCCTGAGGCAGGGGGAAACCGGGGCGCCAGCATCGATGCCCGCAACTCTTCTCAGCTTCCTGCGCCCCAGTGTCACGAATACGGGTCGTGCGGCAACCTTCTTCTTTGGAACGCTTCCAAGGAGGAGCCACGTGCCCCGCAAGAGACGATCCCCGAATGCCCTGACCCTGCTCACGCTGCGCCTGGAGAGCGGCTGGACGAAAGAGGAGCTGGCGACGGCCCTTGGGTTTGCCAGCATCCGCTCCATCACCCGCATCGAAGCTGGCGAGGAGGAGCCCACCCGCGAGTACCTCGGCTTTCTCGTCGCACCCCTCGGGCACCCTCCGGAGGCCGTGGACGCCCTCCTCTTCGCCTTCGGCCTCGCAAGGCCCCCTGCTCTCGCAGAGCCCGTCTCCCCCGTGGCCCTTACCCCGCAGGAGCGGACCCGTCTTCACAGGGCCGCCCTCACCGCGGGCTGGACCGCGGCCGAGGAGGTCCTCGCTCTCCTCCCCCGTAAGGCCAGGGAGGAGAAGATCGCCGCAGCCCACCGCGAGGCCGGAGAGCTCTTCGAGATCCTCCAGGCCACGCCCCCCGGGGAGCGCCGCGCGCTCATCGACACCTTCCCCGAATACCGGAGCTGGGCCCTGGCCGTACGGGTCTGCGAGGCGAGCGTCAAGGCTGCGGCACACAGGGTGGACGAGGCCCTAGAGCTGGCGGATCTGGCCGTGTTCATCGCCGAGCGGGTGCCGGGCGAGCGCCTCCGGCTCCGCCTCCAGGGCTGGTGCCAGGCCCACCTCGCCAACGCCCTCCGGGTCGGCAACGACTTCGATGGCGCCGACGCGGCCTTCGACCGCGCCTGGGAGCTGTGGCGGACCGGCGAGGGCGTTGACCCCGAGATCCTCCCTGAGTGGCGCCTGCTCGACCTCGAAGCCTCCCTACGCCGGGAGCAGCACCGCTTCCCCGAAGCCCTAGACCTGCTCGACCGCGCCAGGGCGACCAGCGGAGCCGGGACTCTGGCCACTTCGCGGATTCTGATGAACAGGTCCCACGTGCTGGAGCAGTTGGGGGATTTTGGAGGCGCTCTTCGAGCCCTGGAGCTGGCGGCCCCCGCGATCGAAGCGGCAGACGACCAGCGCCTGCTCTTCGGGCTGCTCTTTAACACGGGTGCGAACTTCCGCCACCTCCAGCGCTTCGCCGAGGCGGAGGCGTTGCTCCCCAGGATCCGCGAAATCGCAGTGAGCCTCGGGGATGAGCTCCACCTCATCCGGGTTGTGTGGCTGACCGCGAGAGTCTGGGCGGGAACGGAGCGCCGGGAGGAGGCCCAAGCTGCCCTGAAACAGGTGCTGCAGGCTTTCACCGCTCGGTTGTTGCCCTACGATGCTGCCCTGGCCGGCCTGGACCTGGCGGTGCTCTGGCTGGAGGCGGGGCGCTCGGCCGAGGTGCAGCGCCTGGCAGAGGGCATGAAGTGGATCTTCCTCTCGAAGAAGATCACCCGCGAGGCCCTGGCGTCGCTCTCCCTGTTCTGTGAGGCCGCCCGGCGGGAGACGGCGACCGTCGAGCTGGCCCTACAGGTGAGTGCCGAGATCGAGGCGGCCCGACGCTTGGCCCCCCGGCCGAAGAACGGGCCGGGGGGCCGGGTTTGAGAGGTAGGCTTGGAGGACTCAGGAGCGGCAGAGACCGTTCGGGTCGATGTAGCAGCCGGTTTCGGTGACCGGGGGAGGTGCGGGGCTCGCGCCGGTCAGGCAACGGCCATTCGGGTCGATATGGCAGCCTTCCTTGGGTTGGTGGCCCATCAGGCGGCTCCAGGCGCGGCTGACGAGGTCGAAGATCAGGAGAGGGGCGGCCTGGCCGGTCCGCGGGCTCTGCCGCCGCGGACCGGCGGCGGCCCAGGGGGTGGCAACGAGGGTGGAGAGCAGGAGGAGGAAAACGACTTTGCGGCGCAACGAATGGGTGGTCATGGTGGCTCCAGGGGAGACCGCTCCGGTGCGGCACCCATGGCCGGCCGGGCGGCCCTCCAAGATAAGAGGGTGAGCTAGAACACCCTATCTCAGGTCGATTTGGGGGAAGAAAGCGCATTATGGCGAAGCGAGGAGACGCGCGTGTCCTGCAACTGCTGGTGATGTTCTTTCTGAATTATTCCGGGTTGTCGCAGCAGGCGCTCGGCGAGAGGGCCGGAATCGACCAGGGGACGATCTCCGACTACAAGCTCGGCCTCGTGTCGGCGTCGGAGAAGAACCTGCGGCGGCTGGCCCGGGCCGCCGGGGTGCCCTGGCCCGCGGTGGTCCACCTGCGCCGCTTCTATGCCGCCCTACTCGCCGCCATCGACCGACGGAGCGACCCCTCCGGCCCGGCCGGGGTGGCACTGGACGCTGTTCGCCTGGCCATGGCCCCGTTCTTCCTTGAAACCGGGGAGACGCCGCTGGAGGATGCCCTGGCCGAGGCGAGGGAGATCTGGGCAGCTCTGGAGCCTCTCCCCATGCCCCGGCGTAAGCGCCTGCTCGGTCTCGCTCCCCGGGCCTCGCGGAGCTGGGCCCTGGCCGTCGAACTGTGCGAGGCAAGCGTCAGGGCCGCGGCCCATGGGGCGGGAGAAGCGCAGGAGCTGGCGGAACTGGCCTTCTCCATCGCGGAGCAGGTGCCGGGAGAGGAAGGCTTCCGCTCCCGCCTTTTGGGCTGGTGCCGGGCCTTCGTGGCCAACGTCCTGCGGGTGGCCACCGACTTCGACGGCGCGGAAACAGCCTTCGCCCACGCCTGGGAGCTGTGGCGGGCCGGGGAGGGGGCTGACCCGCGAGGCCTCCTCCCCGAGTGGCGTCTCTTAGACCTCGAAGCCTCGCTACGCAGGGAGCAACGCCGCTTCTCCGTGGCCCGGGAGCTCCTCGACCGGGCCAAGGCGAGCAGCGGGGACGGCACGCTTGCCACGGCGCGGATCTTGATGAACAAATCCCACGTGCTAGAGCAGTTGGGGGACTTTGCCGGCGCGCTTCGAGCCCTGGACGAGGCGGCTCCCGCCATCGAAACGGCAAGCGAGCCGCGCCTGCTCTTCGGTTTGCTGTTCAACACAGCCGCCAACCTTCGACATCTCGGGCGCTATGCCGAGGCGGCCGGCTTTCTTCCCAGGGTGCGGGAGATGGCCGTGCATCTGGGAGACCTGCACTACATCCGGGTGGTATGGCTGACCGCCCGGGTGGCGGCCGGCCTGGGGCGGCGGGAGGAAGCGGAGGCGGGCTTTGAGCAGGTGCGGCGGGAGTTCGAATCTCGCGACCTGCCCTACGAAGCGGCCCTGGCCTCGCTAGATCTGGCTGTGCTGTGGCTGGAGGCGGGGCGGACGGCCGAGGTGCGAGAGTTGGCGGTGGAGATGGAAAGGGTCTTCAAGGAAAAGAAAATCGCCCGCGAAGCGTTGGCGGCGGTGATCCTCTTCTGCGAGGCCGCCCGGCGAGAGGCGGCCACGGTGGAGCTGGCGCGGCGGGTGATCGGGGAGATCGAAGCGGCGCGGCGGGGTGGGGGGCGGGGT
>DASQEB010000026.1:0-27580 GCA_035633875.1 Thermoanaerobaculia bacterium
GATCGACCCCACGGAGGTCGGCGCCGTCGTCACGGCGCTCGACGGGGTGGAGGACGCCGTCGCGTTCGCCGACGAGGATCTGAACCGCGAGGCGCTGGTGCACCTCGCGGTCGTCGCCGCGGACGGAGAGCTGACCAGGGCGGCGGTGGCCGAGGCGTGCCGCGCGCGGCTTGCGCCCTGGAAGGTCCCGGGCCGCATCAGCTTCGTTCGGGAGATCCCGCGCACCGGGATCGGCAAGCCGCGGATCGCCCTGCTCCGCGAACAGCTCAATGCGAGAAAGGAACCAGTGGGATGAACGACAACGATCGGGTCGCGATGAAGAAGCGGGTCCAGCGACTGGTCTACATGGCCGCAGGAGGCAAGATCCCGGAGGAGGAGCTCGGGCGCTGGGACACCGATCTGCGCACCCTCGGGCTCGACTCGCTCGGCTATCTGAATCTGCTCGAAGGGCTCGAAAGGACCTTCGGCGTCACGATCGACCTCGACCACGAGGAGGACCACAGCTTTCTCCATACGATCGACAACATCGTGCGTTTCATCGATCAGAGGAGCGCGGCGGCGTGATCGAGAACGACTGGGCCGCGATCGAGCACCGGCTCGGCGTGCTCCCCCTGCTCGACGCGTTCTTCGAGCCGCGGGGAGCGCTCGACGACGTGGTGGCGGGCCGCAAGCTCGGCGCGCTCGGGCTTTTCACGCCGACTCCGGAGCCCGGCTGGGGGGCGGGGGCGATCGCCGGGGAGCGCTCCGGCGAGGGGATCCTCCTGCGCGGCGACGTCCGCCTCCCGTACCCGGCCGCCGATGGATCGATCGTGCTGGTGCGGCTGGGGGACGCGGAGCACCGCCTTGCCTGGCTCGACCATGGCGCGCCGGGCGTGGAGCGGCGCGGCTCGCGTTCTGGCGGACCGGTCGGCCACGGGCCATGCTGGCTCCACATCGACGGGGCGACAGCCGGACCCGATCTCGTCTCGCGTCCCGTGAGGCTCACGGAGGACGGCGAGCTCTGGCGCTGCCTGGAGACCTACGCGAGCGGTTGGGCCTCGGCTGCGGCGAGCTGTGCCCGCGACGGGGTCCGTGCGCTGCGTCGCGCTGCCAGGACGTCGGGGTTCAATGCGTCGCAACTGGTCGCTCTGGGGATCACCGAGGTGGAGATCGAGGCGGACCTGACCGCCGCCGCCGTGCAGCGCACCGGTGGTCTCGCCGTGGCTGTCGCGGCAGGGCGCACCCTGCGCGCGGTCGCCGCGAAAACGGAGGAGCTGCGCGACGTGTTCGGGTTGGAGATCGACAGCCTGCTGGCCACTGGCTCCACCAAGATCCTGACCGCTTTTCTGGGTGGATCTCTGCTGCTGGAGAGCGAGCTCGCCCGTGCTCTCGGCATCCGCGAGGAGGGCCGATGAAGATCGCCCTGGTCGGCTACGGCAAGATGGGGCGCGTCGTCGAGGAGATCGCGCCCGGCAAGGGGATCGAGGTCGTCGATCGCTTCACCCGCGGCCGGCCTCTGCGCGCCGACGAAGCGACGCGCCGGTCGCTCTCCGGGGTGGCGGCGCTCGTCGACTTCTCCGTTCCCGAAGCCGTTGCCGGCACGGCGCGCGCGGCCGCGGAGCTGTCGATCCCCCTGGTGATCGGGACGACCGGGTGGCAGGACCGGCTCGACGAGGTCCGCGGGCTGGTCGAAGCATCCGGCATCGGCGCCGTCCGCGCGGCCAACTTCTCGCTCGGCGTCAACGTGTTCTACCGGCTGGTCGAGCAGGCTGCACAGCTCCTCGCCAAGGTCGACGGCTACGATCCTTTCATCCACGACTGGCATCACCGGTTCAAGCTGGACAGCCCGTCTGGCACGGCCCTGGAGATCCGGCGGCGGATGGCGCGGTCCTACGGCGATCGGGAGGTGCCGATCTCCTGTCAGCGGGCCGGCTACGTCCCTTCCGTGCACCAGGTCGGCTTCGATTCGGCGGCCGACACGATTCACCTCGAGCACCGGGCCCGCAACCGCCTGGGGCTCGCCGAAGGGGCTCTCCTGGCCGTCCGGTGGATCATCGGCCGCTCGGGCTTCCACGACTTTCACGAGGTGCTCGACGACCTTCTTCCCGGGGGCTTCGCATCATGATACTGCCGGCGATCTTTCTAGGAGCGTTGCTATCCATGACGAACCCGAGCTCTCCGCAACCGGTGCCGTTCGATTCCGGACGCTGGCAATGGGAGGCGGCCGCGCACAGGGTGGAGGACCACCTGGGCCGCAAGAGCCTCTATCTCGAAAACGGGGTCGCCTGGGTCGCCGACGCGCGCTTCACTAATGGATGGATCGAGTTCGACATGGCCTTCCCCGCCCGACGTGGGTTCATGGGCGGGATCTGGCGCGTCCAGGACTCTTCGAATTATGAGGAGTTCTATGTACGGCCACATCAATCGGGAAACCCGGACGCCACCCAGTACACGCCGGTCTTCCACGGGGTCTCGGGCTGGCAGCTCTACCACGGCGAGCGTTTCTCGGTCCCCGTGGCCCACCGCTTCGAGGAATGGGTCCGCGTGAAGATCCTCTTCTCCGGCGCGCAGGCGGAAATCTATCTCGGCGACATGGAAAAACCCATGCTGTTCGTCGAGGAGCTCAAGCGGAGCGTCGGGCCGGGATCCGTGGGCGTCAGCGTGGGCGGGGTCTCGTCCGCATATTTCTCCAACTTCTCGTACACCGTCACGGATTCTCCTCCGATCCAGGGGCGTCCCGCCAAGCCTGATCCCATTCCAGCGGGCCTCATCACCTCCTGGTGGGTTTCGGATGTCTTTCCGGAGAGCGCGCTGCAAGGCAAGGCTTCGTTGGGCCGGGAGGATCTGGCGACGCGAAGCTGGACCCGCCTCGCGACGGAGCGCTCGGGGCTCGCCAATCTTGCCCGGGTGCAGGGCGCCAGCCTCCGCAAGAACACCGTCCTGGCGAGAAAGGTCATCCTTTCGGACCAGGCGCAGATCAAACGGCTCGACTTCGGATTCAGCGACAAGATCGGGGTCTATCTGAACGGCCGCCTGCTCTTTCGCGGCGACGACACCTACCGCTCGAGAGATTACCGGTTCCTTGGCAGCATCGGATATTTCGATGCGCTCTATCTGCCGCTCGCGAAAGGTGAAAACGAGCTCGTGATGGCCGTCTCGGAAGACGCAGTCCAGGGCGGCTGGGGTGTCCAGGCGAAGCTCGAAGATCTCGGAGGGCTCCAGCTCGCTGAGTAGGAATCGCAAAGACTCCTTCAAGGAAAGGAACGATCATGCTCGACATCGTACAAGACCAACCGCAGTCGGCCCCCCAGGAGCCGGAGCCCGTCAAGGCGAACGGCAAGCCGGAGCTCACCCGAAAGGGTTTCATCCTCACCTATCCCATGTTCCGATACTGGGGCAAGGAATCGGTCGAGGACGGCCTCAAGCCGGCTCCGCTCAACCTCTACGTGCACATGCCGTACTGCATCCAGCGGTGCGCCTACTGCTATTTCAAGACGACGACGCTCAAGGAAAACCGGATCCAGGAGATCGATCGCTACGTGAGCTCCGTCTGCAAGGAGATCGAGCTCGGGGCGAAGCGCTTCAACCTCGGAGCGCGGCCGGTCGAAACGGTCTACTTCGGCGGCGGCACGCCGACCTTGATGTCGGAGGAGAACATCGACAAGCTCTTCGCGACGCTGCGGGCGAACTTCAATTTCGTCAATCCGCAGATCACCTTCGAAGGCGAGCCGGTCACCTTGACGCCGCGCAAGGCGGCCCTTCTCCAGCGCAACGGGGTCAACCGCATCAGCCTTGGCATCCAGTCGTTCAAGGAGGAGATCGTCTTCCAGACCGGGCGTCACGACACCGAAGAACAGACCATGGCGGCGATCGCGCTGGCCAAGGGGACGGGTGCCCAGGTCAACATCGACCTGATCAGCGGCCTGGGCGGTGAAACGCCTGAGACCTGGGCCTATTCGGTGCAGCGCGCGATCGAAGCCGATCTGCACAACATCACGATCTACAAGCTCGAGCTCTACGCCAACACCCCGTACTACTCGGCCGAGCGGCACAACCAGATCGAGCTGCCCAGCGACGAGCAGGAGCTTGAATTCATCAAGTATGCCGCTGCCGAGCTCAAGAAGCACGGCTACCAGCCGATCAACACGTTCACCTGGGCGAAGGACCGCGCCTACGATCAGCTCAACACCCGCAGCAAGTGGACGGGCAACGACAACTACGCTGTCGGCGTCTCGGCGTTCGGCAATCTCGGCCGCTGGAACTACCAGAACACGAACGACATCGCCGCCTACACCGAGATCGTGGAGCGGGGCGAGCTCCCCGCGTTCCGCGGCTACACCTGTACCACGTTCGAAATGATGGCGCGCGACGCCGTGATGGGAATCAAGCTGATCGATCTCGACCACGTGCGGTTCCGGAAGAAGCACGGTCTCGATCTCCGAAACGTCTGCGCCGCCGAGCTGTCGGAGCTCGAAGAGGAGGGGTTCGTCACGGTCGATGATCAGAACATCTCCCTGACCGAGCACGGCATCCTCTACGGTGACTACGTCGCGCGCGTCCTCGAAGGCTCCTTGAAGAAGATCACCGGAGCAGGCACCGGCAGTCGTGCGCGGGTCCTCTTCTAGGATGCGCACCCGGACCTGACCAGACCTGGAAGAAAGGATAGGAGATGACTTCAGAGCAAGTGTTCGAAAATGTCAAGCGGATCTTTCTCGAGGACCTGGACCTCAACCTTGTCGAAAGCGACCTGGACGAGACAGTGCCCCTCTTCGAGGGGGGCCTCGCCCTCGATTCCGTCGTCGCCGTGGAGCTGATCGGCTTCGTCGAGAAGCGTTTCGGCATCGAGCTGTCGGAGGAGGTCCTCAGGATGGATGCGTTCAAGGACCTCCGCTCCGTGGTGCAGCTCATCCAGGAGCAGTTGACGGTGCGGCAGAGCGCGTAGAGGGTGATCCGTGTCGAGACGCCGGCCCAACTTTTTCCTCGCCGGGGCGCCGAGGTGCGGCACCACTTCGATGTACGCCTATCTCAAGCAGCATCCGGAGATCTGGGTGTCCGTCGACAAGGAGCCGCATTTCTTCGGCAGCGACCTGACGCCCCAGCCGGGGACGATTCGTGAGGAGGAGCTCTATCTCGCGCTCTTCGCCGGGGCGGGCGACCGGCCGCGCGCAGGCGAGGGCTCGGTGTGGTATCTCTCGTCCCGCAAGGCGCCATACGAGATCCGGGACTATGCGCCCGGCGCGAAGATCATCCTGCTGCTGCGCGAGCCGGCGCAGATGGCGTATTCCCTCTACTCTCTCTACTGCCGTACCGGCAACGAGGACCTCCCCACCTTCGAAGGTGCCCTCGCCGCCGAGCCGGAGCGCCGCGAGGGGCGCCGCATTCCCGAGGCCGCCTACTTTCCCGAAGGGTTGCTCTACACCGGCGCAGCGCGGTCCGCGGAGAAGGTGGAGCGCTATTTCGAGGTCTTCGGGCGCGAGAACGTCCACTGCATCCTGTTCGACGATTTCGTCCGCGACACCGCCGCAGCCTATCGGCGGACCCTGCAGTTCCTGGGCGTCGATCCGGAGTTCCAGGCCGAGCTCGACCCGGGGCGGGCGAGCCAGCGGATCCGCATGCTGGCGATCCAGCAGCTCCGCCAACTCCCGCCGGAGCTGATGCGCCGCATCCAGTTCCAGAAGATGAAGCTGCACGACGCAGCCGGTCCCCGGCCCCCGCTCGCGGGGGACACCGCGGAGCGGCTGCGGGCGCTGTTTGCCGCCGACGTCACGCGTCTCGGTGCCCTGCTGGGCCGGGACCTCGACGCCTGGACGCGGGGCGAGGCGTTGGCGCCGGCACAGGCGCCCCGGAAGGCTCCGCGGGGGGACATGCTGGCGAGCGTGCGGGCCTTGAAAAGCTTCCCTCCCGAGCTCCGCGCCAAGCACGATAAGGTCGAGACGCTCGAGCGCAAGCTCTCGCGCTGGCAGAAGATCCGGGTCCCGGAGCTGTCGCTGGAGCAGCGGCCCTACAGCCCGGCCTGGTCCACCTGGTTCGCCGGGGAACAGGCGCGGATCGCCGCGGCGCTCGGTCCGCGGGCGGTGCGCATCGAGCACTTCGGGAGCACCTCGGTCCCGGGTCTGTCGTCGAAGAACATCGTCGACGTCGCCGTCGGTCTGGAAGGCCCTCCCGACGCCGAGGCAGAAGGAGCCCTCGCCGGACTCGGGTACGAAAGCTACGGCAACAGCCCGGTCGACCCGGAGACGCTCTGGTTCTGGAAGCTGAGCGACGATCGCGCCTTCGTGCTGCACGTCTGCGACCATCACCGGCCCTGGATCGGCGAGCAGGCGGACATGCGGGAGTATCTCCGCGCCCATCCGGAGGAGAGGGACCGCTACGCGGAAAGGAAGCGGCGCCTCGCCGAGGAGAAGGGCCAGGGGCTCCTCCATTACTCCCTGCGCAAGCTCGCCCTGACGGTCGATATGGTCGACCGGGCGCAGACCTGGCGGGCCGCGGCCGGCCTGGCCACGGAGCCGACGCCGTGAGCCGCGCTCTCGAAGCTCCCGACGGACCGTCCCTGATCCGGTGGCTCGCCACCGAGACCGGCATGCGCGACCGGGTCGTGACCGACGGCCGCCACACTGTCTCCTACGCCGAGACGGCCGGTCTCCTGGACGAGCTCGACCGCCGCTTCGCCGGCTGCGGCGGGCTGCAGGATCACCCGCTGGCTCTCGAATGCTCGCAGAGCGTGGCCGGAGCACTGGCGCTCCTCTGGGTGCTGAGCCGGAAGCATGACGTCGTGCTCCTCCCCGAGCTCGGAGAGCCCTCGAAAGAGTCCGGCACACCGCGCTTCATCCCCAGCTTCTGCTCCCACGTGGTCACCGCGTCGGCGGCGCGGTCGCCCGAGGCCGCATCGCCGCTGGGGGGCGTCGGGATCGTGGTGAACGACGCCTTTGCCGCGGAGCCGGTGGTCGCGGCTTTCCAGGGACCGGACCTCTACCTGCGGACGTCGGGAAGCACGGGCGTTCCCAAGCTCACCCGGATGTCGCACCAGAAGTGGCTGAACAACGCCCTGGCCTGCGTCGACCGGTGGAAGCTCACGGCCGATGACCGGCTCAGCGTGCCGGTGCCGATCTTCCACAGCTACGGCTTCGGGGCCGCCTTTCTGCCGGGTCTCCTCGCCGGGGCGGCGATGGACGTCGGGTCGGGGGGGAACATCCTGCGCTACATCGAGCGGGAGGAGCGCTTCACACCCAATGTCGCGTTCCTGACTCCGGCCCTGTGCGACATGTTCCTGACCGTACGCAAGACGCCGCGGCTCTACCGGCTGGCCGTGACGGCCGGCGACAAGATCAAGCGGGAGACGATGGCCGGCTTCGAGCCGCGCTTCGGGCCGCTGCTCAACCTCTACGGCAGCGCCGAGATGGGCGCGGTGTCCTCCGCGTCGCCGGACGATCCACCCGCGGAGCGCCTCGGGACGGCCGGAACCCCGCTCGCGGGCATCGAGCTGCGCGTCGAAGACGTCGGTGATGACATCGAGGCGGCCGCGGGAGAGCGGGTCGGCCGATTGCTGTGCCGGCAGAAGAACGGCTCGGACGGCTATCTGGTCCAGGAAGGTTCCTGGCGGTTCGAGCCGCGCGCGGACGACGAATGGTTCACGACCGGGGACCTGGCGAAGATCCGGGCCGACGGCTACGTCGAAATCCTCGGCCGCTCCGGGCTGAGCGTCAAGCGGGACGGCCTGCTGGTGGTCTTCGCCGATGTCGAGACGGCGGTGGAGAAGGTCGAAGGGATCCAGCGTGCCGTCGTCGTCGCCGCCGGGGAGAGTCGCCGCGGCCCCCGGCTGGTCGCCGTCTGCCTGCCGCGCCAGAACGGGGAGGGGCCCCGGCCCGAGGCCGTGCGAAAGAGATGCTTCGAGCTGCTGCCGCGCTACGCGGTACCCGACGAGGTGGTGATGGTCGACTCCCTGCCGCTGCTGCCGAGCGGCAAGGTCGACCGCCGCGCCCTCCGCGATCTGGTTTCGCGGTGAGCCCGCCGGTCACGCCGGCCGCGCGAACCGCGACCGGTCGACGACGAGGCGCTGGTGCGTGCCCGTGCTGATGATGCCCGCGGGGGCCTCGATCGCGATCTCGAAGCTGAGCAGCCGGCGCTGTGTGACCCGGGTCAGCCGGACGCGGATCGTGATCTCTTCGCCGTCCCGGGCGGTGCCGACATGGGTGACGTCGACGCGGGTGCCGACGGTGGTCTGTCCGGCGTCGAGGAGCGGCTGGACGGCGGCCAGGCAGGTGTCCTCCATCAGGCCGATCATCCGGGAGGTCGAGAGGATCCCCTCCAGATGAGGGGGGCTCATCTCCGGGGTGACCGCGTAGGTGGCCTCGTGGCTCAGGCCGGCTTCGAGCATGTCAGGAGGGGTTCCGCCGGGGCGGATCGATCCCCAGCCAGGCCGCCACCCGGGGAGCGACGTCGGTGGCGTGGACCGTCCCCCCCGAACCCGGCGCGATGCCTGCGCCGATCGCCATGTAGAGGGCCTGCATCTCCGGATTCGTGGCGGGATACCCGTGCGCGCCATAGACCGGCGCCGGGACGGAGGCGCGGTCGGCGGGCAGGGAGCGGAAGATGAACCCCTGGCGGGCAAAGAGGACCAGGTCGCCGCTGTTGGGATGATCGAGGCCGATCCGGGACGCCTCCTCCCGGGTGAGGATCTTGTCGACCGGAGCCTCGCCGTCCACCCGCCACTGGGCGTAGCGGCTGGAGAGGTCGGCCAGGAGGCGTTCCCGGGCCGCCTGGCCCTCGCCGGAGTCGACATGGACGAAGGCCGCGCCGCCGTTGGGGACCGCGGAGACCTGCGCACCGAGGCCGGCGAGCGGCGCGTTGGGATCGACCGCGGTATGGACCGGCACCATGCCGTGGTCGCTCACCACCACGACTCTGGTCTGCGTCAGATCGAGCCCGGCGAGCAGCTTTCCCAACTCGGCATCGACCGCCTGCCAGACCCGTGTGCGCGCCTGCGTGAGCTCGTCCCGCCGCTCCGGAGAGAAGCCGGACTGGCGGGGATCGAGGAGCAGGAGCCGGTGCCCGGCCACGTCGATGACCGGGATGTAGCACAGGAGGAGGTCCCAGTCGGTGCGCGCCGCCGCGAACCGCAGGGTCTCTCCCGAGTAGGCGGCCATGCGCTCGGCCTGTTCGGTCCAGGTCGCCAGGTCGATCCCCGGTCTGCCCTCCCAGCCCGCGACCAGGCCGCCGTTGTCCGGGGCGCCGGGCCAGTAGATCTCGCGGCGGGCGAGCGACTCCGAAAGTTCGTTCGGATAGGCGATCGTGCGATGGATGCCGCCCAGGTAGAGACGGATCTGCGAGAGGTCTGGAGCGATGGCGAGGAGCTTGAGCCAGGACGCGGTGTACCCCTGCGGGGAAGCCCAGGTGATGCGGCCCCACCCGCCGGCGGGCAGTGCCGCTTTCGGCCCGCGCCCCGCGCCGTCACCCCGGCCGGTCTCCACAACCACGCCGTCATAGCGAGTCTCGCCGTCATCCTGGCTGTCGACAGCGAAGAGGTCGAGAACCAGGGCGGCCCCCTCTTCTTCGCCGCCGACCGTCACCCGGGCGGACAGCCACTCCGCATGGCTCACGATCCCCGGCGGAACGGAGGCCGCCGGAGCGGGTCGCCAGTCGCTGCGAGCCAGGGTGAGGATCTGCGGATTGAGCTCGGCGGTGGTGGAAAAGACCAAGCCCCAGGAGGCGGTACGCCGCGCCTCGCGGGCATCGGCCCCGGGCCAGGTCAGCACACCCACCCGGCGTCCCTGGCGGCGGGCCGCCTCCCAGAGCGTCTCCGTACCGATCGGGGTCTCGAAGGCGCTCACCGTCTCCGCGGAGAGCGAGCCTCCGGGGTAGAACTCGTTGCCCACGATCCCCGTCGCCGCCGGGGGAAAGCCGGTGATCAGGCTGATGTGATTGGTCGCGGTGAGCGTCAGGTCGACCGGGATCAGCGCGTCGGCAACCTCTCCCTCGCGGAAGAAACGCTCGAACCCTCCCTTGTGGAGCACACCCTGCCGGTACAGATCGTGAAGCGTGCGGTTGCCGGCGCCGTCGAGGCTGATCAGGATGACGCGGCGCAACGGCGCAGCCGCAGCGGATGCCGTGCCCGCCTGCGCGGGAGGTGCACCCGATCGGCAGGCGAGGGCCGCCGCGAGCAGGAGCACCGTTGTCAGAGGGCCGAGCACCACCGTCAGCGCGAAAGCGCTTTGTTTCAGGCGGCCAGATCGCGGACAGGACATACAACGCACCTCCTACCGGCAGGTGGATTGGTGATCCCCGATACCAGATCCAAGGCCGAAAAAGGGACGAGACATTATGACATTTCCGCCGCGGCTCGAGGTCGTCCTCATGATTCCGTGACCGAGATCCGGCAAGCGATCCTGCGTCTAGAATAGGACCACCATGCCTGAGCCAGCGCCGGATCTCCTTCGCGCCTCCAGCCCTTCCCCCGCCCAATCGATGCGCCGCGGCCGGGGCGACCTCTACGAGCTGCGGGAGCAGCCGTCCGATCCCCGCCTGTGGAATGCGGACCTCGCCCCCACCCGTATCGAGCAGCGGACGTGGACCACCTACCACATGGCCTCGCTGTGGATCGGGCTCTCGGTCTGCATCCCGACCTACATGCTGGCGGCCGGGCTCGTCGAGGGGGGGATGAGCTGGTGGCAGGCGATGCTGACCATCCTGCTCGGCAATCTCATCGTGCTCGTGCCGATGATTCTCATCGCTCATCCGGGCACGCGCTACGGCATCCCCTTTCCGGTGCTGGCTCGTGCCTCCTTCGGCACCGCGGGCGCACACGTGCCGGCGATCCTTCGCGGTCTGGTCGCCTGCGGATGGTTCGGCATCCAAACGTGGATCGGCGGCCAGGCGATCCACACCATGCTGACGACCGCCTTTCCGGGTTGGCGGGAGGTACCGGGCGGGGTGTGGATCGCGTTCGCCGCTTTCTGGGCGATGAACATCTGGATCGTGGTGCGGGGCAGCAATGCCATCAGGCGCCTGGAGGCCTGGGCTGCGCCGTTCCTGATCATCGCGGGGCTCGCCCTCCTCGCCTGGGCGGCCGTGCGGGCCGGCGGGCTTGGGCCGGTCCTGGCGCGGCCGAGCAGGTTCGAGACGCCCGGGGATTTCCTGGCCTTCTTTATTCCGTCGCTCACCGCCATGGTGGGCTTCTGGGCGACGCTCGCGCTCAACATTCCCGACCTGTCGCGCTATGCCAGAAACCAGGAGGCCCAGATCCGCGGACAGCTCCTCGGCCTGCCGACGACGATGACCCTGTTCTCCTTCGTCGGCGTGGCCGTGACCTCGGCCTCGGTCCTCATCTTCGGCGAGGCGATCTGGGATCCGGTGGCGCTCCTGTCCCGCCTGGGCAATCCGCTGGTCATCCTGATCTCGCTCTTCGCGCTCCTGATCGCCACGCTGACCACCAACGTGGCCGCCAACGTGGTCGCCCCGGCGAACGGCTTTGCCAACCTCTGGCCGTCCCGGATCACGTTCGCCATCGGCGGCGTGCTCACCGGCATCATCGGCATCGTCATCATGCCCTGGCGGCTGCTCTCCGATTACGGCACCTTCATCTTCGGCTGGCTGGTGGGGTACTCGGGCCTCCTCGGCCCGATTGCGGGGATCTTCATCGCCGACTACTGGCTGGTCCGCAAGGCGCGGCTCTCGCTGCCGGACCTCTATTCAAGGGACGGGATCTACGGCCGGTGGAACTGGAAGGCGATCGTCTCGCTCGTCGCGGGCGTGGCGGCGGCGCTCGTCGGGCTCGCCGTGCCGGGGCTGCGCATCCTCTACGACTATGCGTGGTTCGTGGGCTTCGGCGTGGCGTTCGTCCTCTACGTGGCGCTGATGCGTGGAGCTCCGGTGGTGGATCTGAGCCGGGTGCCGGAGATCTGAGCCGCCGCCGGACCCGTCACCGCATCCGCGCCTCCTGCGCCAGCTCCCAAAGCCGGCTGGGCTTGAGCGGGATCTCCAGGATCTCCAGACCGGGGATCGCCAGGGCGTTCTCCACCGCCTGGGCGAAGAGGGCCCCGACCGGGATCGCCCCGGCCTCTCCCGCTCCCTTGGTGCCCAGCTCGTTGAGCGGTGAGACGGTCTCCTCGTGGCCGACTTCCACCCGCGGCACGTCGAGCGCGGTGGGGAGGAGGAAGTCCATGAACGAGGCGTTCAGGAGCTGGCCGTTGTCGTCGTAAGTGAGCTGCTCGAACCAGGCGTTGCCGATCCCCTGGGCCACGCCGCCGTGGACCTGGCCGTCCACGATCAGCGGATTGAGCACCCGGCCGCAGTCGTGGACCACGACGTACTTCCTGATCTCGATCTGCAGGGTTTCGGGGTCCACCTCGACGATCATCGCGTGGCAGCCGCTCGCGGTGGCGCCGCGGTAGGGGCCGAAGTAGCTGGTCGCTTCGAGCCCCGGCTCGCTGCCTGGCTTGACCGCGCCGCGCATCGGATTGGCGAGCTTCGCGAGCTCGCCGAGCGGGATGCCCAGGCCGGGCACGCCTTTGATCCGCGCAGTCCCCTCCGCCAGCTCGATGTCACCTTCGGAGGCCTCGAGCCGCTCGGCGGCCAGCCGGATTGCCTTCTCCCGCACCCGCTTGGCCGCCTCGTTCGTGGCATTGCCGGCCACGACCGCGCCGCGGCTGGCGAAGGTGCCGGTCCCCCAGTGGAACTGGTCGCTGTCGCCCGTGACCACGTCCACGTCCTCGACGCTCACTCCGAGCTGCTGCGCGGCGACCTGGGCGAGGACCGTGAAGTGCCCCTGCCCCTGGGTGCCGATCCCGGTCACGACCGTCACCTTGCCGCTCGTCTGCACCTGGACGCGCGCGCCTTCGAAAGGTCCGATCCCGGTTCCCTCGACGTAGGACACGACGCCGATCCCCACGAGCCGTCCCTCGGCGCGCAGGCGCGGCTGCTCCTCACCGACGAAGCGGTCGTAGCCGATCATCGCAAGCGTCTTGTCGAGCGCCGGGGCGTAGTTGCCGCTGTCGTAATAGAGCGGCGCGAAATCCTGATAGATGATCACGTGATCGTGCGGGAACTCGTCTACGCTGAGGAAGTTGCGCCGGCGGATCTCGAGCTTGTCGATGCCGAGCTCGCGGGCGGCGAGGTCGATCAGCCGCTCGATCACGAAGACGCCGTGCTGGCGGCCCGCGCCGCGGTACGGGGTGACGATCGTCTTGTTGGTGAACACCGCCCGGAACTCGCTCTGATAGGCGGGCACGCGGTACGGACCCATCAGCGTGCACTGGCTGTTGAGCGGAACGGTGAGGCCATAAGGATCGTAGGCGCCGGTGTCGTGGAGGAACGAGTCCTTGACGCCGAGGATGCGGCCGTCGCGGGTGAGGGCGATCTCCGCCTCGTGGATCTGCCCGCGCTCCTGGGTGGTGGCGAGGAAGTTTTCGGCCCGGTCTTCGATCCACTTGATGGGGAGCTCCAGCCGGACGGCGAGCCAGGGGATCAGCACCTCTTCAGGGTAGAACATCATGATCTTGGGGCCGAAGCCGCCGCCGATGAACGGCGTCACGAGGCGCACCTGGTGCTCGGAGAGCCCGAGCATGGCCGCAAGGCCGTTGCGGACCGGGATCGGCGCCTGGGTCGTGTCCCACACCGTCAGCTTCTGGGCGCGCACGTCCCACTGCGCCACGACGCCGCGGTTCTCGATCGCCGCCGCGGCCCCGCGGTCGTAGGAGAAGCGCCGTCGGACCACCACGTCCGCCTGCGCCCTGGCCGCCTCGTAGTCCCCCTTCTTCTGGGGCACGTAGGCGGCCACGTTCGACCCGACGTCCTCGTGCACCAGGGCGGCCCCGGGCTCGAGGGCCTTCTCGAGGTCGACCACGGCGGGCAGCGGGTCGTAGTCGACCGTGATGTCCTCCAGCGCGTCCTCGGCCACGTAGCGGGACGTGGCCACGACCAGGGCGATCGGCTCGCCCATATGGCGCACCTTGCCCTTGGCCAGGGGGACCTGCGTCCGCTGATGGAAGACCATCCCCTCGACCGGCGGCGGCGGCACCAGGAGCGGCCCGGGCTGCCAGTAGTCCCCCAAGTCCTCGGCCGTGAACACCGCGATCACCCCATCATGCTGCCGCGCCCTGGAGACATCGATGCCCTGGAGCCGCGCGTGCGCGTACGGGCTGCGCAGGAAGGCCACGTGCGCCATCCCCGGCAGTTCGAGGTCGTCGATGAAGAGGGCCCGGCCGGTCAGCAGGCGGGGGTCCTCGTTGCGCTTGATCCTCTCGCCGAGGGGCTGGTGAGTCACCATGACGGCTACTTCTCCTCCACGAACGCCACGATCCGCGCGAAGGCCGCCTCGCCGCCCTTGAAGCGGAAGGGGAAGCAGCCGAGCCAGACCTTCTTGTCCAGGACCTCGTCGATCTGCCCGCCCACGTTCTCGGCGTGGAAGACGCCGTGCGGGAAGAGCTTGACGTGCATGCACTGGTAGTCCGCGGGCCAGGGGAAGGCCTCCTCAAGGGACATGCCGATCACCTTTTCCACCTCGGGGATCAGGTCCGGACGCGCCTTGCGCACGTTGGTGTTGAAGGGATGATCCGCGGCGATGCAGTCCACCGCCAGCCAGCGGATGCCCCGATCGAGGATCCAGTCGCAAAAAACGCTTTGCGGTCCCGGATGCTTCAAAAAGAGCTTCGGCAGGTCCGGCTTTGTCTGGTTGTGGACCTTGTACCAATCTTCGTTGTAGTAGTGGTGATAGCCGGTGTGGATGATCAGGATGTCGCCGCGCTCGATCGTGATCCCCGTCTTCCTCTCCCACTCCTCGAAGTGCTCCGGTCCGTAGATCTGATAATCGCCGATGCCGAACTGCGAGATGTCCACGATGCACGCCGGGCCCACGAGCGTATCGATCGGAATCCCCGCGATGTCCGGACCCGGATCGTAGAAGTGATAGGGCGAGTCGAGGTGGGTGGCGATGTGATTGGTCGTCGAGAGGAACTGGGCATTGACCCCCTCGAACGCCATGCGCTTGACCCACTTCACCGTCGGCCCCTCGTAGAACGCGAAGGAGGGGGAATCCACGCTGAAGTTCTGCGAGAGGTCCAGGACCTTGACCTTGCTCATGTCATAGGGGACGTACACGGCCTCCTCCTTTCAAAAATCATATTGGTCCGCGAAAGCCACCAGCGCGCTTTCGAAGATGTCCATCGGCGGACGGACGAGCCCGGCACCCACCTGCCCGACGCCGGCCTGCCGGTGGGCGATGCCGGTGTTGATGCGCGGCGTGATCCCGAGCTCGACGACCTTGCGGAGATCGATCCCCACCGGCGTGCCGCGGAAGCCCAGGGCCGGGATGGTGAAATGGCTGTGCTCGGCGGCGGTGATCTCGTACATCTCCAGGGTGGCGTTGACGGCGTCCCGGGGCGTGCCGCCGATGAAGGTGACGATCGCCGGAGCCGCGGCCATGGCGAAGGCGCCGATACCGGCGGTCTCGGTGATCGTCGAGTCCCCGATGTCGGGATTGGCGTCGGCGCTCGAAAAGCCGGGGAAGTAGAGGCCGTCGGGGATCTGTGCGGGCGCGGTGATCCAGCGGTCCCCCAGGCCGCTCACGCGGATCCCGAAATCCGTTCCGTTGCGGGCCATCGTGCTCACGATCGTGCTCCCCTCGATCCCGTGCGCCGCGTCCGCCATGGCCTTGCACGCGGCCATGACCGGGTTGAGGACGGAGAGCGGGTTGTCCCCCAGGAACTTCAGAATGTCCGCCTGGATCGTCTTCTCGGGTGCGACCTCGGCGATCCAGGGGGCGAGGAGCTTCAGGAAGAGGAGCGAGCCGGCCTTGTTGCGGTTGTGCCCCTCGTCGCCCATGTGCAGGGCCTCGGCGAGGAGCGCCCGCAGATCGATCCCGCCCGACAGCATGACCGCACGACCGAGGACTGCGCCGAGCGTCTTGTTGATCCAGCGGAGCCGGTCGAGAACCTCTTCGCTGAACGCGCCGTAGCGCAGGACCTTGCCGTATCCCTCGTTCAAGTTGGAGAAGGTGCGGTGCCCGTGGACGGCGTCCTCGACCACATAGACCTTCATCGAGGGAGAGATGACGCCGGCCATGGGACCCACGGCCGCGTGGTGGTGGCACGGCTCGAGCCGGACCTCGCCCCGCTCGACGAGCGCGACCGCCTCCGGCTCGCTCCGGGCGCGCCCCTCGAAGAGCAGCGCGCCGATTACCGCGCCGCGGAGAGGCCCCGACGCCCGCTCCCACTCGCTCGGCGGGCCGGCGTGGAGCAGCAGATTTTCATTCAGGGCGGGAATGACGTCCCGCGCCGTGGCGAGCCCGGTGAGGATCGGCCGCGCGGCCATCATGCGCTCGACGGCGGTGCGGTTGGCCTGGTCGATGTCGACGGGCATGGATCAGCGGCTCCGTTTCATCCGGGCGAGGATTCCGGCCATCCGTTCGTTTCCACCGGCGGGGGGCTTCCACTCGACGTGGACCGCCCGGGCTCCCTGGGATGCGAGGCTATCGTAGAACGATTCCAGCCCGACGTTGATCGCCGCCACGGGACTCCGGAGCGCCTCCAGCGGCACGGCCGGGACTTCGGACCGGGGATCCTCACCCTGGACCTCGTCCATCCGCCGGGCGGCATGGGCGACAAGCTCGGAGACACTGCGGCAGACCCGGGCTCCGGCCTTCTCCAGCGTCGCGATCTGCTGTCCGAGGTCCTGGGGGTCCAGGTCCGTTCCCACGACGAGGACGGCAACGTCCAGCGTCCGGCCGGCGGCCTGGGCCTCGGCCCTGGCACTCTCGATCGCCGGGGCCAGCTCTCCGGCCGGATCGGCATGGGCGCCGTCGCCGAGCACCACGTCCAGGAGGAGCAGGGCGACTTGCGGGTCGGCCGCCTCCTGCCGCAGCCGCCGCAGGCGCAGGTCGAAGTCGATCATCGGATGGAGCCGCCCGACGGTGTATTCATCCGCCCCGAGGTCGAGGATCGCGTGCCCCTGGCTGGGTGCCGGATCGAGCAGAGCCGCCAGTCCCTGCTGCATCTCCAGGGCCAGCGTCCCTCCGGAGAAGAGGCCCCGGATCCAGCGCTGGCCGGCCGCGAATCCGGCCGGCCCGTCCGGCGCGCTGCTTTGCCGTCTGCTCAGGAGCCGGATCGCATCTTCCGCCGCTCCCTCCAGGCTGGTCGCGAACCGGACGTCTCCCAGGCGGGACCCGGGCGAGGGGGCTCCGAGGAAGTACGCCACGGCCGGCTTGTC
The DNA here is from genome assembly GCA_035633875.1 of Thermoanaerobaculia bacterium. Taxonomy (GTDB): domain Bacteria; phylum Acidobacteriota; class Thermoanaerobaculia; order Multivoradales; family UBA5704; genus DATARR01. Next base: position 17,176 of record DASQEB010000026.1, read on the forward strand.
CGCCGCGCGCAGGAGAGCGATCAGCCGCCGCGCCACCTCCGGTGCCGGGGGTTTGGAGATCAGAACGATGACTTCCGTGTCCGCGTCCCGGGCCAGGAGATCGACCGCCTGGGCCGCCGTGATCCCGCCGACCTCGGCCGAGAGGTCGCGCCCGCCGGTGCCGATCGCCTGCGAGATCCCGTGCCCGCGGGCGTGGAGGTGGGCGAAAACGGCCTGGAGTCCGGTTCCCGACGCTCCGATCAGGCCGATCGCCCCCGGACGCACCCGGTTGGAGAAGCCGAGCCCGGTGCCCCCGATGACCGCCGTCCCGCAGTCCGGCCCCATCACCAGGAGACCCCGCTCGCGGGCCTTCCGCTTGAGCGCCACCTCTTCGGACAGGGGAACGTTGTCGCTGTAGAGGAAGACGTTGCGGCCGAGCTCGAGGGCTTCGTCCGCCACAGCGGCGGCGTGGCGGCCGGGCACGGAGACGAGGACCCAGCGCGTCTCGGGGAGCTGCTTCAAAGCGGACGCCAGGCTGCGCGGGCGGAAGTCCTGCCCGGTCTCCGTACGGCGAACCTGGAGGAGGGAGTCGATCCGCGCCAGGGCCTCCCCCGCCGCCGCCTCGGTCTCCGCCTTCACGGCGATCACCAGGTCGTTGGGACCGGCCGCGACCTCGCTCCCAGGCAGAAGGCCGCTCGCCGCGAGCAGATCCCTGTTGGCTGGCGTCGCCATCATCACCCCGGCGTCGAGCACGCCCGGCAGCGCAGCGAGCGAGCGCTGGAGCTGCATCAGAACGACCGAGTCGTAGTAGGCGCCGGCGCGGACGGCGCAACGGGTGACCGGCTCCGCGCTCATTGCCGCAGCGCGCTTTCCAGGTCGCCCGCCCAGAAGAGGAGGTCTTCGTCGTCCCCCAGGCCGCCGGCGATCTGGAGCCCCATGGGCAGACCGTCGCCGTTCCGCCCCGCCGGCAGACAGAGCGTCGGCACCCCGGCGTGGGTCCAGGGCAGGTTCATGACCGGATCCCCTGTGCTGTCGAGCCCCCGCGGCGCGGCGCCGAGAGCGGGAGGGGAGATCCAGAGATCGATCCGGTAGCGGTCCATCAGCCTCGTCAAGGCGGACAGCAACCGTTCGCCTCCGGAGCGGTCCCGCTCCAGCTCCGCGTCGGTGATCCCCTGACCCTTGCGAAGGAGCTCGGCGGTCTGGGGGGCGTAGAGCTCCTCGTAACGGGTGAACCAGTCCTTGTGGACCCGCGCCGCCTCGGCGGCCACGACGCGCTTGTGGCGCTCCACGATCTCGTCGAAGTCCGCCATCGCCGGGACGGGCTTGACGATGTATCCGGCGGCGGCCAGCCGCTCGCAGACGGACTCGAAGTGGGCGAGCCCCTCCGGGGAGACGCGGGAGAGGTAGGGACCCTCGGGCACGCCGAGCTGCGGCTGGCGGGTCGCGAGCTCGAAAGGGGGCTCGTCGAGAAGCAGGCCGCCGACGAAGCGCGCCTCGTGAGCGTCGCGCGCGAAGAAGCCCACGTGATCGAAGGAGGGGGAGAGGGGGATCACGCCGTCCGTCGAGATCCGCCCGCGGGTGGGCTTGAAGCCCACGACCCCGCAGAACGCGGCAGGCCGGATGATCGAGCCGATCGTCTGCGTGCCGAGCGCCACCGGGCAGAGGCCGGCGGCCACCGCGGCGGCCGAGCCGCTGCTCGAGCCTCCCGGCGTGTGCTCCGGGTTCCACGGGTTGCGGGTCGGCCCGGGGGCGAAGTAGGCGAACTCGGTCGAAACGGTCTTGCCCAGGATCAGCGCGCCGGCCTCCCGCAGCGTTTTCACGACCGCCGCCTCGGGACCCCGGAGGACCTCCGGCGGCAGGCGGCTGCCGGCGCGGGTCTCGAAGCCGTCCACATGGAAGATGTCCTTGACGCCGACCGGCACGCCAAAGAGCGGCGGCTGCTTTGCGGGATCGGGCCAGCGGGCCGTCAGCTCCTCGCCTTCGCGGCGCAGGCGCTCGAACCTCCCCTCCTCGGGGAGGAAGGCCCGGACCTGCGGCTCGCGCTCGGAGAAGCGGGCCTCCAGATGGTCGAGACCGGTCTTCACCCCAGCGATTGCCGGCGCCTCTCCGCGGCCAGCTTCACCGCGTCGACGATGTGCTGATATCCCGTGCAGCGGCAGAGATTGCCGGAGAGAGCGTGGCGGATCTCGGCCTCGGAAGGATCGGGGTGGGCTTCCAGGAAGGGCACCAGAGTCATCAGGAACCCCGGAGTGCAGAAACCGCACTGGAGGCCGTGGCACTCCCAGAAGGCCTGCTGCAGCGGATGGAGCTGGTCGGGCCCGGGGGCGAGCGCCTCGACGGTGGTAATCGCGTGCCCGTCCGCCTGGACCGCGAGCATGATGCAGGAGCGCACCGGCTCGCCGTCGAAGAGCACCGTGCAGGCGCCGCACACCCCGTGCTCGCAGCCCACGTGGGTGCCGGTCAGCCCGAGCTCGTGGCGCAGGAAGTCCGAGAGCAGCAGGCGCGGCTCGACTTCCCGCACGTAGGGCCGGCCATTGACGGTGACGGAGACCTTGTAGGGAGCGGACATCGTCAGAGCCTCCCGTTTCCCGCCCGCTCGGCGGCCCGGCGCAGGGCCCGGCCGGTGAGCACGCGCGCCAAGTGCCGCTTGAACTCCGAAGTGGCGTGGACGTCGGTCGAGGGATTCATCTCCTCGCGCGAAGCCACTTCCGCCGCCGCCTCGATCACCCTGGGAGCGATCTCCTCGCCCACCAGCAGCCGGGCGGCCTCCCGCGCCTGGACGGGCGCGTCTCCCACGCTCAGGTAAGTCAGGCGCGCCTCGCGGCACCGGCCGTCCTCCCCCAGGGTCACGAGCGCGGCGATGCCGACCTGGGCATAGTCGCCCTGGCGGCGGGCCACTTCCAGGAACGCCCAGCCGGTGCGAACCGGCAGCGGCGGGATCGCGGCCTCCACCAGGAGCTCGTCCGGTTCCAGCGCAGTCGTGAACAGGCCGGCGAAAAAGTCGGCGGCATCGACCCAGCGCTCGCCGCCGGCCTTGCGGAGCCGCAAGCGGGCCCGCAGGGCGACCGCAATGGCGGGCAGCTCGGCGGCCGGATCGGCATGGGCCACGCTTCCCCCGAACGTGCCCCGGTTGCGGATCTGCGGATGCGCGATGAAGGGCACCGCCTCCTGGAGCAGCGGCGCCGCCTCGGCCACGAGGGGGTCCCGCTCCAGCCGGCGCTGCCGCACCAGGGCGCCGATCCGCAAAGCCCCGTCCTCGTCCCGGCGGACGAAATCGAGCTCCGTCAGCTTGTTGATGTCGACGAGGAGGGCCGGCTGAGCCAGCCGGAAGTTCATCACCGGGATGAGGCTCTGCCCCCCGGCCAGCACCTTGGCGTCGCCTCCCTGCCGGGCGAGCACGTCCAGCGCAGCCTCCAGCGAGGTCGGCGCCTGATATTCGAACGGGGCGGGCTTCATTCGGATCCCTCTCGACGTCCCGAAGGGGTCGATGCGCGGATTCTGTCAGGGGCGGGGGTTGGCGGCAAGCCGGGGGGATAGGAGCGGCCTGGCGGCCAGCCTCAGGGAGAGCTTTGAAAGCTCCCTTTCAAAGTCAGCGGGGCTTTGAAAGAAAATGGCCGGTTTCTTTCAAAGCTGGCCAGGCTTTGAAAGCCGTCTTTCTTTTCTCCTGGAGTGTTCCCGGGGCTCAGAGGCGGGAACGATCGCGCACGATAAAGCCTTCACGCTCGGCGGCGGTCGCCAGCCGGTCATCGAGGCAGACGAACTCGAGCGTGGAGGGCCTCCCCTCGGAGGCGAGAACGGCAGCGGCGAGTTGGAGGGAATCGGCAGCACGGAGAGGGTGGACCCGCAGGAGGCGCCGCGCGGTCTCGAGCACCGCCTCGGCGGGCTCGATGCGATGCCAAGATCGGGCGAGGGCGTCCAGGCGCTCGAGGGCCTCGGTCGCGGCCCGGGACGAGAGTCGGTCCTCCCGTTCGAGACGGGAGACAGCCGAGGCGCATTCGACGGGGGTGCCCCACCACGCGATCGTTCCCGGCTCGCGAAGGTAGAGATCGCGCAGCGGAACCGTCACCTCCTCCTCAACCAGCAACGGCACCAACGCCGAGCTGTCCCAGAACTTCACCGGCCGTCCCTGCGCTCGGCAAGGAGGGCTTCGAGGGCGCTCGCCCCGTCGGAGGGTCTTGGCGGCTTCACCATCAGGATCTCGCGGGGGAGCGGAGCGGACCCCCGGCGCAGAAGCCCCTGGCGCTCCAGCCGTGCAAGCCGCCCCTCAGGATCATCCACCTCCCCCAGCACGGATTCCAGACGGGCGACCGGACGCCCTCTGTCGAGGATGAGGATGGTCTCGCCATGCTGAACCTGATCGACCAGGGCGCTGAGGTTGTTCTTGGTTTCGGTCAGGGTGGCTCGCTTCATCTGGCTAGAATAGCCATTTCACCCTTCCGACTCAAGCTTGATCCCCGCCTTAGATCCATCGCCTGACCCGCGTCTTGTACCGGGTACTCGGTGCTTCCGAGAAGCGTCCGCCGTGATATGGTCCCCAGGAACTTCCACCCGGACTGGAGGAAGTCGGGTATCGGACGCGGCGACAGCGGATCGCTGCCCGGCGTGCTAGGATTCCCCTGAAGGAGGCGTGTATGGCTCTCCACGAACGATCCGTCCGGCTCACTTACGACGACTACGTCCTCTTCCCCGAGGACGGTCTGCGCCACGAGATCATCGATGGAGAGCACTCCGTGACCCCCGCTCCCTACCCGAGGCACCAGAACGTCGTGCTTCGTTTCGCGCTGACTCTCGGCCCTTTCGCGGAGGCCAACCGTGCCGGCCAGCTCTTCGTCTCTCCCATCGACGTCCTTCTCTCCCGCCACGACGTCGTCCAGCCGGACCTCGTCTTCGTGTCGAGGGACCGGCTCCACATCATCACCGAGCGGAATCTCCAAGGAGCACCCGACCTGGTCATCGAGGTCCTCTCCGAGGGCACCCGGCGGAGGGACGAGGGGCTCAAGCTCGCCACCTACGAACGCTTCGAGGTGGGTGAGGCCTGGCTCGCCGATCCTGCCCGCAAGACGGTGACCGTCTACCGCCTGGACAACGGCCGGTACCGCAGGATCGCCGAGCTCAGCGCCCAGGCCGGGGATCTGCTCACGACACCTTTGCTTCCCGGACTGGAGATCGATCTGGCGGCGATCTTCGCCTGATTGGGACGCGCACCTCTTAGCAGCCATGGCCCAATCCCTGGACCCCACCATCCGCCGCCAGGTTTACGAGGCCGTCCTCACCACCGGCCTGCCCCCGCTCGCCCGCGAGGTCGCCGCGTCCCTCAACCTGGACGAAGCCGAGGTCCGGGACTCCTTCGAGCGCCTCGCGGCGGGGCGGGTGCTCGTGCTCCAGGAGGGGTCCCGGGAGATCCTGATGGCGCCTCCGTTCTCGGCGGTGCCGACGCCGTTCCCGGTGGAGGCGGCGGGGCAGCGGTACTGGGGCAATTGCATCTGGGATGCCCTGGGCGTCCTCGCCATGCTGAAGCGGGACGGGTCCGTCGCGGCGAGCTGCGGGTGCTGCGGGTCGTCCATGCCTCTCCGGGTCGACGGCGGGACGCTCCAGCCCGCGGCGGGGATCGTTCATTTCGCCGTTCCCGTCCGTAGGTGGTGGGAGGACATCGTCTTCACCTGAAAGACCATGCTCCTCTTCCGGTCGGAAGAGCACGTGGACCGGTGGTGCCGGACGTGGCGCATGGAGCGCGGCGCGGCGTTCTCCCTGGAGACGGCCTGGCGGCTGGCCGTCGCCTGGCTCGGGCCGGACCGGCGGGAGCCGCAGTGGCGGCGCCGGACGGTCGAGGAGACCGAAGCGCTGTTCGAGGAGCTCGGCCTCACCGGGACGTTCTGGGCGTTGCGGTGAGAATGCTGCATCGAACAGTGCCAAAACCCCTATTTGACGCGGGCGATCGCTCGCAGAAACTCCCGCGCATTCCGCCCAATCAGACAAAGAGCCGGCATTGGAGCCGTTGCTTTTTACCGGGCGTTCTTCAGGGAGAACGAATGCACGGACGTCCTTTCCTGCCAGCAGAATCCTCCTGCCCCTCACCCTTGCCGTGGCCCTGGGGCTCGCCGCCGCGGGAGCCTCGGAGGCCCAGGCGTTCGATCCGGAGCAGAAGGTCCGCACCCATTTCGCGACTCTCAGCGATCACTTGGACCGGGTTCTTCATTCACTTAAGCCGTTCTGCTTGAATTCAAGAGCTAAGGCCCCACCCTGGCGGTCACCGCCTAACACGTGGAAAAGCTAGGAAATATCTCTTCCGGGCAGGCCGGCCAGGATTTCCAGAGATCCGGATGGGAACAGTTGGGCAGTTCGAGTCCTCACTCCGTCCCCACCCCCGCCCTCCACCCTTTCTTGTCCAACAGAGTGGCGAGCCGGCGGGCCATCTCGGCCGTGAGGCGCTCTTCTTCGCAGGCTTGCCGGAAGAGGAGAAAGGCGGCCAGGGCTTCGCGGTGGATGTCCCGGGATTCGAAAACGGGGACCAGTTCGGCAGCGATGAGCTTGAGGTCTCCGGTGCGGCCTTCCTGGGCGTAGAGGGCGGCGAGGTCCAGGGAGACCAGCGCGGCGTTGTAGGCCATTTCCTGCCGGAGGAATTCCTGCTGGACCTCCCGAAAAGCGGCCTCAGCGTGCTCGATCCGGCCCAGGCCGAGGTCGATGCTGCCCTCCGCCCAGCGGAGCCTGACAAGGTCGAGTGGCTGGGCCGTGCTCTTGAAGAGGTCTCTCACCTCGGGGAGAAGACGGTCGGCCTCTTCATAGCGGCCTGCCAGGCTGAAGGTGCCGAGGAGGTTATATCGGGCGCATGCGAAGAGCTGGGGCTCGCTCTCGTGGTCGATCTCGGTGGGCGCTTCCCGGAGGAGCGCGATGGCTCGGTCGTGGTCTCCGGCGTCTTCGAGGATCTTGGCCCTTTTGAGGAGCATCTTGCCGGTCCCGTGCAGATCATTGCACTGGCGATAGAGATCCAGGGCTCGATCGGCCAGCCGTACCCCTTCGTCGAACAACCTTTGATCGCGCCGAAGCGAGCTCCTCAGGTCCAGGACCTCGGCCTCGATCCGCAGGTTTCCGCTCGTGCTCCGCTGGAGGTAGCCCTCGGCCTTACGGAAGGCGGCCTCGGCACTCTTCAATTCGCCGAGCACCCGACGAGCGTTGCCGAGGTAGGCGTAGGCCCGCGCGCGGAGATCGAGGACCCAGTTGCGGTCGTAGGCGTCTCCGAGGTGGCGCGAGACGCGGACGGCCGCTTCGGCCAGATCGAGGGACTTGGCAGGTTCGTCGCGGATCGTTACGAGGCTCGTCTGGAGGAGGAGTTGGCAGAGTCCCCAGGTATGTAGCTCCTCGTCCTCCTCGATGAGCCGGACCTGCTCGTCCAGGGAGTGCCGGGTGAGCCGGTGGAACAGCTCGGGAGCTTGCGTCCCTTCGTGAAGGGCCACCTCCTCGTCCCAGTGGCCGGACTCCAGCAGCAGAAGCTGGATTTCTTCATACCGTTCCCGGCAGACGGGGCACCGGGCCAGGAAGTGGGGGACCACTTTCTGGAGCATATCCTCATGCTCCAGACGCCCCGCCAGCCACCGTGCCAACATGTCCAGCGAAAGATGCGCGTGTTCCAAGGCTCCCCCTCGGTCGAGTGTGACGTACCTATATGGATAGTTTCGGCAGCTAGGGATTTTGTGACAGACGTGGAGAAAAAGTCGGGGGCAGTCAACCCCGCCCCCGACGAGTGGTCTGAGGGGATGGCGCTAGGGCGTGCCATCGGGATCGATGGTCATGCCGGTGTCCCCCTGGGCGCCGTTCGGGTCGATGGTCATGCCGGTTTCTCCCGGGGAGCCGTTAAGGTCGATCAACATGCCGGTCTCCGTCCAGAGTCTTGTGAGGAATCCCTGGAAGGACGTGAAGAGGTCGGCCCCGGCGCGGAGGGCGGCCGGGATGCCGCCGTCGAGCGCCCGGGCGTGGGCCGGCGCGACGGGCAGGCAGAGGCAGGCGAGCATGATGAAGACAGAGACGGTGCGGCGCGGGTCGGGTCGGGGCATGGTGTCTCTCCTGTTCGAGGCGGATCTCGGGGCGGCGGCATCGCCGGTGGAGCCCGTCTCCAGAAAGAGAGTTGCCCGGAAGGGAGGAAAACGGGATGGGGGAGCTTGGAAGATCCGCTTCAGGCATACAGTGCAGCCATGACCCTGCCCTGGACGGTGGTGGAGGGCGTGGCGAATGGAGCGCGGCACGGCGTTCTCCCTGGAGACGGCTTGGCTGTGGCCGTGGCTTGGTATGAGTTGGATCTGCGGGAGCCGGGGTGGCTACGCCCGGCGGTCGAGGAGGCCGAGGCCCTGTTCGAAGATGGATCTCACCGGCCCATTTTGGGCGCTGCGGTGAAAGGGCCGGCTCAGCCCTCGAACGGATCTTCCTCCACCCGCCTCGCCTCCCGCGTCCGTGCCCGAATCGCCTTGAGCGCGTCCGAGGCCACGTAGATCCGCCCCCGCTTCTCGCCCTCGGCCACCAGCAGGCCGTGCTCGACGAGGATCTTCAGGTCGCGGCCCGCCAGGTTGTCGCTGATCTCCGCAATGGGCCGGTAGGTGGCGTTGCGGACCTTCAGGCCGATGGCGGCGTCGGCCAGGGCCAGCATTGTCCGTTCGGGGAGGCCTTTCCGGGAGATTTCCTCCTCGAGGGCGTCCCACAGACGCTGGAGCTCGCGGGTGCGGAGGAGGAGCGTCGTGGCCTGCCGGTAGTGCGCGGTCAGGCAGAAGCGGATCCAGGGGCGGGCGTCCCGTTCGGGATGCCAGGAGCCGCCTCCGACCTCTTCGAGGACGTCGTAGTAGGCCCGGGTGTTGCGGCCGAGGTACTCCTCGATGCTGGCGAACGGCGGGGCCAGGACACCGCTCCGGGCCAGGACGAGCGTCTGGAGACAGCGCGCCATGCGGCCGTTGCCGTTCGAGAACGGATGGATCATCACCAGATCGAGGTGGGCCATGGCCGCTTTGAGAATGCCTGGGACTTCCGTGGCACCGGTGTTCAGGTAACCGATCAACTCGTGGACGAGCCCCGGCACCTGGTCCGCCGGGGGGCCTTCGTAGACGATCATGTCCCGTTCGTCCTCGCGGACGAAGATTGGTCCCGGCCTCCACCGGCCCGGGTTCCTGGTCAGCTTGTGCTGGAGCATCATGAAGTGGAGGCCGCGCAGGAGATCCGCGGAGTAGCTGAAGTGCGGGTCGTCCGCAAGCTGCAGGACGTAGGTCATGGCGGCCTGGTAGCCGGTCACCGCGGCCCAGGCTTCGCTCTTCGCATCGAGGGGTTCCTCCCTCTCGGCCGCGGCGATCGCGTCGTCCAGAGTGACGTCGTATCCCTCGATGCTGTTGGAGCCGCGCACGGCCCGGGCGAAGGTGACGCGGCGGAGGAGACCGTACCAGCGCTTCGGGGTGGCCGATACGGTGTAGCCGAGCGTCCGCTTGAGCTCCTCGATCCGATCGAGAACCTCCTGTTCCTTGGCGTCGAGGGTGGGAGTCTGGAAGAGCATGACGGTTATTCGGATTCCAACCTGCCTTAGGTCGGATAATAACCGACTTCATGCACGATGAAAACCGGATTTCCTGCTCGGTCTGGCTGGCAGAAGGGCAAAACCCCTCCCGCGCGGGTGGCCGAAGCCCGCGCGGGAGGGTCCGTCGGTTGTCAAAGAGCCGGGGGCCGCCTCCGCATCGGCGCGAGGCGGCCAAAAGTCCTGCAAAGTCCGCGGAAAAACAGGGGCGGCAGGAGCCGCCCCCGAGGGATGGTTCTGGTGTTCGGGTCCTGCGGTGCTGCTACTGCGGGGCCTCCTCCGGGGTCCCGGCCGTGGGGGCCGGAGCCGCGGCAGGCCGCTTGACGGTCTCCTCCGAGGTCCGGCGGCGCTGCCGGCGCGGCGGCACCCCGAACCGGAGGAGGGTCTCGTTCTTGAAGCCGAGCTTGCCGCGGAGCTGCGCGGCCACCCGGCTGCGGAGGTCCTGCCCCTGCCGCTCGGCCTCCTGGCGGAGCCGCGTCATCTGCCGGAGCTGACCCTTCAGGTCCTCCTGCTGACGGCCCAACTCCCGGACGTGGTCGAGGAAGGCCCCGAGCTCCTCGTGCTCGGCGGCGAGGTGAGGCATCTCGCCGAGGAGAGGCTCCAGGGCGGCCTTCATGAGCTCACAGTCGGAAACGGTGCGTGCGAAAGAAATTCCAGGCATTTGGTTTTCTCCTTTCTGTCTGTTGTGGGGTTGGATGCGTTCACTGTTCTTGCTGCCCGTTCGCCAGGGCCATCCCGAGCCCAAGGCAAGGACCGTCAGGTCACGTCTCTGTATCGCTGCCGGTACACCTCCTCTTCCATCCCGAAAAGCCCCATGCCTCTCGGGGGGACATCTTCGGCAACAAACCGCCGTGGCGGCCTTGCCGGATCAACCCTTCTGAGCTC
>DASQEB010000027.1:0-14582 GCA_035633875.1 Thermoanaerobaculia bacterium
ACCGGGCAGCGCAACGTCTTCTACAACTACGACACGCGGGGCAACGTCCTGATCCCGGTGACCAACTTCGGGGAGGACAACCTGGCGGCCGACAACCGCATCCTGCAGCTCGCCGCGAAGATCACCTTCTGATCCGGCCGGCCGGGTCGGGGGCTCCGGCCTCCGTCCCGGCCGGGGAAGTCTTGACGTCGATCTCCGAGCGGGGTGGGCGGAAATCGCCTCTATAATGGCGGCCCACTGTAGCGATGAGGTCGAAAGGAATGGATCAGCCGGCGAGGTTTCCTGGGATGGACAGCTTGGACGGCTCTGGGGCTGGGTGCCGGGCGGTCCCTCGGCGTCCCAGGGCTTCACGCCGCGGAGGCAGCCCAGGGGGAGCCTTCGGCAGCTCTCCGCGCCATCGATGCCTTCATCGAGCGCCACCGGCGGGAGATGGGCATCCCCGGACTGACGCTCGGGCTTGCAAGCCGCCAGGGAGTTCTGGCCGCGCGGACCTACGGCCATTCCGACATCAAAACCGGGTTGCCGCTCACGCCCCAGAACCTTTTCGAGATCGGCTCGATCACCAAATCGTTCGTCGGCATCGCTCTGCTCCAGCTCCGCGAGGAGGGCAAGCTCGATCTCGAGCGCCCCCTCCGCGAGTACCTCCCCTGGCTGCGCATCGAGAGCGCGTACGCTCCGATCAACACCCATCATCTCCTGACCCACACGTCGGGGCTGCCCAACCCTTTGAGCCTTCCCTCCACCCCGCTCTGGACCGCGCACCCTCCCGGCGAGCACTTCCACTATTGCAACGTCGGTTACCAGATCCTGGGTCTGCTGATCGAGGCGCTCGACCGGCGGCCGTTGCGCGACAGCCTGCGGACCCGGATCCTCCAGCCGCTCGGCATGAACGAGAGCGAGCCGGTGATCTCCCACGAGATCCGTCCGCGCCTGCCGGTGAGCTACCAGCCCCTGTATGACGACCGGCCGTTCCAGCGTCACGGCCCTCTCGTCGAAGCCCCGCACCTGGCCATGGACAACGCCGCGGGATGCATCGCCTCGACCCCCGCCGACATGGGGCTCTACATCCGGATGCTCCTGAACCGCGGCCGCACGCCGCAGGGCCGCCTGCTCTCGGAGGAGAGCTTCGCCCTGTTCAGCCGCCCCGCGATCGCCTCGCCCGCCTTCGGCGAGGGGGCCGGCTACGGCTATGGGATCGCCGTGCAGCCGGTCGAAGGCCGCACGCTGCTGCGGCACACGGGGGGGATGGTCTCCTTCAGCTCGGCCCTGCAGGTCGATCTGGACGCGGGTTTCGGAGCGTTCGCCTCGGTCAACGCGTCGCTCGCGGGCTATCGCCCGAACGCGGTCGCCGCCTATGCCCTGGCGGTGCTTCGTGCGGCGGACGAGGGGCATCCCCTCCCTGCGCCGCCGGAGCCCGACGACCCGTACCGCGTACCCCAGGCGGCCGCCTATGCGGGGACCTACACCTCCTCCGAGGGCCGCAAGCTCGTGCTCGTCAGCGAAGGCGAGCACCTGAAGCTGGTGCACAAGGGCGAGCAGGTGGTCCTCGAAAGGACCGCGCCCGACAATTTTTTCGTCTCCCATCCGGACTTCAAGCTGTTTCCGCTGAGCTTCGGACGTGAAAAGGACGCAGTGGTCGAGGTGAGCTACGGCAGCGACTGGTACGCCGGCGAGCGCTACGCCGGGCCGCGGACTTTCGAGACTCCGCCCGAGTGGCGGGCCTACGCCGGCCACTATCGCAACGAGGACCCCTGGCAGGGAAGCTTCCGTGTCGTCCTGCGCAAGGGCCGCCTCTGGCTCGGCGGGACCTCCCTGGTGCCGCTCGGCACCGGGCTGTTCCGCCTCGGAGACGAGGAGCACGCCCCCGACCGCATCCGCTTCGACGACGTCGTCAACGGCAAGGCGCTCCGCGCGGTCGTCTCCGGCACTGAATTCCGGCGGATCGAGACGTGAAGCAGGCCCTGCTCCGGCGCAGTGCTTGGCACCTCCTGTGCTCAGAACGTCTCGTCTACTTGGCAGACGCCAATCTCGTCCCGGAGAGGTCAGCGGTCCCGCCAGCCACCTTCGGGGCCAGGATGATGTCGTCCTGACCTTCTTGCGTGCAGCGGCAAGACCCCTGGGAGACTGCGTCTGCGTGTCGCAGAAGACCGCCTTCCGCGCGCTTCATAATGCCATGCGTACGCGCGGCCCGCAAAGCCACAGGTGCCGCGGCCTCCAACTGCTCGAGCAACTGCTCGCGATCGCCGAGCACCCCCGATGAGCTCACGACACTACAGATCGACCTGCACGACATGCCGAACATCGCTACCGCAAGGGGCTCCAAGGCATAGTAGTCGCGATTGTATAAGTAGACATGCTGGCCGATGGCCGCATACACAAAGGCGCGAGCAATGCCCTCCTCTTCGATCTCTTCGAAACTCTGGAGACGCTGCTTCCGCAGAACTTGTCTATAATGATCCAGTGCCAGCACGCGATCCTGCTCCTCTCCGGACTCGTCCAGCGCATGCGCGAGCCCGAGTCGGGCGAGGACTGCGTCGCGGGGCTGCAACTCCTCAGCGCGATCGGGCTGCAGCAATCTCATGAAATGGCGCCGAGCCGTACTGAAGCGGCCAGTCGCGAGCAGCATGTAACCTTGATTGATCGCTGCCATCGAGAATCCGCTATCTTCGGCCAGGGCCTGCCGGAACATGCGGTCAGCCCGAGCCAGGTCGCCCTTCAAGAAGCTGATATATCCAACACCGTTCGCGGCCCTGGCCCTCAAGGCTGGCGCAGCAGCCTTGATCTCCAGAGCCTCGCTGAGGGCCGTGATCGCATCGTCCATAGCCCCTCGATAATATGCAGCGATTCCCCGAAACACCAGAGCTGCCGGCACTGCAACGCTGCGGTACTCGTCCGACGGGTTTGTCTTGCTCAATGCAAGCACCTCATCGAAGGCCTCCGAGGCGGCATTCAGGTGGTTTTGGACCTCGTCAGACGACCTGTCCCCGACCGGCGCCTGTGCAGCCAAACGAAGGAGAAGCACACCGCGCAGGAACTGGCTTGATGCAGCGCGAGGGAAGGGTGTCGCTGAGCTTCCAGGCTCGAGCCGCTCGATGCTGCGGCTCTTCGGCTGACTGATGTCGATCACAGCGCTCAACACCGGCTCCCAGGAATCCTCAGGAAAGCGACTCCGAAACCGTTCGAGCAGATGCAGAGGCCGTTCGTCTCGAGCGGCTTCCACGAGACTCATCCGAAGGATGTCTTTGATGGACGTGAGTCGGTCCAACGCTTCGAGATTCCGGCCCTTTGAGTCGATCGCTTCTAGAGCTGACTCTGCGCGTCGCAAGTACTGGCGCGGGGCCTGTTGAAACAACGCGAGATCGAGGTCGCTTTCGATCGCCAGATACTCCGGCGACTGCCCGCCAGTGACATAGAATGGAATCTGCAGGACTTCTTGCGTCAGAGGCCTCGTAGCGGACTCTATCTGAAACGAGCCGACGCGAAGAACGGACTTGCCCCAAGCTGGGACAACGAGAATGTCCTCGTGGCCGGCGGTCGCTGCTCTACGGCTCTCCACCGTCCGAAGGGACCCGTTGTAGTCGATCTCCAGGGACTCGGGGCCAGACCATGCAATCTTCACGGTCGTAAAGGAAAGGACCAACGACAGCATGATCAGGTTGCCGCTCCAGAGACCCCAGGAGAGGCGTCGGGAGTCGAGAAACCGGCTGGCTCTCGTCGCGGCCCAGCGGCGCGCATACGGTGGCAAACGTCGGAATACCACTCCAGCGACCATGGCCGCGACAGGATAACCGACCACGATCTCGAGAGGCTCTACAGCGAAGGCGAAGTGGACCGTCGCAACAGCCCGAATGCTCACGATGAGAAACACGAGAAGCGCAAGATTTCCCAAGCCGCGCGGCATGTCACGGATTTCTGTGCTCCTCGTTCCGACCTTTTCGGCGACTGCAATGCTGAGTGCTGGTTGAGAATCCATACGGCGAGGCGGCCTCCTTCGTGTGTCAGATCCCGGCGCCATGAAAAATAGTCATAGAGCTATGCGCCTTGTCTGGGTGACATTCTGTTATTATAGGACGATCGGACGGGGGCGGGGCTGGTCGTTTTCCGCCCGGCCTCCCCAGTTTCCCTTTCTCAGGATCCCGCCGCCCCGGGGTCCGGCAGCTTCAACCCCAGGTACCGCTCGAACGGCTCGAAGCCGGGATCGGAGTGCAGCAGGGCGATGTTCTTCTGGATGCAGAAGGTGGCAATCAGGCAGTCCACCGCGTCCGGGAGGGGCGCTCCCTTGCTCCGCAGGATGCGCTGGTTCACGGCGCTCTGGAGGGCGAGGTCCAGGCCTCCCAGGTTGTAAACCTGGAATCTGAGCAGGGCCTTGCGGACAGTCTCCCAGTCGGCTTCCTGGGGGAAGCCCTGGAGGACCTCGGCCACGATCAGGTCCGCCACGGTGACAGGCCCCCAGCCGAGGGCTTCGTGGAGGTAGTCCGTCCGCGGGGTCGTCGCGCCGTCGAAGTAGTCGATCCAGACGGAGGTGTCGACGAGGATCTGCACGTCAGCTCCTCCGTCCCCGCTTCTTCGGGGGCTCCTGCCGGCCGTCCTCCCAGTGGAGGATGCCGCGCAGGTTCCGCACTTCCCGCTGGTCGTGGAGACGGATCAGGGCGCGCAGCCCCTCCTCCACCACGGCTTTCTTGGTCCGCAGCCCCGTGACGTGCATCGCGCGCACGACGAGGTCCTCATCGAGATCGATGTTGGTGTGCATCGCCGTCTCCATGTGCAAAGCAGCGGCTGGAGTGTACATGAAGCGCCTCTGGATGTGCAAAGAAGCTCTTACGGTGTGCAGAGTGTAACCCGAAGAGAGCTCAGGGAGCTCCGCAATGTGCAAAGTCGATCCTGATTTGCACATTGCGGGCGTTCAGGAAGGCACGGAAGCCATCCACCTGTGCATGAATTCCTCTGCGGTGCACATTGAGCCGGTGCAGAGGCTCTTGTCGACCCCTGCTTTGCACAGAGAGCACGACTCTTTGCACGCCGCCGGAGTGGCTCTGCACACCGCGGTCTCTGCGGTGCACATAAAGATGCCCAGGGAACGCTGGCGGGAGGGAGGCAAACGCTCTCCCGCCCGGCCCGAGGGCTCCGGGCCGGGCGGGAAGCGCTCCGTGGTCAGTTGAGAGGGCAGCCGCCGTTGTTGTCGTTGTCGAGCGCGGTCGCGAGGTTAAGCATGGTGTTCCGGTTGTTGCTCGCGAGCGCGGCGTTGACGTCCGCAACGATCTGGGTCGTGGTCCGCGGGTAATCGACGCCGTTGTGCGCGGCGTTCAGGAGGGCCGCGACGGCGGCGCGCAGGAGGATTTTGGCGGCGCCGAGGGTGCCGGGGCCGCCGCCACCCTGGAGCGTCTGGAGCAGGGTCTGGCTGGCCAGGGAGGGGAAGCCGCCGAGGCTGAAGACGCTGCCGGCGGTCTGGCTGGGCGAGAAGCCCGTACCCGCCCACGAGCGGGTGTGGTTCTTCCAGTAGCCAGGTGTGCAGCCCTCCTCACCGGTCGGCTCCTCGACCACCGGAGTCTGGCAGACACGGAGGGCGCCGAGCTCCCAGAGGAGGGAGTCGGGGTTCTGGCCGGCCGGCGTGGAGAAGAGCTGCACGGTGGTCGAGCCCACACCTCCGGGGATGTTGATGGTGATGGTGTCGCTGTCCCACGACGGGCCGTCGCTGCCGTCGAGGGTGTTGACCAGGCTCGGGTTGTTGCTGATGTCGATGCGGTCCGGCCGGGTGGGCTGGGTGTCGCCGGAGGCGATGATCAACTGGCCCTGACGCGCGCCGGGCTCGGAGCCGTGGTTGAAGGTGATCGGCACGGTGACCCGGGTGGCTCCGGGGGTGGGATCGTCGCCGTAGGCGAAGTCAAGCCCGTCGAAGACGATGACCCGGCAGGACGCCGTGTTGGACTGATTCGTATAGAGGACCAGGAGAGTGGCACCATTCAAATGGAACAGGTTGCTCGCCAGGTCACCATCCATGATCGAGAAGGTCTGCAGGCCGGTGCCTTTCGCCTGGACGATGCTCGTGACGTCGGCCAGGTAGCCGATGTTGTTGATCGGTCCGCCCGCCGAGACGGGCTGCCCCTCGGTGCCGATGATCGTCCCGGTGATCGTGTTCCCGTCGAATCTCAAGACCTGATCCAGGTACGGCTGGCTGGGAATGACGCAAGTCCCAGGGGGGTTCTCGGGACACGGACGGTCACGGCCCGCCCAGTACAGCAGCGCGGCCTGGACGGGGCCTCCGATGTTGACCGAGAGATTCCGCGACCCGGCGCCGATCCCTTCCAGTCCCACGGCCCCCTCGGTCATCGAGAGCCCCTGCCCCGTGACGTCCAGGGCGACCGACAGCGTCGTGGCCTGGGCCCCGAGCGCCAGGAGCCCGATGAAGAGAATGGACAACGATGTTGCGAACCAGCGACGGTTCATTCTGTGCCTCCTTGGGTTGACGTGAATCGACGGTTGACTCGAAGGAGGTGCGCCGGAAGGTGGAAAAACCTTCCAGTTGCGGGGGGTCAAAAAGCAAGGAAGATATTGAAAAGCCCCGATGTGCGCGCATCTCCCACTCTCTTTCAGGGCCCTTCGGCAGCCGGGGCGATCTCGCTTCAGAGGGAGATCCCGGGCTTTGCGGCCCCGCCTCACGGCGGGTGTGCCTTTTCGGAGGCCTCGGACGACGAATTCAAAGCTGAAACGGCAAGCCTCATAAAACTAGGCGCGTACGACAGCCTGGAGATGTGCAGGAGACGTGCCAACGGGCTCTCACCCGAGTCCTGGTAAGATGGCGACACCCGACGTCATGCCGAAATGGAGGTCTTCACGATGCCTTTGTCCCGTTTCAAGGCCCGCTTCGTTGTCGGGCTTTTCTCCGTTCTCCTCCTCGGGGTGCCGGTCCTGGCCCAGCCGCCCGACCAGGCGCCGGAGGAGAGCGTCTACCGCACACCCCCGCAGATCCTGGTGGACCTCGTCGACGCCCCTCCCACGCCCGCGGTGTCGATCGGCCCGACGCGGCAGTGGATGCTGCTCCTGAAGCAGCCGAACCTCCCCCCGATTGCCGAGCTGGCCGCGCGGGAGCTCCGGCTGGGCGGCCTCCGGATCAAGCCCCAGACCAACGGGCCGAGCCGGACGACGTCCCTCAACGGGCTGGAGCTGGTGCGGATCTCCGACCTCTCCCGGCGGGAGATCACGGGCCTGCCGGGGTCGCCGCACATCGACAACGTGCGCTGGTCGCCCGACGGCGCCCGGGTGGCCTTCACGAACACGGTGGAGAACGGCATCGAGCTGTGGGTGGCGGAGGTCGCGAGCGGGGCTGCCCGATGCATCCTGGACGGCCGTCTGAACCTGGCCGCGTCGGTGGCCCCCATCTGGCTGCACGATGGCCAGACCCTGGTCGCCGCCCTGGTGCCGGCGGGTCGCGGGCCGGAGCCTCAGGCCTCGACGGCTCCCAAGGGTCCCATCGTCCAGGAGAGCGTGGGCCGCACGGCGCCAGCCCGCACCTACCAGGACCTTTTGAAGAATGCCCAGGACGAGAGGCTCTTCGAGCACTATCTGACCGCCCAAGCCGCAAGGATCACCCTGGACGGTCAGGTGACCCCTCTCGGCGCGCCGGGGATCCTGTGGCGGCTCGATCCCTCTCCGGATGGAAAGTACCTGCTGGTGGAGACGCTCCATCGGCCGTTCTCGTATCTCGTCCCCGCCAGCCGCTTCCCCCGCAAGGTGGAGGTCTGGAGCCTGGACGGTCGGGTCGTGCACACGGTGGCCGACCTGCCGCTCCAGGAGGAGATCCCGACCGCCTTCGGCAGCGTGCCCACGGGCCCGCGCAGCGTCATGTGGCGCCACGACGCTCCCGCGACCCTCGCCTGGGTCGAGGCCCTGGACGGCGGCGATGCGCGCAAGGAGGCAGCGGAGCGCGACCGCCTCTACACGCTGCCGGCCCCCTTCACCGGCGAGAAGAGGCCGCTCGTGACCCTGGGGCTCCGCTTCGCGGGGATCCTCTGGGGAAACGACGACCTCGCCCTGGTCGACGAATTCTGGTGGAAGACGCGCAAGACCCGGACGTGGATGATCCAGCCCGGCAAGGGCGAGAGCGCGAAACCCGAGATCCTCTGGGACCGCTCGTCCGAGGACCGTTACAGCGATCCCGGCTATCCCGAGCTTTGGCTTAACGAGTACAACCGGCTGGTGCTGCTGACGGCAGACGGCGGGCGCAAGATCTTCCTCGCTGGCGACGGGGCCTCTCCCGAGGGCGACCGGCCCTTCTTCGACAGTCTGGACCTCGCCACGAAGAAGACCGAGCGTCTCTTCCGCTCGGAGGCGCCCTGGTATGAGGCGCCCGTCAAGCTGATGGACGAGCAGGGGCGGTTTCTCCTGGTCCGGCGGGAGTCTGCGCAGGAGCCGCCGAACTACTTCGTCCGCGACCTGCAGACAGGGGAGCTGCAGAAGCTCACCTCGTTCCCCCACCCCAGCCCGCAGCTCAAGGGGATCCAGAAGGAGCTGATCCGCTACGAGCGGGAGGACGGCGTCAAGCTCACGGCGACCCTGTACACGCCGCCCGGCTGGAAGCCCTCGGAAGGTCTGCTCCCCATGGTGATGTGGGCCTATCCCCAGGAGTTCAAGAGCGCCGAAGCCGCCAGCCAGGTGACCGATTCGCCCTACCGCTTCGACCGGGTGGGCTGGTATTCGCCCCTCGTCTGGCTCACCCAGGGGTACGCGGTGCTGGACAATCCCACGATGCCGATCGTCGGCGAGGGGGATACGGAGCCGAACGACAGCTACGTCGAGCAGCTCGTCTCGTCGGCCAGGGCCGCGGTGGACGAGGTGGTGCGCCGCGGCGTGGCGGACCGCAACCGCATCGCCGTCGGCGGCCACTCCTACGGCGCGTTCATGACGGCCAACCTCCTGGCCCACTCGGACCTCTTCGCGGCAGGGATCGCCCAGAGCGGCGCCTACAACCGCACGCTCACCCCCTTCGGGTTCCAGGCCGAGGAGCGGGAGCTGTGGAAGGCGCCGGAGACCTACATCAAGATGTCCCCGTTCATGAACGCCGACAAGATCAAGGAACCGATCATCCTGATCCATGGCCAGGCGGACAACAACTCCGGCACCGACCCCATCCAGAGCGAGCGCTTCTACGCCGCCTTGAAGGGCAACGGCGGCACCGCCCGGCTGGTGATGCTCCCCCTGGAGAGCCACGGCTACCGGTCGCGGGAGTCCGTCCTCCACATGCTGTATGAGAACAACAACTGGCTGGACAAGTGGGTGAAGAACCGCCAAGTGGCGCAGGAGGAGGAGAAGAAGCCCGAGGTGGCGGCGCCGTCGCCGAAGGGGGAGTAGGAGGCGGGTCCCAGTAGGCGGACGGCCCTCCCCCGGGGGTGCGATGAATCACACCCCCATTGCATCCGTTGTAGGGGCGCAATTCATTGCGCCCCTCTGTGCCCCTCTACGCCGCCCCCGCCCGCACCACCTCCTCCGATCGAACGGCGGGGGCGCCCAGCGGCAGGGTGATCGTGAATGCCGCTCCCCCCTCGGGGGCTTTCGTTTCCACGCGGATCTCCCCGCCGTGGGCCTTGACCAGGTTGCGGACGGTGAGGAGGCCGAGGCCGGTGCCCTGCTTCTTGCCGGTGGTGACGAAGGGCTCGAAGAGGTGGGCGACAGCCTCGTCGGGGATGCCGGGGCCGGAATCGACGACGCGGAGGACGAGGGTCCCTCCTTCGGCCCAGGCGCGGACGCCGATCCGCTTCTCCCTGCCCCAGTTGGCCAGGGCCTCCCGGGCGTTGGTGAGCAGATTCTCCAGCACCCGCTTCATGCGGTCGCGGTCCAGGGTGATCGTGAGGGAGCTCTCCAGATCCAGACAGATGTCGGTGGCGATCCTCCGCTCGTGGAGGTCGGCGGCCAGGGGGCCGAGAGCCTCGTCGAGGAAGCGGCAGGCCGGGACGGTTTCCAGGGTCAGCCTCGGCGAGCCGCCGCGGGCGAAGTCCAGGATCTCCTCGATCATCCGCCGCAGCCGGTCGGACTCGCTGCGCACGGTGTCGAGCTCGCGGGCGATGGTCGCGGCGTCTCCCCCCTTGAGCGCCTGGGCGTGGGCAAGGTCGGCGAAGCCCTTGACCAGGGTCAGGGGGTTCTTGAGGTCGTGCACCACGGCACTGGTCATCTGGCCGATGGCGGCGAGACGGCTCTCCCGCTCGTGGAGCTGCCGCTCGGTCTCCCGGACCCGGAGATGGGCCGCGATCCGCGCCTCCAGCTCTCGCAGGGAGAAGGGTTTGACCACGTAGTCGTCCGCTCCCACCTCCAAGCCCTCGGCCAGGGCTTCGGAGCCCGCCTTGGCCGTGACGAGGAGGATCGGCGTGGTCGCGAAAGCCGGGTCGGCGCGCAGGCGCCGGCACAGCTCGTAGCCGTCCATCTCCGGCATCATGACGTCCGCCACGATGACGTCGGAGCAGGTCCGCCGGGCCGCTTCGAGGCCGGCGGCGCCGTCCGCGGCGGTCTCCACCCGGTACTGGCGGGAGAGGCGGGCCGCCACGAACTCCCGCAGCTCGGCGTTGTCCTCGACGAGGAGGAGGCGGGGCGCGCTCTGGGGAGGCTGGGAGCGGGGCTCGGCCCGGCGGGCGCGGCGGGGCAGCTCGATGTCGGCGAGGAGGGTGTCCCGCAGAGAGCGCAGAGCGTACTCGCGGGCGGCGAGGGCGTCGGCGCGGACCTGGGCGAGCTGGTCCTCGCGCCGGCGGGGCCGGCGGCGGCGCTCGGCGTGGGAGTCGTCCAGGCGGCGCGGCAGCTCGACGCGGAAGGTGGAGCCTGCGCCCGGGCGGGTCCGCAGGATGACGTTGCCGCCGTGGAGGCGGGCGAGCTCCCGGGCGAGGGCCAGTCCCAGGCCGGTGCCGCCGCGCGAGGCGGTACCCGTCACCTGGTGGAAGCGCTCGAAGATTTGCTCGCGCTCGCTCTCCGGGATGCCCGGGCCGTCGTCCTCCACCTCGAAGGCGATGCCGTCCCGGACCGGCTCGGCGCGGACGGTGACGGTCCCGCCGGGGGGCGTGAACTTGAGGGCGTTCGAGAGGAGGTTGGCGGCGATGATCTCCACCTTGTGAGGGTCGAACGTGGAGTCGGGCACCTCGTCCAGGCGCTCGGTCACGAGCCGTAGCCCCAGGTGCTCGGCGTGGGGTGCGGCCGCGGCGGCCAGCTCGGCCAGGAGGTGGCCGAGGTTGCCGGGCGTCGGCTCCAGGCGGAGGCGGCCGGACTCGAGCTTGGCCACGTCGAGCAGGGCGTCCACCTGCCGCAGGAGGCGCCGGGCGTTGACGGACATCGACTCCAAGACGAGCCGCTGCTCCCCATCCTCCTCCGAGGCGAGGAGGGTTTCCAGAGGGCCGAGGAGCAGCGTCAGCGGGGTCCGGAGCTCGTGGCTGACGTTGGCGAAGAATCGGGTCTTGGCCTCGTCCACCTCCTTGAGCTCCTCGTTGGCCTTCTCCAGGCGCAGGCGCAGCGAGAGGTCCCGCCGTCGCGTCCTCCGGCTGGAGAGAACCGCGAGATAGGTGAACACCGCCGAGCCGCTGAGGAAAAAGAGCGGCGCCACCATGTCTCGGGAGGGGCCGTGCACCGCCAGGTTGATCCCCAGGTAGCTCGCGATGATCAGCACGAAGAGCAGCACCGAGGCCCTGAGCTCCCAGGGGATGAAGAAGCCGATCACAAACAGAACGATCAGGTTTCCGGCAAAGTAGTTGCTGGCGAAGCCCCCGAGGAGCGAGGCCATCAGCGAAATGCCGGTGGCCGAGGCCACGGCGCCGGCCATGACCAGGGGCGGGGCGGCTCGGCGCGCGAAGCGCGAGGAGACGGCTGCCAGGGCCAGCAGGTAGATGACGGCCACCCCGGTGCGGATGGCGAGAAACGGGAGGGCCAGCTCCGGCACCACCAGGAGGTCCAGAGACCAGAAGGCCAGGTAGAGGGCGAGGGCCGCTCGGAGGAGGAAGCGGGCCCGTTCCACGAACAGGTCCTCGCTCTCGCGGCGGTACGCCTCCTCAAACCCGGGAAGCCGGGGCGCCCTCTCCACCCGGGGCACGGGCCAGAGGCTCAAGCCGACTCCTTCTCCGCCCGGGCCAGGACCGCCACCGGCGGCGAGCCGAAAGCCCGGAAGGTGTGGATACGGGCGAACCCCGCCTCGGCCAGGAGGGATTCCAGGGCCGGAGCGTCGTGGAAGCGGAAGCGGCCGTCCTCCTCCAGCTCGATCAGCCGGCTCACCATGTTGGCGAAGTGGCGCAGGGCTTCGATCTTGCGGACGGTCCGCGCGTCCCCCTCACCCTGGCGGGCAAGGATCTCCACCCCTTCGCTGTAGAGCTTGGAGGGATCGAAGTTCGGGCGGATGGAGGACACGACGAGGACGCCCCCGGGCCGCAGGAGCCGGTGCATCTCCCGCAGGTGTGCCAGCGGGTCGTAGAGGTAGGGCAGGACGAGGGACGAGCCGATACGGTCGAAGCAGCCGTCGGGCAGGTCGAGCCGAAGGGCCGGCGTGGCCTCGCCGAAATGCAGGTGCCGGAAGCGGAGATCCCGGGTCGTGCGGGCGACGGCCGCGCCGGGCTTCACGTCGTCCGGCAGGGTCCGCCCCAGAAGGAAGCGGGCCGCGCGGCCGATCTCCAGGACGATCTCCACCTCCCGGTCATCCAGGGCGGGGCACAGCTCGCGCACCCGCTGGGCCGGGGCCGGGGCGCCCCGGAGGATCGAGTGCATCTCCTTGCCGTACCGCTCGGCGAGCTTGCGGGCCGTGGCGTAGGCGAGCCCCTCCACCCGGTGGACGAGCCCCTCGACGCCGTGGAGCCGGCCCTCCAGGAAGTCGGACACGGCGGCGAGCCGGGAGACCTCCAGGTCCGCCACGATCCCCCGGCGCTCCGGCGCGGACACGCCCCTCTCGTCGCACCAGGAGAGGAGCTTCTCCTCTGTGCGCTGGACCGCTTCGGGCACGAGGTCGACCCAGGTGACCGAGGCCGGCGCCGTGTCCGGGGCATACGCCTCCATCATGGCCAGGAGGAGGTTGCCCGTGCCGCACCCGAAGTCGGCCAGGCTCTCCCCCGGCCGCGGGTCCAGGAGCTCCACCTGCCGGGCGAGGAAGCGCGGGTACTCGGGGTGCTCCAGGAGGACGTCGTAGCCCACCTCGCCGCCCGGCGCCCCGAAGAGGTGCTCCTTCCAGAACCCCTCGGCATCCGAGAGCTCCATGCGCCGCACCCGGGCCCACTCGGCCTCGCTCTGGCGGGCGAAGCGGGCGAGGTTGGGCTCCCGGGCCGGCCGGTCGGCGCCGAAGAGGTGCTTGGAGATCGACTCGGCCACCAGCTTGAACAGCTCGATCGCCTCGGAGCCGCTCTTGAGGACATGGCCCGTGGCGCACTCGAAGATCTCCCGCACGCCGCCTCCGGGCGCGTCGAGCATGGCCCGCACCCGCGAGCGGGTCACCCAGCAGTCGTACGTGCCGACGATCCAGGTGACCGGAACCGCGATGCGGGAGAGGTCGCGCCGGGCATCCTCCAGGAAGGCCATCCCCGATTCCATGGCGTGACCGTACAGGGAATCGCCGCGAATCGGCCGGCCGTGGATGAGGATCGTCTCCGGCCCCTCGGCGCGGCGGTAGACCTCGAAGAGGTCGAGGCCTGCGAGGTAATTGCGCAGCACGTCCTGGGCGTCCGGGCAGCCGTAGGGGGCGATCCAGAGGTCCACGGGCGCGTCCTTGTGCTCCAGGACCACCTTGCGGGCCGCGATGGCCGAGAGGGATACGCTCACCAGGGCCCGCCGGGCCGGGCGGAACCGGCGCTGCAGATAGCGCAGCGAGGCCTCGATGTCATCGGCGAAATGCCCGAAGGTCCAGTGGTAGTAGGGTCGCCCTTCGGCCGCGAGGCGCGGGTCCATGGTGCTCTCGCCCACGATGTGCGAGGCGTCAAAGCGGAGGACGACCACCTTGCGGCCGTCGCGGTCCAGGTCATCGAGCACCGTCCGGGCGAGGAGGCCGAAGACCTCCTTGCGCTTGAGGATCGCCGGGGCGATGACCACGGCCACGTCCGGGTGGATCGAGGGATCGGAGGTGTCGAAGTTGGCGTCCACGATCCCCGCCACCACATCCCCCCGACGGTTCTTGTAGCGCACCACCTCCACACCGCCCGCGGTGTCCGTCTCGCCGCGGCGGACGAAGCTCGCGACCTTGCCGCCGAGGAAGGAGATCGTGCGCGTGAGCCGGGCCGCGAGCCCTCCCCGAGCGCTGTGGCGCTTGATGTCCTTGAAGGTGTCGCGGTCGAGGTCCCCCTCGTCGAAGCGGAGCCCGGCCCGCAGGTCCCCGTCCTCCAGGGCCGTGACGTAGCGCACCGTGGCGCCGCCGACGTCCCGGCGCTCCCCCGCCACCTCCAGAGTGAAAGCGGGCAGGTGCGTGCCGGGCACCAGGGCCGCGCCGGCCCCGAGTCGGACCGACGCCCCACCCTCCCCAAGCCCATCGTCGTCACCGCCCGCGTCGTGCGCTCGAGTCACGAAGGGATCGGCGTGCGCTTCGAGGAGGTCTCGGCTCGCGACCGTGCCCTGTTGCGCAGCCACGCCGGTTTCTATGAAATGGACGA
>DASQEB010000028.1:0-3211 GCA_035633875.1 Thermoanaerobaculia bacterium
GAAGGGGGACCCATGCAAGCGATTTTGCCAAGCCCAACCGGTGCCGACCTTCTGGAGGAGTGGCGGCTACTTCCAGAGAATGCCGGCTCGGAATCGTTCCCCCTCTCCCGGTCGGGGGGAGGGCGATGGGAGAGGGGGACAGGGGGCGAGGGCTCGGGCGGGGGGCTTTTATGGCCACAGCCACAAAATCACCCCACCCCCCGCCACCACCGCCCCGAACAGCACCGCGATCCGCCCCAGCAGCCGCCGGTCCCCCAAGACCGCCACGATTCCCGCCTTGAACACCATGTTGGACAGCGCGGCAATCAGGATCGCCCGCCATCCCACCTCCGGGTCCAGGCGCCCCCCACCGACCAGCCGGGAGGTCGACAGGGTGATGGCGTCCACGTCCGTGAGGCCGGAAAGGACGGCCACTATATAAAGGCCGGCCGTGCCGAAGCGATCCCGGGCGAAGGCCACGGCCAGGAGCACCACGGCATAAAGGACTCCGAAGGTCACCGCCGCCTTGAGCTCCGCCGGGTTCGACGGCTTGGGCAGGTCCGGGTCCTCCCCCCGCCCCACGAACCAGAACGCGACCGAGACCGCCACCGCGACCCCGAGCATGGCCGCGAGCGGCGGCGCCAGGGCCAGGAAGCTCCCCGGGGCGACCGCCGCGATCTCCACCAGCACCCGGGCGAAGACCACCGTCGAGGCGATCATCACGACCAGCGCCGCGAGCCGGGAGAGGTCCGGGCTCTCCTTCGTCCGCCGGGCATAGCTCACCGTCGTCGCCGTGCTGGAGATCAGCCCCCCGAGGATGCCCCCCAGCACCGCCCCCGCCCCGGCCCCGAACAGCTTGAACGCCACGTACCCCAGGAGGGAGAGGCCCACGATGAGCACCACCATCCACCAGATCTGGTAGGGATTGAGCACGTCGTACGGCCCGAACGTCTCGTCCGGCAGGAGGGGCAGGATCACCAGGGCGATGAGGACGAGCTGCATGATCGCCCGGATGTCCCCCTCCCCCATCCGCCCCGCGAACTCATGGAGCGGCTCCCGCAGATGGAGGAGCAGCGCGATCACCCCCGCGAGCACCACGGCCACCGGCATCGACCCGACGACCAGCCACACCCCGACGCCATACATGAGGAGCGCCGTGATCTCCGTCGTCTGCCCCGGCTCCGCCTCACCCTTGGAAAGCCGCGCCAGGTTCCCCGCCGTCACCAGGACCGCCACCGCCAGCAGCCCCACCGCCACCAGCCACCCCCCGAACGTCTTCCCGATCTGCCCCACCACCGCCCCGAACACCGTGATCAGCGCGAACGTCCGGATCCCCGCGACGCCCGAATCCACCCGCTCCCGCTGCAGCCCCACGAGGAGGCCCAGCCCCAGGGCGACGGCGAGGCGTATATAAATGTCGGGGATCACGGGTGCTCCCTTCTTCGGCGTCCTGAAACGGCGGCTGCGGCGGGATTGTAGCGCGCTCCCAGGAGACCCTCCGCACCCTCGATCATCGGAACACGACTCGACGAGTCTAGACTCGACGAAACGTGCCTTGTCGTGGATGTTCTTACTGGAAAAGGACTTACGGCTACGCCCCGAAGATCATGAAAAGCTCAAGGTCCTCATGGGAGGCCAGCAAAGGCTCCAGAGGGGTGGGCTATGAACCGCCCCGTTCCCATTCGCCTGCCGCCTTGAGGACTTCCTCCAGAAGAGCCTCCCCGGCACGAAAGCCCTCATCCCGAAGCCGTTGGATCTCGTTCCGTAGCGACGGGATCTCCCCTCGGAGCCGGGCCGCCAGAAGCAACCCCAGGGTTCCGACGGGCACCAAACCAACCCGGCGGGCAAATCGCCGGGCGTCGAGGTCATCCATCACGACCCGCTCGGCGCCAAGCTCCTGCGCCAAGGCGACGACCTCCGCTTCACCGGGATCGAGCTCCGCCAGCAGGACTGGGATCATTCCGCGGCCCTGAACCTGCTCCACCTCCAACCATCCCCCCAGGGCCTCTTCGATCTTCTGGAAAGCCTCATCGGGGCGCCCCCGCAATTCCGAAAGGACAACGGGAGGAGCCACGACCCTCTCGGCCTCTCGACGGAGGAGATCGAGCCGGTCCAGCTTGGCAAGAAAGATCAGAGGGCTGGTATCGACAACCCAGACCCTCATCCGGCGAGCTCGCGGGCAGCTTGGATCTCGGCCTCGATCTCCTCGTCCCGGAGATTGATGGCGGGCACTCCGATCCGCTCCAACTCATAGAGGAACTGGACACGGTTCATCCCTGCCAGCCGAGCCGCCTTCCCTGCCGTCAGGCGCCCCAACTCGAAGAGCTTGGCTGCCGCCAGGAAGAGAAGCTCCCGGGCGAAGTCACTGTCGGACAGCTTGAGCATCGAGGGGATCTCCGCAGGGTAGGGGAGAACCGCCTGTTTCTTTGTCTCAGATCGCTCTCCCATCACCGGACCTCCTCCTCGCTAGTGTACTCCGAAGGAGCCTCCCCAGAGAGATGGCTCTATCGTCGGGAGGCGGTGCTGCACAAGCATCCTGCCCCTGAACGCCCCGGAGGGGCCGAAGGCGTGTAGCCTGGGGTGGAAGCTGCCGCAGGCGCTGGAACCCCAGGGAGGCGGCCCCCCAATTTCCCCAAGCCCCAACGGGGCGGCGGGAGTTTGGACCATGCCACAATCCCTGGGCTATGCGAAGACAGAAAAAGGAGAATGTCACCAACGAACAGGCGCCGGTTCAGCCGAGCGAGCCCAGCCACGGGCAAAACGAGCCCGACCTCGATTCCGAAGCACGCTTCAAGGCTCGGGCGGACCTGGGCTCGCGGGAGGAGGGATTACGGCTGCTGGACGAGTTGGATTGGGCCGGGCCCGAAATGCGGCAATCCATTATCGAGGGCATGAACACGCCAATCGAGGATTGCGAGGAGGATCTTGATTGGTAAGCCGAAAACTCATCCGGCGAGCACCCGGGCCGCCTAGATCTCGGCCTCGATCTCCTCGTCGCGGAGGTTAATGGCGGGCACTCCGATCCGCTGCAGCTCGTAGAGGAACTGGATACGGTTCATCCCTGCCAGCCGGGCCGCCTTCCCGGCTGTCAGGCTCCTAGCTCGAAGAGCTTGGCTGCCGCCAGGAAGAGAAGCTCCCGGGCGAATTTACTGTCGGACAGCTTGAGCATCGAGGGGATCTCCGCAGGATATGGGAGAACCGCCTGTTTCTCGGTCTCGGATCGCTCGCCCAT
>DASQEB010000029.1:0-9797 GCA_035633875.1 Thermoanaerobaculia bacterium
CGGCGAGGAGGAAGAGAGACAGAGATCGTTTCATGTGTTTTTCCCCAGAATTGAAGGAAGAAGGGATGGACGACATCCGCCCGCTTCATAGCGCATCGTCGTTTGAGCCGTCAACCATCCCGGGAGCCTCCTTCACCGGACCTTCACAATTCCTCCCTAGCCTTCGGAGCAGCGGGCCGGCCGACTTGCCCGCCCGCTTTCAAGGAGGAACACGCGATGAGCAGAATCACGGGATGGATCACCGCCGCGGCCGTGGGCGGTCTGTTGGTGGCCGGCCGGTGCCTGGCCCAGGAGGCACCGGCAACGCCGGCGAAGCGGCTGTCGGACAGCGAGCTCGTGGCGGCCCTGGAGGCTCACGTCAAGGAACGGGTGGCGGCGGACGAGTTCTCGGGGGTCGTCCTGCTGGCCAAAAACGGCAAGCCCCTCTTCCGGCAGGCCTACGGGATGGCCGAGCTCTCCTTCCAGGTGCCCAACCGGCCGGACACCAAGTTCAACATCGGATCGATCTCCAAGCTCTTCACCCGCCTCGTCATCGACCAGCTTGCGGAACAAGGGAAGCTCGCCCTCGACGACACCGTGGGCAAGCACCTGCCGGACTATCCGAGCGCCGAAGTCAGGGAGAAGGTCACCATCCGCCACCTCCTGGAGCACCGCTCTGGGCTGGGGGACATCTTCACTCCGAAGTTCCGGCAAGGGGCCAAGGAGGGAATCCGCGCGGTGCGGGACTTCCTCCCCCTGTTCGTCGACGATCCGCTCGAATTCGAGCCCGGAACGGACGAGCAGTACTCCAACGCCGGCTACATCGTCCTGGGAGCGATCCTCGAAGCGGTGACGGGCAAGGACTACTACGACATCGTGCGCGAGCGGGTCTTCGAGCCTGCGGGAATGACGAACACCGGGTCCTGGGAGCGGGACCTCCCCATTGCGAACCGGGCTGTGGGCTACACCCGGCGGATGCCCCTCGGGTCGGAGGTGGCCGGAGGGCTGCGGAGCACCCAGTTCCTGGACTTCTACAAGGGGAGCCCGGCGGGGGGCGCCTTCTCGACGGTGGACGACCTGCTGCGCCTCGACGCCTCCCTGCGGTCCGGCAAGCTGTTCAAGGACGGCCGCAAGACCGGCGGCTTCGCCCTGGCTGGAGGCGTGCCCGGCGCCAACGCCGCCCTGGAGCAGCTCCCCGGCGGCTATACCCTGGTGGTCCTCGCGAACTACGACCCGCCGGCGGCCGTGGAGATCGGGGGAAAGGTCCGGGAGTGGCTCGGGCTCGGAGGGGAGAGGAAAGGGATGAAGCGGGTGATCCAGTAGCCGGCCTATGATCCCGTCCATGGATCTCTCCGGCCGCCGCATCCTGGTGGTGGAGGACGACCGCAAGACGGCCGCCGCGGTGCGGCTGTACCTCCA
The DNA here is from genome assembly GCA_035633875.1 of Thermoanaerobaculia bacterium. Lineage (GTDB taxonomy): Bacteria > Acidobacteriota > Thermoanaerobaculia > Multivoradales > UBA5704 > DATARR01. Next base: position 1,399 of record DASQEB010000029.1, read on the forward strand.
GAGCGCCGGCTGCGACGTGGACGTGGCCCACGACGGCCGGCAGGCCCTGGAGGCGGCCCGGGCCCGGCGGCCGGACCTCGTGGTGCTCGACGTGATGCTCCCCCAGGTGGACGGCCTTTCGGTCTGCCGGACCTTGCGGGAAGAGGGCGACGTGCCCGTCATCCTCCTCACAGCCCGGACCACCGAGGAGGACAAGCTCCGGGGTCTCGACCTGGGGGCGGACGATTATGTGACCAAGCCGTTCAGCCCCCGGGAGCTGGTGGCCCGGGTGCGGGCCGTGCTGCGCCGGGCGGTCCCCCGGGAGGTCCCGGCCGGAGAGGGAGACGAATCGCCCGCCCTGCGGTTCCGGGACCTGACCGTGGACCTCGCCGGCCGGGCTGTGGGGGTCCGCGGGGAGGCGGTGGCCCTGACGCCCAACGAGCTCCGGATCCTCGAAACCCTGGCCCGCGCCCCGGGCCGTACCTTCACCCGGGCCGAGCTCGTCGAGCGGGCGTTCGGCTGGGACTACGAGGGGATGGAACGGACGGTGGACGCCCACGTGAAGAACCTGCGCCGGAAGATCGATCCGCGCGGGGCGGACGGCTCGTCCTGGATCGAGACGGTCTATGGCACGGGCTATCGGTTCGCAGGGGAGCCCCTTGATCCATAGCCTCCGCTGGCGGTTGCTCCTGATGGTAGCGGCCGTGCTGGCGATCGCTCTTGGCGCCGTGGGGCTCCTCTCGAGCCAGGCGGTGAAGGTGGAGCTCCGGCAATTCCTCCAGACCCACGACCCTCCCCTGGACCTCGCCCCGGTGGGAGCCGACCTCACCTCGTACCGTCTGCGAACCGGGGGCTGGGCCGGGGCGCGCCGCCTCCTGGAGCCGGCGGCACGGCGGATGGAGAGGAACCTGCTGATCCTCGACCCGGCGGGACGGCTGGCGGCGGCATCGGACCCGGAGGAGCTCTACGAAAAGGTCGAGAGCGAGGGGGGCGGAGAGCGCCTCTCGATCGTCCTGCGGGACGACCGCGGCGTCCGGAGCGAGCTCCAGCTCGTGTCGCCGCCCCGGCTCCTCCTCCGGGATCCCGAGGGAGCTCCGCTCGGCGTGCTCGTCGTCCTCCCGCCGCCGCCCGGGCCGGGCGCTCCGGGCCGCTTCGTCGTGCGGGTGAACCGGGCCCTGCTGCTGGCCGGCCTCGCTGCCGGAGCCGCCGGCCTCCTGCTCTCCTTCGCCCTGTCGCGCCGCATCCTCCGGCCCGTGGAGGCGTTGACGGCCGCGGCGCGGCGCATGGAGTCCGGCGATCTTTCCCAACGGGTGGAGGCCTCGGGCCGAGACGAGATCGCCGCGCTCGCCCGCGCCTTCAACGCCATGGCGGACCGCAGGGCCACGGCCGAGCGGCTGCGGCGCGACCTGGTGAGCGACGTCGCCCACGAGCTGCGAAGCCCCCTCACGAACATCCGCTGCCAGCTCGAAGCTTTTCAGGACGGGCTCATCCCGCCGGACGCCGCCGCCTCTTCCCTCCATGAGGAAGCCCTCCTCCTCGAGCAGCTCATCGACGACCTCCAGGAGCTGGCCCTGGCCGAGGCCGGGCAGCTCGAGCTGGAGCGGGCGCCGTTGGGACTCCGCGAGGAGATCGGACAGGCCGTCCAAGCCCTCCGTCCCCGGCTGGACGAGGCAGGCCTCCGCGTGGAGATGGAGGCCCCGGCCGATCTCCCCACCGTCGACGCCGACGCCCGCCGGATCGGCCAGATCCTCCGCAACCTCCTGGGCAACGCCCTCACCCACACGCCCCCGGGCGGGACGATCCGCATCCGGGCCCGGGCGGCGGGCAGGGAGGTGGAGGTGACAGTGGAAGACACGGGTCCGGGCATTCCTCCCGAGCATCTCCCCTTCCTCTTCGAACGCTTCTACCGGGCCGATCCCTCGCGGAGCCGGACCACGGGCGGGGCCGGGCTGGGGCTCGCCATCGTCAAGCAGCTCGTCGAGGCCCACGGCGGGCGGGTGTGGGTGGAGAGCGAGCCCGGCCGGGGGGCGGCCTTTGGGTTCAGCTTGCCGGTTCCGCAGGAACCGGCTGCGATGAGTGCTCTGCCAAGGTGATTTTGGTCTGTAGGGGCGGCCACAGAGGACCGCCCCTACGAGGGACCTATCATCTCTAGGTTGATGCCGTACTAGGCGATCGTCAAAAAATCCGGGGGTGCCAGCAAACCACGGCGGCGGAGAGGCTCCGGGCTTTCCAGTTCGCAGGTCTTACGGAGACGTGGCATTTGCGCTGCGCTTCGGACCAGGAAGAGGCGCTCCGGCGCAGGCGGTACGGAAGCAGTCCAGCGAGGAGGCTTCTGTCCTGCTCGCGCCGCCAGGAGCTCCGTTAATCCGGCCGCTAGCGCGGACGCCGTCGGATCGAGACCCTTCGGGGCGGGTACGCTGGACCAGGAAAACCCGGAGCGCTCGGCATCGGCGATCCACTGCCGGGCGGCCAGGGCGTCGTAGGACAGAAGAGCTTTCACCAAATCAAGAAGATCCATGTTCCAACTCCCACAAGTCCTCATAAGCATAGCGGGCTTTCAGCTCGCGGCCAGGGATGAGGTAGCTCTGGATAGTGTCCCAGATCCGGTCCTTGTCACCCGGAATTTTCGAGAGAAGCAGACGGGCATCCGCGATATCGACATCGTCCCGCCAAGCGCAGAGTTTCATGGCGAGGAGCTGCTGCGGAGTCACCGTCCTCACGATCAGAAAAGGCCTTTCGAGGAGAACATCCCCCAGAGCCAGACCATGGAGATACCCCTTGGCTCCGTTATTCAGCCAGTCCTCTGGAAGATCGAGGAGCTCAGCCACCTTCCGAACTGCGACTCGAAGGCTCTCCGGATTTGCGGACAGGAGAGCAAAGGCATCCACGTCCCGTGTAGCGTCCCGCGCGTTGTAGAGGAGGACCAAGGCGGCTCCTCCGCCAATGACGACATCGGTGGACGATCCCGTCTTCTCGAGCTCCACCGCGAGAGCTTCGAGGGCCGCCAAGATCTGGTCACGGGAAAGGAGTCTCACCAACCCCAGATGTTACTCGACCCATGTGAAACCTTCTCCAACCCTCCCCCGTATCTCCCGATTGACAGGCAACGACCCCGGTAGTACTATCTGGGTAGTTGACGCGAAGGAGATCCCGATGGACACGTCCCAACACCACCTCGGAGACCTGCAGCTCGCAATCATGCGGGTGCTGTGGGGCCATGGCGAGGCGACCGTGGCCGACGTGCACGAGGCGCTCGAGCCGGAGCGGGGGCTCGCTCTGACGACGATCGCCACGATGCTGACGAAGATGGAGAAGAAGGGCGTGGTCGACCACCGCGCCGAGGGCCGCCGGTTCATCTACCGGCCGCTGGTGACCGAAGCTCAAGTCCGCCGCTCGATGGTGGCCGACCTGACGTCGCAGCTCTTCCGGGGCGATGTGACCGCCCTGGTGAACCACCTGCTCGAGGAACACGAGATCGATCCGGAAGAGCTGGATCAGCTTCGCGAGCTGATCGGCGCCCGGGAAAGGGAGGAACGATAATGTTTGCGGATCACGCGATCGCCTGGGTGATCACCTATGTCCTGCACAGCACGCTCCTCCTGGGGCTGGCCTGGCTCGGCTCGCGGCGTCTCGCCCGCTGGTCGGTGCGGGCGGAGGAGGTGGTCTGGCGCGTCGCCCTGGTGGGCGGGCTCGTGACGGCCTCCCTCCAGATCGCCGCCGGCTGGGAGCCCCTGGCCGGGCGCTGGAGCCTCCCGGAGATCGGGTCCGGGAGCGCTCCGGCCGCCGTGGAGGCGCCGGTGGCGGAGAGGGTTTCCGCACCGGTCGCCTTCTCCCCGGCCCTCGGTCGGGCTCTGCCGGTCCGCGAGGCGGCGCCCGCCGCGCCGGCAAGTTCGTTCTCCGCTCCGGCCGTAGGGCTCACCCTGTGGGCGTTCGGCGCCTTGCTGCTGCTGGCCCGGTGCATGGCTTCGGTCCAGGGGTTCTCCCGCCGGCTGAGGCACCGGCCGCGGGTCATCGGCGGGACCCTCCATACCCAGCTCGAGCGGCTTGCGGAGAGGTCGGGTCTCCGCCGGCCGGTCCGCCTGACCTGCTCGTCGCGGGTGCCGGTGCCGGTGGCCCTCGGGCTCCGGGAGCCGGAAATCTGCGTGCCGCCGCGGGCCCTGGTCGGGCTCACGGCGGAGCAGCAGGAGGGATTGCTGGCCCACGAGCTCGCCCACGTGGCCCGGCGGGACACCTTCTGGCTGGTCTTCAACCAGGTCCTGGCCAGCGTCCTCTTCTTCCAGCCGCTCAACTGGGTGGCCCGGCGGCGGCTGCGGGAGATCTCGGAGCTGCTCTCGGACGAATGGGCGGTCGGCCGGACCGGCCGTCCCGTCTCCCTCGCCCGGTGCCTGGCGGAGGTCGCCGGCTGGTCCACCCGCTCCGTCCGGGCGCTGCCGGTCCCGGGCATGGCCGACCGGCCGTCCAACCTCGGACTTCGCATCCGCCGGCTGCTGGACGAGGCCCGCTCGCCCGAGCGCCCGGTCCGTCCCCTCTGGCTGGGGATCGCTCTGGTCGCCCTGCTGGCTGGCGTGGTCGTGGCCGCGCCCGTGGTCTCCGCCGCCGTCGAGGACGATGCCGCAGTGATGTCTGCGTCCGGCGCGTTCCAGGAGCCCGACGAGTCCGAAGAAGAGGCCGAGTCGGCTGAAGAGGCTGAGGAGGAGGCCCGAGAGGAGGACGAAGGGGAGGAATCCTGGGAGGACTCCGACGAGGACGAGCTCGAGGCCGACATCGAGGAGGAGCTCGACTGGGAGTCCGAGGAGCTCGAGCAGGCCTTCGAGAGCTTCGGCGAGGCCTTTGAAACAGCGTTCGAGGGGTTCGAGCCCGCGTTCGAGCACGCCTTCGAGGGGCTGGACATGGACTTCGACGAGTCGTTCGACATCGCGGCTTTGGAGGAGCTCGAGGATCTCGGGGAGGATCTCGCCGACCTGGCCGAGGGCCACGAGATGTCGCCCGAAGAGCGGAAGCGCCTCGAACAGGAGATGGAGCGGGTGAGCCGCGAAATGGAAAGGGTCTCCCGGCAGGTGGAGGAGTCCCTGCGCCCGCACATGCAGAAGCTCCAGCAGGAGATGGAGCGCCTCCAGCCGGAGATGGAGCGGATGCAGCGCGAGATCGAAAAGAGCCTTCAGCCGGAGATGGAGAAGCTCCATCGGCAGCTCGACTCCATGAGGCCGGAGCTCGAGCGTCTGGAGGCGGAGGCCCGCCGGCTCCAGGCCGAGGGCGGGCTCTCCGACGAGGAGCGGGAGAGGATCGCCCGCGAGGCGCGACGGCTGGCCCAGGAGGCGTCCGAGCGCGCCATGGCGAGCGCGGACGTCCAGAGGGCCATCGCGGAATCCCAGAAGCAGAGCCGGGAGGCAATGCGCAAGGCCCTCGAAGCGCACCGGGCCGAGCTCGACAGGATGAGACAGGAGATCGACGAGCAGACCCGCGCTCTGCGGGACGAGGCCCGGCGGGAGGTCGAGAGGAACCAGCGGGAGCGCCGCCGGGAGCACCGGAAGGACAAGGAGCAGGACGAGAAGTTCTGACCGGAATCTCTGCGTACAGCGGCCCGCCGTCCACAGCGGCGGGCCGCTTTCATTTGGGGCAGACCGCCGTCCTCGCGCCGAGCTCCCTGTTCCCGGTTTTCGTCGCAGCCCCCGCCGTTTCTGTCGCAACCCTCCCGAGGGGAGCAGTTCCCCTCGGAGTTTCCGCCATCCCCCCCGCCCTGTTTGTCGCAACCTTCGGAAGGGGAGCCTCTCCCCCCGGGAGGGGAGACCCTGCCCCCTCAGTCGGAGCGTCTCCTCTCGGGAGGGGAGGCTCCGTCGGGTGGAGGGCAACGGTCGCCCTCGGAAGTGGAACGGCTGTCGACGAGAAGGGAGCGTCCGCTCCAGGGAGCGGAACCGTTCCCGTGTTGAGGGGAGACGCTTCGATCCGGGGGGGTGCGACAGATCTGGAGGGGATTGCGACAGAAACCATGGGGGGAGACGCTCCCCTTCCCGGGATTGCAACAACCCCGGAGAGAGCTGCGACCCAAACCGGGAGGGTTGCGACAGAAACTCCGGGGGAGGCGGCCGTCCGTCGGGGACGAGCCTCCCCCCCGCGGGGGTGCGAAATGGCTCGGGTCCTTACTGCCCGCGCACGCTTCTCAGCATCGACAGGAAGGCATCCCGCTCGGCCGCTAGGGTCGCCTCCGGGCCGGTCGCCTTGAAGAACCAGGGCCCCCCGGGACCTTCCACCACCGCCCCCAGCAGTCGCGAATCCGGCTGCGGAGTCTCGGGCCCCGTCCCCATCGTGCTCGGCAGCAACGTCCCCTTCACGTCGATGACGGTGACGCGGTAGCCGTTGGCGTCGAAGGTCTCCTGGGCGGGTTGCGTGCCAGCCGCGACCTCCATCTGGCCGATCCAGCGCTCGATGTTGGCCTCCACTCCCCCGCCGCCACCGGGACCGAAGTAGAAGACGGTGAGCTGGCCGGGGCCGCCCGGTCCAGGAATCGAGGCCTGGGCCATCCGCATGCTCGACGACGGCTGCTCGGATTGCCAGCCCGCGGGCAGGTCGAAGTTCAGACCGCCGGCCGGCCCGCCCGCTCCCCCTCCACCGCCGGGAACGACCTCGCCGCGGGACGAGATCGGCCCCACCGGGGCGTCGGAAGCAGGGGGCGCGGTGGAGGCGTCCGCGGCCGGGGACTCGCCCGCCATCGCCGCGTCCGAAGCGCTGTCATCCCCTCCGCAAGCGGAGAGGCTCAGGAGAAGAAACGAGGTGAACAGGATGTGGCGTGTCATGGACGGAGAGTATCACCCCCGCCAGGCGTCCGCATCGGCTAGAATCCCCCTGGAAGCGCTCGGGGGCTGGTGCCTCCTGCGGTCTTCAAAACCGTTGTCCGGCTCCGGTTGCGGTGTCGGGGGTGGGTTCGATTCCCATGCGCTTCCGCCATTCGTCTGGTGCACAACTTTGCCAAGCTCTCCGAGGCATCCTTCGTCTCCTGGATGCTCACTTGACAACGCACGCACAATTGCGCATATTTAATATTGGCCGGCACAGTCCGCGATCCCAATAGTAAGGAGAGCCTCATGAAAAGAAAGCTGTTGATGATCAGTGGAATCTTGGCTCTATCGCTGTTTGCCCACTCAACTAAGATGTTTGCCGTTGGCGCTGGCGGCCTCTGCAGTGCGTTAAGAAACCAGTCTTGCACCAATGGCGCAGAGACTAGTTGTTATGATCCTGAATTCGGGTGGGAATACGAGTGCTATTGCTCTAGTAACAGGTGGTACTGCAACCCGTAGTCTGGAGAGGTCGCTGACGTGCCCCGGGCCGCTTGCGGTCCGGGGTGTGGGTTCGGTTCCCATGCGCTCACGCCATTTGTCTCAATGGTTTACGACAGCTTCTCGACACCAGTTTCCTTCAACTTCAGACTTCCTGTTTCCCCCGAATCTGCGCCCTCAGTGACACGGCAGTGACACAGGGAAGACGGCAGGAGGCACCAGCCCCGAGCGCTTCCGGGGGGAGTTCCGGGCTGAGTAGGTAACGCCCGGTCTGGACGGCGGTCTCGTGCTGCTTGGCCCATCGGATAGCATCCGCCTTCCGGTCGAAGGTCTGGGATTGCTTTGGGTGCCCTTTGAGGCGTATATAAGCCGTGTAGCGGACTCTGCCGTCCTCGGTGAGACGTTTGTAGATGGTGGCCACGTGCCCTGCTCCGGGGTTCTTCGGGAGGCTGTAGGCGGGTAGTGACACGGGAGTGACACAAGAGCATGAAGTCTTTCCAGGTCAGTCCGCTAAACCTATGAAGAACCAAGGAGATACCATGACGGAAGGCACGGGAGCGAACCGGTCTTCAAAACCGTTGTCCGGCGCCGGTTGCGGCGTCGGGGGTGGGTTCGATTCCCATGCGCTTCCGCCATTCGGTTCAATCATTTACCCCCGTCAACTCGGTTGGTCTATTCAGGCTGGAGTGCGCTGACTTCGTCCATTTGTGCTATAAGAATTTCGTAAGCATGGATGCTCCACTGCCCTCCCGTCCCGTGATTGAGACTTCTTTTCCTCAAAGGAGACCGCCATGAGACTGCCCTCTGTCCTCGCCGTCCTCTGCTGGAGTCTCTCCGTCCTCGCTTCTCCCAGCCTCGCCAATGAGGTCAAGGCTAAAGCCGAAAACCCAGCCGCCGTGACGGTGGCCCTCGCCGGTTGTCGCACCGTGAGCGCTGCTGGAGTCGTGACGGAAGCCGTCCCGAAACCCTTGTTCCTTGCGACCTGCTCCGTCCAGAGAGAGTGCGATGACAACACGGTGGTTTCTTGCTCCGGAAACAGCACGTGTTCCACCGGGGGTACCAACAATCGCTGTGTCATCTGAGATGGCGTACAGAAGGGGTGCTGCGCGGCGACCTGTTGTGAGGCCTGCGCGGCTCAACGGGATACTT